>NZ_JAYGHG010000013.1:0-101842 GCF_034931085.1 Nodularia harveyana UHCC-0300 | reverse complement strand
ATTACTTACAGAAAATAATCGAGGAGACTATTGGGTTCTTGTCACTGATGATGATATTTACTGGTTGTTTCCTGTTTCTAGACAAAATCGCAGAATTAATCCTCGTATTAGTGAAATAGTTCAAATACTTTTTGATTGTCAAGATTATGAAAATTCAGATACCTGTGAATTTATTCTTAAAAAGCCAGCTAAGGTATCTCCTGCTAGAAGTGGAGACGGATGGATTTTAGAAGAACAGGGAGTTCTTGACTTTAGTAGTTCATCTTTTCTAGAAATTAAGCCTGTAAATGGCAGAATTGCACAGAACCAACTTCAGTTAGAACTCAGTCACAAAGTTGAGCAGCAAAATTCATTTTCAGCAGTATCAAGAGATGAATTTGATGATTATATTCACCAATCTGAAGGGGAAATTGGACAATTAAAGTTACAAATTCAACAATTAAAAGAGATGCAACAAAAGTTGCAAGTTGAAATTCAGAAAGTTAAAGAATTTTCTAGTAGCTTAGAAACTAAGTTTCAACAGGCAGAAGAACCAAAAACTTCTATAAATCATCAGGTGGAAGCTCATCAACAAAAAACAATATCTGACCAAGATACTCCGATGAAGACATCTACAATTGTTAATCTTAATTCTCAAGAAGTACGAATTGTGGAGGCTTATAATTCTAATCCTGCAATCATATCACAAACAGCAAAGCAGGTTTCTGAAACAACTGCCAGTATTGATAAACGTCGTCAAGGAAATAGTGAAGCTATAGTTTTAGAAAAGCAAGCTCAGGGTTACTATTGGTTAATTGGTAGAGAACAATTCTATTTGATGCCTAAAAATGGTTTAAAGATAAATCGTGCAACTGTGGAAAGTCTTGAAGCTTTATTTGATTTTCAAGGAAGTAAAGTAACAAGCCAAAGTAAGTTTAAATTAATAAAACCTGCTAAGGTAGCTGTGATAGTAACTTCACAAAGTTGGCAATTAACTGAAAGGGGAATTATTGAGTTTGAATAAGTATATGGATTATTATTTGCAAAATTTAAAACTGAAAACAGAAAAGCTTTTAGATAAACTCAAGGAACTTAGACTTCAGCTACAAGATGTATTTTTGTCAAAGCTGGTATTTATTGGCGCAGAGGGTATTTTACCAGGTGCTTTACTACCACAAGGAAGCCTAAATTTATTATTGGCTAATAGGCAAATAACTCCTATTTTACCTATTAATCATATTTTATTAGATTTTTTCACTCCAGAAGAATTGAATAAACAACTTAAATTTGAACTTGTTGATGAAACTGATTTATTACAGGTAAGGCTAATTTTAGATTTACCAATTAGTGAACTACAATTATTTAAAGATTATATAGTTAAAGAAGAAAATATTATTTACGGAGTTCCGGTTTTAGAAATATGGCCTAATTTTCAAGCAGAAGGATGGAACGAATATTACGGTTTTTATTATGATGCTGAATATGGGGAAGAAACTTTTCAGGTCGCTTTTCCTAATGTAGAGGAAGTTCAAAAGTTTAAAGGAGGTCTAGGAGATTATCAGATAGTTCGTTGTCATGATTTTCCTAAATTTATTGAATGTAAAAATAGCCAAGACAATACAATTGGTATAATCTTACTGTCAACTCCACAGAAAATAGACCTTTTATTTTTCTGGAAAATTAGTATAGATTGTAGAGATGACTATACTAGCGTTTATGTTAATAAAGATAATAAAATTATCGAATCTTTTTATTTAGAAAATCTACATTATCAAATAGCAGATGGTCCGACAGATACTAGGTTTGCAGTTTTGTTTGAACACTTTATTTGCGAAAGTTTTATTCCTATAGATAAGCCATTCCCTATGAGGACTATACTAACCACTCAAGGAAGTGCAGATATAAATCAAGAACGTCCAATTTTTGATGGTAGAATTTATATTCCTAACTATTCCAGCTTGGAATTAGATAGTCAAGAAAGCTGGTTTATAAAAGATTTAAATTGGTCAAGTGGGAATTTGAGATATATTCGGCTATTTCTCAAACATTTAACTTTACACCTTACCGCACACGCAGTTAAAAACCAAGTTAAAGAGATTCAATGGTGTATTTCATACCCTCCTGATTTTTCTCGTCGAGATAAGTATGAATATGCTCAAATGTGGCAAGAAATAACTGAAGCTTTGCAAGCTAAGACAGGTATTAAACATCTTTGCCCGAATATAAATGATACAAAACATTTCCGTTCACAAAGTTTAGCTTTTGCTCAATATTTTACTGATTTTGAACAATATGATTTAGTGAATACAACTTGTATTGATATCGGGGAGACAGTTTCTAATATATCTATTTGGCAAGATAACCAGCTTATTCATCAATGTTCACTTAATTTTGGTAAAAGACATTTATTATCACAGTTTATTAAAATCAATCCTCGTATTGTAAAAATATTTGATGTTCCAACAGGATGGATAAATCTAACAAAAGAATATGAATATGTTTTTTATGACAAATTAGATCTATGGTTGCGTCTAGAGTCTGCTAACTGGTTACAGAAGAAACGCGAGTTATTTTTAGATGATTCTGATTTTCAGGGACTAATAAGGTTAATGTCTATTGGTTTAGCTGGTTTATATTTCTATGTTGGTAATATTCTCTCAGCTTTACACAAAGAAGGTAAATATATTAGTAATGAAATTACTCCGGTTTACATTGGTGGAATTGGTTCTCGTCTCTTGCATTGGTTAGCAACAGGGGGAGAGTTTAACCGTTATTCGGAAATTAATGTTTTACTCAGTCGGATGATGAGTAAAGGTTCTGGTTTTCTTGACACACAAGAACTAACACGCATTAGTCAAAACCCACAAGATGAAGTTACTTGTGGTTTGGTTTTAAATCAGACTAAATTGCAAGAATTAAATATTGATGAACCTGACTATTTGATTTCTGGTGAAGAGTATGAAATTAATGGTAAATATTTTAATAGTACATCTCGCTTAGACTCGCAGAGTAATATTAACCAAATTAAAATTTACAAGTTGAGTCATTTAAAAAAGTTCTTTAATGATTTTCATGTATCCTTGAAGGATTTAAAAATTGAGGGTGTTAAACCATTACCAGGATATAACTTAAATCTAGAAACTCTATCTCAGCAGAAGTTATGGCAAAATACTGAAAGGGAGCTAAAAAACTCTTTGTTATGTCTGAAGAGTAAGGATACAAGTATGGAGCCTATTTTCATATTAGAATTAAAAGCATTGCTCAGGGTTATAGCTAAGGAGTGGACTGGTAAATGATTTCTAAATCAAGCTTAGATGAAATTGTCCGTAAGGTTGATGAATTGAGACAGCTTTGTTATCAAAATTTTGCATTCAGAATAACTGAGATAGAACATTATTTATCTTCTCTAACTGAGCGAGTTCAGAATGGAGAAGTTATAGTTACTGGTAATTTTAAAATAGAGAAAATTAGCCCTGTTAATATTTCTCTATCTGAATTGGTGCAAGTTTATAATGATGTTCCTAATGTTTTATTTAAAAATTCTGTTGTTGTTGAATTAACTGCCAAAAGTTATCGTCAACTTAAAGAGGATGAAGCAAGTTTTTTGGAAAATGATGAAAATGGTAAATATTGGGTGATTACAACTGATAAAGATGAGTTCTGGCTTGTACCAAGCATAAATATTAAATTAAATATTCATAAGTTAAAAACTGTACAAAAGTTGTTTTATTTTCGGGGTGATTTTTCGTCGGCAGATAGTCATTTTATATTGATTAATCCTGCTAGGGTTTCTAGTTCTCCTAGTGGGAAGAATTGGAAACTAGAAGAAAAGGGAGTTTTAGAATTTAGTGATCCTTTTTTGCAACTTCCATTGGAATTAGAAGCGACTATAGAAAAATTACCTGATTTTCAGGGAGATCGGGAAGATTCTGAATTAAAAATCCAAAAATTATCTAAACAGTTGGATGATTTGAGGTTTCAGTTAAAGCAGTCTCAGGAAGAAAAAATAAAGTTAGAATCGCAAATAGATTTAATTAAGGTGCGGTTAGATTCGTTGGAAGAGTGGAATATTCGCTAATGAAATATTCTGTATTTATACCAATTTTATGTGAGGGTGTGCTTTATTCACTATTATTATAGTTGTTTGAAACAGCCGGAAGCATTCGAGCATCTTCAAATAGCTATGAATCTTGCCAAAAATTTAAAATCATCGGAATTATTAGGTGTAGCTTTTGCCGGATTAGCTAATTATTACTGGCATCAATGAATCTATATTTATGCACTCAAGTTAATAATCAAAAGTTTTTGGATATATCCTCCTTGAAAAAGTATTAATAGCAGGATAATATTCAGGGAAGTGATTCAGGTAATCAGTAACTCAGTTATGGGAATGATGCAAAAATATACTATTTATCTTCGAGGTAATCGCAAGTGATACAACCTATATTTCATATCTCCACTTAGATGAGATGGATTACACTGGGAAAATATTCTCAGTTAGCTTTCATAAAAAGAACTTATTTTAATCATGGTTTCCACTTTTCCCAACTCTTCCGTAGATTTATCTCGCATTCGTCTGGAAATTCGCTCATTACAACCGCAATTAGTAGAATGGCGGCGGCGACTGCATCAAAAACCAGAGTTGGGGTTTAAAGAAAAACTCACAGCTGAGTTAGTCTCTAGCCAGTTGCAAGCATGGGGAATTGAGCATGAAACTGGTGTAGCCCAGACTGGTATTGTGGCTACTATCAAGGGAAATAAACCCGGTTGTGAGAAAGTTTTGGCGATTCGGGCTGATATGGATGCTTTGCCAATTCAAGAACTGAATGACGTTCCCTATAAATCGCAACATGATGGAGTCATGCACGCTTGTGGACATGATGGACATACTGCGATCGCACTGGGTACAGCTTACTATCTTCACCAGCATCGAGACAACTTTAGCGGTACTGTGAAAATCATCTTTCAGCCAGCCGAAGAAGGGCCAGGCGGTGCAAAACCCATGATTGCAGCCGGAGTGCTGAAAAACCCAGATGTAGATGCCATCATCGGTTTACATTTATGGAATAACTTACCCTTGGGGACAGTCGGTGTCCGTCCTGGGGCATTAATGGCATCTGTCGAATGCTTTAACTGCACCATTTCTGGCAAAGGTGGACACGGTGCAATGCCTCACCAAACCATTGATTCCATCGTCGTTGCTGCCCAAATTGTCAATGCCTTGCAAACAATTGTCGCCCGTAACATCAACCCCATTGATTCCGCAGTAGTAACAGTGGGTGAATTTCATGCCGGCACAAAGCTTAATATCATTGCCGATAAAGCCCGCATCAGTGGTACTATCAGATACTTTAACCCTAATTTCACAGGATTCTTTAACCAGCGAATTGAGCAAATCATCGCCGGAGTTTGCCAGAGTCATGGCGCAGAATATGACCTAGAATACTGGAGTCTTTATCCCCCAGTTATTAATGATGCAGGGATAGCAGAACTAGTCAAATCAGTCGCCGAACAAGTAGTAGAAACACCGTTAGGTATAGTCCCAGAATGCCAAACTATGGCCGCTGAGGATATGTCATTATTCTTACAAGCAGTTCCTGGTTGTTACTTCTTCCTCGGATCTGCCAACCCTGAGAAAAATTTAGCCTATCCCCATCATCACCCCCGATTTGATTTTGATGAAACGGCCTTAGCAATGGGTGTGGAAATATTTGTGCGGACTGTGGAGAAATTTTTGAACTGATGGTGATTCATATTTCTTGTAGGGTGCGTTAATGAAATGTAACGCACCTGATTTATGGGTATTTGTTGGAAAATGGGAACCTTAACCCACCATCACCATATTCGGTGCGCTACGCTGTCGCTAAATTCTATATTTTTATTTAAATTTAGATTTTTTATCAAAAAAGGTAGGCCTCAATGACTATTGAGAATATGACTAGGTATTTCTCAATAATATTGAGAATCTTGTCAATAATTTCACGCATTTATTAGGGTTTTGACTTCTCGAATATTTATGGTACGATCATGGGTGAAAAATCCAGGGGCATTGTTTCGCTTAATCGTCAAATATGGTTAACACTCCTGTCAGTGCGATCGCCAATATTATAGTGTGCGTTAATGAAATGTAATGCACCATTGATCTATTTTAAATTAAAAATATCTGTCTAAGTGCGATTATCCATGTTCTCAGTTGGGTTGAACTGCGATCGCACTGGAAAATCAAGACAGTCCTGACACCTAATGACCTTCTCTAAACTCGCACCCTTTATCCAGGAATACATCTACCATCAAAACTGGACAGAATTAAGACCAGCACAAATAGCCGCCTGTGAAGTTATATTTAACACCGATACTCATTTACTGATTGCAGCTGCAACTGCTGCGGGAAAAACAGAAGCAGCCTTTTTACCAGTCCTAAGTCTCCTACATGAAAAACCCGCTAATAGCATCGGTGTATTATATATTGGTCCCATCAAAGCCTTAATTAACGACCAATTTGAACGCCTCAACGACTTACTAAAAACAGCAGATATACCAGTCTATCACTGGCATGGTGATGTAGCCCAAAGTCGGAAAAAGCAACTGATTAAAAATCCCCAAGGTATCCTGCAAATTACACCAGAATCTTTAGAAAGCCTGTTAATTAATAAACATCATGATTTAATCCGTTTATTTGGTGATTTACGCTTTGTAATCATTGATGAAATCCATTCCTTTATGGGTTCTCAACGTGGTTGTCAAATTATTTGCCAATTACAGCGTTTAGCTAAGGTCACAAAAACCCCACCCCGCCGCATTGGTTTATCAGCAACCCTGGGCAATTATGCAATGGCTGAAGAGTGGTTGAGTTCTGGAACTGACCAGCCAGTAATTACCCCCAATATCACAGCCGAAAAACGCCAAATTAAACTAGCGTTAGAACACTTTTATCTCAATAGTGAAATAGATCAATCAGATTTCACAGCTTACGAAAAATATATTTTTAACCTCAGTAAATCTCGTAAATGTCTGATTTTTGCCAATAATCGCACCCAAACTGAATCAGTTATTGCATCCTTACGCCAAATCGCTAGAAAACAAGCATTACCAGACATTTATCACGTACATCATGGCAGTATATCTGCTAGTTTACGCCAAGCTGCCGAAAATGCTATGCGTGAACCCCAAAAGCCGGCGGTAACTGCGGCTACTTTAACTTTAGAATTAGGTATTGATATTGGTCATTTAGAACGAGTCATTCAGTTAGAATCACCTTTGTCTGTCGCTAGTTTCTTACAACGTTTAGGACGCAGTGGGAGGAGAGGTGAAGCTGCTGATATGCGTTTTATCTGTGGAGAAAATCAACCATTATCTGAAGCACTTTTACCAGAACAAATTCCTTGGCAACTTTTACAATCTATTGCGATTATTCAACTTTATTTAGAGGAACGTTGGATTGAACCAATAGCACCGATTAAATATCCCTGGAGTTTGCTATATCATCAGACGATGAGTATTTTAGCAGCTACAGGAGAAATGACACCGGGGGCTTTAGCTAAACAGATTTTAAATTTATCTCCCTTTGCAGCGATTTCCTCAGCAGAATTTAAGTTATTACTCCGATATTTAATTGATATAGACCACATTCATCACACAGAAAAAGGTAAATTAATTATTGGCTTGGCGGGAGAAAAGATAGTTGGAAAATTTCAGTTTTATGCTGTGTTTGCTGACAATCAAGAATATGCCGTTAAGGAAGGAAAAACGGAAATTGGTAGTATTGCTATACCCACTCCTGTAGGGAATCAATTCGCCTTAGCTGGTAGAACTTGGGAAGTTTTAGAGGTTGACTTTAAAAAAAAGGTAATTTTAGTCAAGCCAGTGGCGGGGAAAGCTACTATTTATTGGCGGGGCGGTAGTGGTAATATTCATACCAGAGTTTTGCAAAGAATGCGGCAAGTCTTACTAGAAGATATAGACTATAGTTATTTACAAAAGAATGCTCAAGAACGGTTGAAATTAGTTCGAGAATTGAGCCGTAATGCTGGATTGGATAAAGGAAATATTTTACAATTAGAACCAGGTAAATGTTGCATCTTTCCTTGGATGGGTACAGTGGCTTACCGAACTTTGGAAAGGTTGCTTAATTCCTGTTGTCGAGAATCATTAGAAATTAATAGTATTGGTGGGGTAAATCCTTATTATTTGACAATTAAATTAGGTAAAGATAAATTTAATTATCTGCAAACAGAACTGGTGTCATTGTGTGAACAAAGAATTACGGCGGAAGATTTAGTGAGTTCCGCAGAAGCCCCAGAACTGCAAAAATATGATCAATTTATCCCCCATTCGCTTTTACGAAAAGGGTTTATGGAAGATTATTTAGATATTAAAGAACTTAAGGAAGAAATTTTACATTGGTAGGTTAAATTATGTCCATTGCTCCTTGGCGTAGTGCGATCGCCCATGCGCTCCATCGTAATCGTAGCCTAGTCTATGCTCGTTATCTACAACTAGCAACAGTGGGGGAAAATAATCGTCCCGCTAATCGTACTGTAGTATTTCGCGGTTTTCTAGAAGATAGCAACCAGTTAAAATTTATTACTGATGCCCGTAGTCATAAAGTTGACCAAATCAAAAAACAACCTTGGGCGGAAATTTGCTGGTACTTTCCCAAAACGCGAGAACAGTTCCGTATTTCTGGCTGCTTAACTTTAATAGGAGACGATGATTCAGAATCTAGCATCCAACCAGCCAGGATAAAAACTTGGCAAGAATTAAGTGATGCAGCGCGGTTACAATTTGCTTGGCCTGATCCTGGTAAACCCAGAGTAAATGAACCAGCAGCCTTTGAACCATCACCACCTAATCCCATCCAGCCAGTGCCAAATTTTTGCTTACTTTTACTGGAACCCGTGGAGATAGACCATTTAGAATTGCGGGGTGAACCACAAAATCGGCGCATTTACTCTTGGGATGAGGAAAAAGAGTGGTGTATTCAGGAAATTAATCCTTAATCAGTTAAAGTCGCAAAATATGCTAGTTTGTACCCGTAATTATTTGAGGAAATAAATTCTAGGTTATGGCTACTGAAATCCCAACATTGAGAAAAATAGCTGTCTCTTCTTTTGCTGAAATATGGGAATGTCGAAAAACTGAAGCAAAATCTCTTCATGCAACGATTGAATTTCTTCCTGGTGACATTATCCATCAAATAGAAGTTAAGGAATATCTAAAAAAGCCAAATTACTTATCAGTTCAAATTGACGATGAACAACACATCATGCTTGCGCCTGAATTTCTGCAATATCTAAACCATAGTTGTGATCCTAATGTTTTTTTTAACATGGCAGAGATGAAAATTGTGTGTTTAAAAAAAATTGAGATTGGCGAAGAAATGATGTTTTTCTATCCATCTACAGAATGGTCAATGTCACAAAGTTTTGATTGTTGTTGTGGTTCAGAAAAATGCCTGAATAAAATTCAAGGGTCAGCTTATTTACCCCTAGATATTCTCACAAAATACAAACTATCTGAATATATACAAAGTACCTTGTGTCGCCAAGAAGATATAAAAAAGGCAATGAACCTATTTCACTAAATTGCGGTATGAATGAGATAGGTTCATGGAATGTTTTTATATTCTTGTCAACCGTCATGACTAAATCCCTGCACCATCGAGAAATTGCTGAATTGCTTTATCTCGGAGGCTACACAAGGGAGCTTGTGTTAACAAATCATTGTCGGGAGAAACTACAGAAACAGCTAAAACATGAGTTTTTTCAGAAGTCTGATTGTTTTGGAGATTTTCGATTTGTTGTTCTAAGGATTCAATCCGATCCACTAAAGCGCGAATTGCTTCAGCTTCTGAATCTGGTAAGTTGTTGTGTTCTAGGGGTGAAACTCGCGCACCGGAACGATAGACAATGCGACCAGGTATACCTACGACTGTGCAATCAGTAGGTACATCCCTGAGAACAACTGATCCTGCGCCAATGCGGACATTATTACCAATTTGAATATTACCCAGTACTTTTGCACCGGCTCCAACTACAACATTTTCTCCCACTGTGGGATGGCGTTTGCCGGTTTGTTTACCAGTTCCCCCCAGGGTGACACCTTGATAAATCAGGCTATAATCACCCACTATGGCAGTTTCCCCGATGACTACGCCCATGCCGTGGTCAATAAATACACCTTGGCCAATGGTTGCGCCGGGATGAATTTCGATTCCTGTTAAAAATCTCGCTGTGTGAGAAATTAAGCGGGGGAAAAAGGGGAGACCAAAATGATAGAGCCAGTGAGCGAGACGGTGGAATAGCAGGGCTTGCAAACCTGGGTAGCAAAACAAGACCTCTAACCAGTTACGGGCTGCTGGGTCACGCTCAAAGATAATGCGAAAATCAGCACTTAGTCTAGATAGCACGATATAGTACCCTCGGAAAGCAAAACGAGCTACTTTCCCATAGTATCGTTCCTGGTGTCAAGTCGGAAAGTTGGTGACTGGGGAGTTATTTGTGCTGTACTTTCTCATTTTCTATTTCCAGCTATATCAGTCTAGGAATCGGAATAATACTCCGCTTTTGAGCAATCCTTGATCGTTACCGTAACTACTGATGGTGAGCGATCGCAAATTTTCAAAAAACGGTTTCCCCACTACTTCCACTAATTTCAAAATCGGTAATTGACGCTCTATGAGATTATGGCTTTTTGTCCAATCCACATAAACATACCCTTGATTGGGGCGAGGAAAGGCTGCAATACTATCGGAAAAATTGCTATCACCTATCAATGAACTCTTCTTCATGGTGATAACTTCGTTCAAGGTTTCTAAATTCGAGGCAAAAATTTCGTAATTTCCTAGAGTGGTATGTACTCCCTGAACTTCAGCTTCAATGGCGAATGTGGGCAATTTGTCAGTTTCATTTTGTTTAGTCACCGCATTTAACTCTGTCCAAGCGGAGATTTTTTGTTGATTTAAGGTAAAAGAACTCATACTCAGTCCACGGGATGAGGCGATCGCATCCAAACCAGAAATTCCGGCAGAAACATCCTCTAAATTTTCCACAACAAACACCCAATCAGCAGCCTTTTCTCCCCCATTAGTTAACACAGCTAAAGCATATTCACCCTTCACCCAACTGAAAATATCCTCTACCAAATTTATCCCCTGGCTATTCTCCACTTCTACCCAAGGTTTTACCAAGTTAGAAATTGTATCTGTTCCAGAATCAGAAAAAGCCGTTTTCACTTGTGTCCACAGTTGGGCTAAACCACCGTCACCCAAATTAGCTAAATCAGCACTGGAAATTACCAAACCAGCCGTATCTGGGATATATTCTAAAGCCCCTAAAGTTTTAGTTAGTGCAGCAGAAACCGGGATAATTTCCGAATCAGTCAAAAAGCTAGTTTCTGCTAGCAGTCCCTGGGGGTTCAAAGACAAAGAAATAATTTCACTCTGGAAAGTCGCTGCTGGTAACTCTAAACCTTGCCATTCTGCCACGGCGGGAAGATTGAGAAAAGCGGTAGCGAGGGACGATTTAGGCAATTGTTGGACGGCTTTTTGATACTGGGAGGAACTAGACAAATTTAAATCAGGAGCCTGAACATTATTAATTGCGTCTCGCAGCACCTTCAAATCATTAGCAAATAAGACAAAGCCATCAATAACTGCACCAGCCAAAGGATCTTTTTCCAGTTGGGAGTCAGAAAGCAGCTTTACTCCTTCATATTCCTCAACAGCCAAATTTCCCCCAGCCAATACCCGTTGAGAAAATAACACATCTAAAAACTCACGGCTTTTTTCTGGTTTCTGGGTTGCTAGCGCCATCAGATACCCTGGTTGTTGTCCGTTTTCTGGATCGCGGTCAATATCTACAGTCGTCACCGAGAGAGTAATTTCATCTCCCAGCCAGGGTTGAATATCTTGTTTGTAATCTATGCCACTTTTAGCGAATAGACTAGTTTTGAGTTGAGATAATTCTCCTTGACGTTCCAAAGACTGTAAACGTTGGGGATTTGTCAATAAAGAAACCGTCACCGGCGACAGTTTGGACACGAATATAGTCGCATTGGGCTGGGAGTGAGAGGTAATGAAGTTAACCGGATTCTTGTTGAAAAACCAGTAAAAACCGCCTACGAGAATGAGGAGTGCGATGCCTGCGGCGACCAAAGGTATCGCCCCAGCTACCAAGAAACTTTTTAATGAGCGTTGACTATTGACATTAGACATAACTAAATCAGCAATAAATTTTATAGTTGTTGGATGTGCAAGCCCACCGCCGAAAAATGCTAAATGGGTAATAGGGAAAAACTAATAACTACTCCCTGGGGAATAGATGCTGATGCTAGCAGACAGATTATCTGTCACCATAAAGGGGATAAGGTTGTTTACAAAAATCTCATGACAGGGAATCCTTCTGGTCAACTCATTACTCAGATTAGTGTAGAGGAACTGGCGCAACGTCTGTCTTCTGGTGATGGAACCATTCAGTTAATAGATGTGCGCGAACCCCAAGAAATAGCAACGGCTAGAATAACGGGCTTTGTCAACCTCCCCCTGAGCGAATTTGTAGAATGGGGCGATCAAGTCCCCACTATGTTCAATCCCCAAGCTGAAACCCTTGTATTATGTCACCACGGTATTCGCTCCGCCCAGATGTGCCAGTGGCTAATGGTTCAAGGGTTCGTAAATGTTAAAAATATTACAGGTGGCATTGATGCCTATTCTCTATTAGTTGATTCCTCTATTCCCCAATATTAGTTGATCATCCCCTGAAACATGGCATTGCGAAGATGTGGCTGATCTTCCCATCCTAGCAATGCTATTCTGGTCAACAGATTATAAGTAGTGATGCACATATAGCAACCGCCAAGGAGGTTCGGAAAGAAACAGATAATGAAATCCTCACAATTAGCGAGTTTCCAGCCTATTCTCTGTTCCCTGTTCCCTGTTCCCTGCTATATATGAATCCTGTTGCAAAATAAGTATCTTTACATACAGCTTTATTCTCAAATAGCTGCGAAAATACTGAAAAATTAAATATTGGCTCGTCACAGTTAAATTCGGCAAAATCGCCATCTCCCAAATTAAATACCAGTGATTGCGACAAACATAAATATTTTGCTAACTTAATTTACTATTATTCCAATTTTTTGCTTTCGAATACCAAATTTTCTCCCAGTTTAATTAGAATTTGCCTTCAGCAAAACAGACCCTATGGAAGTCCAGTTAACCAACCGACAACAGCATATACTTTGGGCCACAGTCAGACACTACATCGCTACAGCAGAGCCTGTTGGTTCTAAAGCTTTGGTTGATGAGTATGACTTGGGTGTGAGTTCAGCCACAATTCGGAATGTGATGGGGATGTTAGAAAAATCTGGGTTCCTTTACCAACCACACGTCTCTGCTGGCAGAATACCTTCAGACTCAGGCTATCGTATTTATGTTGACCAGTTAATTACACCCGGTCTGCGAGATGCGACGCGAACGGATGTTTTAGCGAAAGAGGTAGAACTGGCGCTGCAAAATCGCCTCCAGTGGGAAGATTGGAGTATGGAAAGTGTTCTACAAGGTGCAGCCCAAATTTTAGCTACGGTCAGTGGCTGCATTAGCTTAATTACTATGCCACAAACCACTACAGCAATTTTGCGACATCTGCAATTAGTGCAAATTGAAGCTAATAAAATTATGCTGATTGTGGTTACAGATGGTTATGAAACCCATTCTAAGCTGATGAATTTGTCGCCAGAAGAGGCAGAAACAAAAATCGATCCAGAGGGAATAGATCATGAATTACAGATTGTCTCTAATTTTTTGAATAGTCACTTGCGGGGGCGTAGTTTATTGGAATTAGCCACTCTGGATTGGAGTGAATTAGATCAGGAGTTTCAACGCTATGGCGAATTTTTGAAAGGTTCCGTCACAGAATTAACTCGTCGTCATCTCGCACCGACTACAACCCAAATTATGGTTCGCGGTGTCGCAGAAGTTTTACGTCAGCCGGAATTTTCTCAGCTACATCAAGTCAAGACAATTATCCAACTGCTGGAAGAAGAACAAGAACAATTGTGGCGATTAATTTTTGCAGAACCGGAAGCGGAGGAGGTGGGTAAGTCTAGGGTAACGGTTCGCATTGGTACGGAAAACCCCCTGGAGCCGATACGCAGCTGCACCTTAATTAGTTCTACTTATCGGCGAGGTTTGTTACCTGTAGGAAGTGTGGGAGTTTTGGGTCCGACACGGTTAGATTATGAAAGTGCGATCGCCGTTGTCGCAGCTGCGGCTGATTACCTTTCGGAAGCTTTAAGTTAATTTATTTCAATCATGCTCAAAAAAATCTTTTTCGGGGTGCTATGGCTAGGATTTATCACCTATGCTTTTGTTTTTGCTCCCCCAGACCAACCTGATACGTTGGAGTTAATTAAAAAACTTTCCCTGGGAGAATGGGAGGGGATTAATCCCTTAGTAATTGCATTATTTAACATCATGGGCATCTGGCCTGTGATTTACAGCGCAGTTTTGTTTATTGATGGTAGAGGACAAAAAATCCCCGCTTGGCCTTTTGCTACGGCTTCTTTTGCCCTCGGTGCTTTTGCTTTATTGCCTTATTTAGCTTTACGGGAACCAAATCAGGAGTTTTCGGGTAAAAAGAATCTCTGGTTAAAATTACTAGATTCTCGTGTCACTGGTTTTATTTTGACTATAGGCGCAGTGATTTTGGTCACCTATGGTTTACAAGGAGACTGGGGTGATTTTGTGCAGCAGTGGCAAACTAGCCGCTTCATTCATGTGATGAGTTTAGATTTCTGCTTACTTTCTTTATTATTTCCCGCGTTATTGGGGGACGATATGGCGCGTAGAGGTCAAAAAAATCAGCAATTATTCTGGTTAATTGGGTTAATTCCTTTATTTGGCCCCTTGATTTATCTATCTGTGCGATCGCCAAGCACTCCCCAAGAATCGCCCTCACCAGAAACAAATTTAGATCCACTATCCAGTTAGCAGCAAGGTTATGTACCTCACATACATGAAATATGCTGTAAACACATTCGAGATAATATTTTTTGGTTTTACTAGACAGATCATTTTTGATAATAAAAACATGAAAAGCTATCCTTCTAAAATCATTCAGATATTTTATAATAAGATATTGAAAGTAAATTTTATGGAGGTAAAAGTATGACACAAACTCCATCCGAAAGAATTGTCAGACGTGGCAGAGTATTTCCTGAAATTCAATGGACAGAAGAAAAAAAATCTCAAGATAGAGCTAGAAGACAGGCATTTTATGAGCGTTGCTGGGTAATTTTTGAGCGTTTAAAGCCAGAAATACTAGATAAATACTATGGTTCGTACATTGCTATTGAACCTGATAGCGGTGATTATTTCATTGATCAGGATAAAGAAGTGGCAAGTAAAATGGCAAGAGAAAAATACCCTAATGTGATTCATCATATTTTTGGCATTAATGAAACAGGAGTTAGTGGCAGAATATGATTGAAGGAAGATTTGGAGAAAATAGCCAAATTTATTTTGAAATTGATTTAATTGGTGGAGACAATTTTAGTTTTCCTGTAGAGACAATGTTAGATACAGGATTTACTGAATATTTAGCTATGAATAAACAGGATATAGAAAGTCTGGATTGGAATTTTTTAGGTCAAGATAAATTGAGAACTGCTCAAGGAGAAACTGAATTTGATGTTTATAGCGGTAGGGTAATTATAGATAGTCAAGAGTGGGAAGTTCCTGTGTTTGCTGGAGATGAAATACAGGAACTTTTACTCGGATCTCGATGGCTAAAATTATTTATATTAGTCGCTAATTATGGTAAAGACATAGTTAAATTAGAGTTAATTGAATAATAAGAGAGTTATAAAAGAGAGTTATAAATCTTGCTTTTATTAAGGGTATGATTTCTGACAGAAATAACATAAAAAGTGATCGCATTAAATATTTTAAATTTGGAACATAGTGCATGGTTTTAGTGAAAAAATACAATTTTGCGCCGCTACATAAATAAAAGCCACCGATTTTTATTTATGTAGCTATGATTCGTTTACTTCATCAACACTTTTCAGACATCCTCTGAGACATCCGATAAACTTCTGGTAATTGCCACCAAGGAATATGGGGGTATTCATGGTGTTCATGATGATAACCAAAATGGTAACAAGTGATAAATGACCACCAAATTGGACGGTTAATAGTTTGGGAACGATGAGAATCTTGATAACCTTCTGCTGGTTCAGTGTGGGGTAGAAAAGTTCCAAAATAAAATAATTGTAAGGAACTTAAAATTGAGGGAAATACCCAAAAATAAGTGAGATTATCTTCGGGAAGATGGAAAAGATTTTTTACTACATGAAAAAGAGTGACTAATGTGATAATTTGCCCCCAATTCCAGTAATTCTTCATGAAATATAAATACCAAGCAAAAAAGTTTTTATGCTTACCATTATGAAAATCTGGATCGTTTTCACTGGCTGGATGGTGGTGATGTAACCAATGCTTTTTTAAAAGTTTGGGATAGGATAAAAGACCATAAAGAAATAAGCATAATGAGCCAATAAAATGGTTGATTTGGGGATTTTTGGGAAAAACCACCCCATGCATGGCATCATGAGCTGTGATAAATAATCCTGTATATAAGAATGTTTGCCAACCGATAATCGGCAATAACATCCAGAATTTGTATTGGGATATATCAAGATAAAGCAAAAAACCCAGGCTTATAGCCCAGATAGTAATAATGGCGATCGCCATAAAAACGCCCCTAAACAGAAATTGACTTTTTACTGCTGGGGTGCTATTAACTTTTAATTGAGGTAATGGTGGTTGTTCTAACTGGAACACGCTTTTACTCCGCGTAGGATTCAGGTGAAAATTCTCAAAATTTAGCCATAATTAACAATACTAACCACAAACGAAACAACTTTATCTGGGCTAGTATTCTGTACTCAAACAGTATTAATAATTTGGCAAATATGTTGAAATATTAAAATACTTTACATATTATTACACACATCATCACAGTTTCCATTCAAAAATTGGGTAGCAGGGCTGATTTTATTGATTTGTAAACCATAGTTCAGTCACCCATTACCCTACATTACTCAGTTGAGATTGCTGGGTAATCAGAATTTCAGATTTTACCTAATAAATCTGGGGAAGCACTGTAACCTGCTTTACAACCTTGGGGGTTCCTCTGTGGGGGTGTTATTTTCCCCGCCAAAGTCTGGTACGGGTATTGGGGGTACTGTGGGGTTGAAAAAGGGCGTTTCTTCCGTGGGTGTTTCCTCTACAGGTGTTTCCTCTGTAGGTGTTTCTGTGGGTGTTTCTGTGGGTGTGGGAATGACAGGGATTTCTAATGTCACATTCAGACTGTATTCACTGGCGGCTATTTCTGGTTGAGGAGTTAACTGAATAATGTATATCCCTGTAACCGGCAATATTCCTGTATATGTTATTACTTCTTCGGCATTAGTCTCAATTAGTTGTTGATTTTCATCTAAGATGGTCAACAAAATGCCACTTCCTGGCTCAATTGATACTGTTAATTTCTCTCCTGCTTCCCCAGGTAATCTATACTGAACGATTTGATTTTCTGTGATCGTGTCTTCCACTGTGGTGGTTTCAGGTGGATTTAAATTCAGACGCTTACTCAAGATCACAGGTTCAACAGTGGGTGTGGGTTCCGGTGTAGGTTCTGGTGTGGGTGTTTCCTCTCCAGTTACAATCGGTGAGGGGAAAGTTTGGGGTGGAATTACCTGTGGTGATTCAATAGAATTAGTGCGAATGAAACTCACCAATATCCAAGAACCAACGCCAGTTAATATAATCACGGCTGCACTAATAGCCCCCAGCGCTAATGGATTGTCTAAAATAGAGCGAGACTGACTAAGTGGGATTACTGGCTCAGATTGGTCCGATGAAACTGGGGTGGTGACTGGTTCCGGGGGATGACTGATAGCGATGGTTTGCAGTTGGGATACTTCGGGAGTGGGAATACGGCGTTTTTCTGGTGTCTCTAGTGCTTTCATGACATCAGTTGCACTGGCAAAGCGATCGCCAGGAAGATGATTTAACATTCGATTAATAACTTGGGCAAATTGTGGATTTACCTTCACCCATTGTTGCCAATTCCAACTCAGTTGAGACGAATTAAATAAATCACTGGGTTCCTTACCAGTCAACAAAACTATAGCTGTCACAGCCAGCGCATACAAATCACTATGAGGGTAAGCCAACCCTGATTCTATCTGTTCACTGGGAGCAAAACCTAAATTATTCACCGTAGCGACTGGGGTTGTGCTATCTGGAAACTGTAACCGGGTTGTGAGTTCTTTGCCAATGGCGAAGTTAATTAATACTGGTGGGCGATCGCCATCTGGCAAAATAATATTATCCGGCGAGATATCCCGATGAATAATCCCTTGACTATGAATATGGTCTAAAACTGGCAGCAACCACCGAATTAGCTGCAATACCTCTGGCTCAGTGAAAGTTTCACCAACCCCCAGGCGCTGACTCAGCAAAGTCCGGTAACTCTGACCTGGAATGTAATCCTCTACTAAAAATAAACGTTGATCCTCCTGAAATCTTTCCCGAAATTCCGGCACTTGTGGATGGTTAATTTGATATAAAATCTCAGCCTCTTCCTGGAAAACTGCTTGTGCTTTTTCCCCAGCATCAGAGCCAGGGACTGAAATCAATTCTTTGATAATACACAGCTCGTTAAAACGTCGCTGATCTTCTGCCAAATAGGTTCTGTCAAATTCTCCTTCTGCGAGAGTTTCCACAATCCAATAACGATTTTGCAGAATAGAACCAACTGTAATGGGTGCTTGCATGATGAATTAAAGTAATAGCAGCGAGGACAGAAGCAATTTATGCTAGTTGATAATTTTACAGATATGATCACAGAGTATTAAATCAATCTTTAAATTTTTTGGAAAAATCTATCCACGAGTTTTGCGAATTTCTCTTTCCCAAGAATAGTTTTTTCACCAAAAGCACTACAATATAATAGAGATAATTATATTGAGAAATGTTTAAATTTTTATGAAAGCTTTAAAAAACATATGTGAGTTTTTTAGGCTATTCCAGTTAAACCTACTAAATATCTAATGATAATATTGCCATGAATGCACATCGAGGATCTGCTGTGCTAAGTTCTGCAAGTTTAAAGGTGCAACCAGTAGCCACAGGATTGCCTGAAAACCATCGCCTGCGGCTATTTTCTGGTTCTGCCAATGTTCCACTGTCTCAAGAAGTCGCCCGTTATCTGGGGATGGACTTGGGGCCAATGATTCGCAAACGGTTCGCGGATGGAGAGCTATACGTTCAAATCCAAGAATCAATTCGGGGTTGTGATGTTTATTTAATCCAGCCAACCTGTCAACCTGTTAACGACAACTTGATGGAATTGCTGATTATGGTTGATGCTTGTCGTCGCGCCTCTGCACGACAGATAACCGCAGTTGTTCCCTATTATGGCTACGCTCGCGCTGACCGCAAAACGGCAGGACGAGAATCAATTACTGCTAAATTAGTCGCTAATCTAATTACTAAAGCAGGAGCTAGTCGTGTTTTAGCAATGGATTTGCACTCGGCGCAAATTCAAGGTTATTTTGATATACCTTTTGATCATGTTTACGGTTCACCAGTAATTTTTGATTATTTGGCTAGTAAACAACTATCCGATATTGTGGTTGTTTCTCCTGATGTCGGCGGTGTAGCAAGAGCTAGAGCATTTGCGAAAAAGCTGAATGATGCGCCCCTGGCAATTATCGATAAACGTCGTCAAGCTCATAATGTGGCTGAAGTGATGAATGTCATCGGTGATGTTAAGGGCAAAACAGCCATTTTGGTGGATGATATGATCGATACTGGTGGCACAATTAGCGAAGGCGCACGGTTGCTCCGTAAACAAGGAGCAAGTCAAGTATACGCCTGTGCCACTCATGCTGTCTTTTCGCCCCCTGCAAAGGATCGTTTGTCTGGTGGCTTGTTTGAGGAAGTCATTGTTACCAATACAATTCCCATAGCCGAAGGTAATCACTTTCCCGAATTAGTGGTACTCTCCGTGGCTAATGTCTTAGGGGAAACCATTTGGCGCATTCACGAAGATACTTCAGTAAGTAGTATGTTCCGTTAAAACAACTTGGCTATAATCTAGAAAATCCCCACCTCTGGCGTATCTCTAACGGGAGCTTAAAGGTGGGTTTTTTTATGGTTGCTATTAATTATCTGAATTTTGCTTGACCAAGATAATTTCTCCTCGCTGGTTAATTTCTATCGGCTCCACAAGGTGATCATTTTGATTTAAATAGCGCAATAATCCCACAGTCCGAAAATACTGGTCAATTTCTGGTATTCCCTGTTGATTTAAATGTACGGGAATAATTCGACCGCCGACTAAATCTCCCTGGGAATTTAGTTTTACTTCTAAAATCATTGAGTATGCAGTCTGAGCTTTTGTCGATAAAGTCCGATATCCCAGAAAGTTACCCAAGGAATAAGCGATTAATTTACCCTGATACATTTCTATGGCTCTGGGAACATGAGGTCCATGTCCTAGTACTAAGTCGGCTCCTGCATCTATGACTTTCCGCGCAAACTGGATAGAATTACCCCGGTTTTCGCCATAGAAAAACTCGGTGTTATTTTTGACGTGTAAGGCTGCTGTTCCTTCGGCTCCAGCGTGCATAGATACAATGACAATATCAGCATTTTTTTGAGCTTCAGTTACTAGTGCTTGGGCTGCTGCTAAATTATGAATAGAATTATACATTTCATAAGGAGCAAATCCGATCATGGCGATCGCTATATCATTAGCTTCTAAATACAAAATTTGATCTTTATGACCTAATGTCGCAATCCCAACATCCGTCAAATTTTTAACTGTATCAGCAAAACCCACCCCGCCAAAATCCATTGCATGGTTGTTTGCTATATGAAACACATTAAATCCCACCTCAGCAAATAAACTTCTGTAGCTAGGTGGAGAGCGAAAAGCAAAAACTTGTCCCCGACTGATATTTTTTGCTGTCTGGGGATGGTTAGTCAAGGTGGTTTCTAAGTTACCCAGGACAATATCAGCACCTTGCAAATAGCCTCTCACAGCCTTGGGTAACAATTGATCTGGGGACTGGGGCAATCTATAATCAGGGAAGTTAGTTCCGGGGATAATATCGCCAACGGCTTTAATACTCACAGTGTTTAAAACAGTTTTTTCTGTCTCTGGAAGTACCGTAGGTTCTGATTCAGTCACAAAATATAACTCAGCTTCACTAGCTACAGTAGTTGTTTCTGATACTTGCCATTGTCCCCGGCGAATCGAAACTCCCATCCCAATACCTATACAAAAACAGCCACTAATAAAACTCAGTGACAGTAATTGCACTAATCTTTGATTAGCCATTGTCTACTCCACACACAATGGCATTAGTTTAGCCCAAATCTCAGTATTGTAAGTATAGTATGGAGCAGGGAGAAGCCTTGAAACTCTTTAATTACAATGGTTTTATGATCCGTTTGTGTCCTAACCTCCTTGGCGATTGCTATATTAAAAAAATCTGGGAACAAATTTAACTACATAAACCCGAACCCAGACAAATACAACCAGAGATAAAAAACGGAGAGGGGGGGATTCGAACCCCCGTTGGGTTTCCCCAAAACGCATTTCGAGTGCGTCACCATCAACCACTCGGACACCTCTCCCTGTATGTATTCAATTTTCTTTACTGCCAATAGTTTGGCATAAAGTTGATTATATACGAAAGGATATTATAGCATCTACGGCAATTTCATGGTTAAGTTAAAACTAAATTATCCCGATGAACTACAGTTTCTGCACTGACATAGCCCAAAATGGTGAAAATTTCTCGAGAATGGCAGCCGCGAATCTTTTGTAATTCCTCGCTGCTGTAGTTAACCAATCCTCTGGCAATTTCGGTTCCTTGGTTGTCGCACAACTGCACCGCTTCTTGAGCTTCAAACTCTCCGATTACTGATTTAATGCCAGCTGGTAATAATGATTTTCCTGCCTCGGATATAGCTGCGATCGCACCTGTATCTAAGTATAATTTCCCTGTAGGTACTAAACCATAAGCTATCCAACGTTTGCGGGCGGAAGTTGGTTCTGGCTGGGGCTGAAAATGAGTCCCCAGGGGTTCCCCTTGGATAATTTTCTCGATATTGCGAGGAAATCTACCTTGAGTAATCACGGTACGCACTCCAGCTGCAACAGCAATTCTGGCGGCGGAAATTTTCGTGGCCATGCCTCCAGTACCCCATTGAGAACCTTTAGAGCCTGTTTTTACCTGTAATTCTGTCAATTCTTGCAGGTTAGCGACTAAAGATATCGGCTGTGCATCGGGTACGGAACGGGGATCGGCGGAATATAACTTATCAACATCGGTGAGTATAAATAACCAATCTGCTTCCACTAAACTTGCCACCAAAGCAGAAAGGGTGTCATTATCCCCAAAGTTTAGTTCGTCCACTACTACTGTGTCATTTTCATTGACGACAGGAATGACACCTAGTGCCAATAGTTCGTGAAAGGTGTTGTAAGCGTTGAGATAGCGGCTACGCTCTACCAAGTCGCTACGAGTGAGCAAGACTTGAGCAATGGGCTGATCTAAGGTGCTAAATAAATCATCGTATATCCGCATTAACCGTCCTTGTCCCACTGCGGCTACTGCTTGTTTGAGAGCGATCGCATTGGGACGTTCCTTTAAACCCAACCTGGCACAACCCACACCCACTGCACCGGAAGAAACTAAAATCACTCGATGTCCTTGCTGCCTTAAATTGCACAGCGTTTCTGCTAAGGTCGCAATGGTGGAAAGTGCTAGCTGTGAAGTTTCTGGTTGGGTAAGGCTAGAAGTGCCAATTTTGACAACAATTGTCTTGGTCATTTGTCATTTGTCATTTGTCATTTGTCATTTGTCCTTGGGAAGTTACCGTCTTCTCCCCCCTGCTCCCTGCTCCCTGCCCCCCTGCCTCTTTATCCCTGGGTCTTCGGTCATTAGTTATGAATAATTTTGGGTAAAACTTCTAAAGCGCCGATCCTTCTATAGGTGAAGACCGACGCTTTATGGGTTTATTTTTATCTATTATACGCTAGGGTCTTTATTTTGTTGACCCCATATTATTAGTATCAATAATCCCCGATATTTAAATTTTACTGTCAGTTCTTAATCATTTTTTTAGATTTACTTTTGTATCAATTGATCAATTTTTGTAAATCTTTGTGGATTTAGGACTAATTGATGCTCCCAATAATTCTGATAACCAGACTTCAAAATTACGGATGGGATGAGAGCGGAAAGCTGCATCAGGATGAACGATGGGTTCTACCAAAACCGTGAACATTCCGAGACGATTACCTGCGATTACATCTGTAAATAAGCGATCGCCCACCATTCCTACTTGCTCTGGAGGTAGATTCATCCCCAGGAGTGCGGCTCTAATTTTCCGTCGTGATGGCTTGGCTGCGCCCAGGTAATAGGGCAAATTGAGCGATCGCGCAATCCCCCCAATTCGCGCCTCACTGAGATTATTACTCACCAAACATAACTCTGTACAAGCTCGGACTTCCTGTATCCATTGTTGTAGTTCTGGTGAAGCTGCTCCCACTGTAAACGGTACTAGAGTTTCATCCACATCTAACACCAGCCCCTTTAGCCCGGATTGTTGAATAATTTCGGGTGTCAGGTTTAATACAGAACCTTCTAAAATCAAATCAGGCTGTAAGAGCTTATTCCAGATCATAAGATTGCCAAATAGCAGTCATTAAACAGTATTTTATTATCCCCAGCCTCCCAAATTCTCCCTGAAAAATGCAGAGAAATTGGGCAATTATTCGACTTCGTTAAACAGATATTCCTCTAACAGAGGCTGTACCTTTTTAATTTCTTCTGGGGAAAGTAATTCAGCCTTACCTGTGTTGTTAATCCGGGCAAAAAACAGCAGAGGATCTAGTGGCGTATAAATTGCGTACTCTTGCTCTTCATCATAGAAATTAGCCAGTAGCTGTAATTGTTCAGGCTCCAAATCAGCCTCTTCGTCTTCGATTTCCAAAGTAAAAATATCCGACTCATCCACCGGTGGTAAATCACCAGCCACAGTCAGAGCATAAGCAGTATGCTTAACTATCAGATTTTGTTCAGCTAAGACAGCTTGAGCAGTGCCAAAAATTTGGTTAATTACAGCATCATCCTCTACCAAAACCGCCTCCTCTTCATCATCTTCACCTTCCCAGGCAAAAATTTCTATAGGGGAGTCTACAGGAAGCAGTAAAACATATTCTTGTCCATCTACCGAGAACGAACGTTCAACATAACATTCGAGAGTGCGCCCTGCATCATCGCTAAGGGTGATGGAACTTGCATGAGCATGATCATTTTCTTCAGGAAACGGAGAGGAAAACATAGCCGAGGTGTAAAAAATTATAATATACCAGCAGATGTACAAATTTCTGGGCTGTTTACTGACCAAGTAAGTCAAACAAATAGCTTCAGAACTAAATACAAGTTTTACTGACCCAATTCAGAATATCATGTCAAAACCATCATTACTCTCAGGCTAGCACCGATTTATGGAAGTTGGCTCGCCTAGTATCTAACCATTGTTGCAAAATTAAACAGGCGGCTTTCCTGTCAATCAAACCTTTATGCTGTGACGGAGAGCGATTTTCTGCAATTAACAGTTGCTCTGCTTGAAAAGAAGTTAGTCGCTCATCGACATATTCCACAGGTAATTGCAGCGCCTTGGCCAGTTTTTTAGTAAATTTCTGGACTTGACGAGCTTGAAATCCAATAGTCCCATCCATTGAGTAAGGCAAACCCATCACCAGAACTTGTACCTGACGCTCATCCACTAAATTACGGATTTGCGCCACATCTCGTTCAAAAGATGTCCGCTCAATAGTGGTGAGTCCAGTAGCAATCAAACCCGTGCCATCACAACCAGCGACACCAATCCGCTTGCGACCAAAATCTAATCCCAAGGCTGAAATTAACGGTTGTGGCTGCTCTGGAAATGTCAAACTAATTCTCCTGTGTTTTGTCTGTGGACTCAGGCATCTGTAATGCCTCCATACTCAAATTTTCGCATTTAAAGGCCACAGGTTCTGATTTAGTTGGCGCTGGTCTGTCTGAAGGTGGTTGAGGAGTTGGTTTAACCCATGACATCCCTCCGGGTATGGGTTTACGAACTGGTTGCAAACCTTGCAGCACTCCAGTCCACTGAATGCCTTCTAAGGAGACAAATTTAGACTCCCGTAGTTTATGCCATACGGAGCGAGACATGAATAAGGTATGTTCTATCCGTTTTGCCCCAATGCGCTCTAAATACTCTTCTCGTTCTGCTTGATAGTCTGAGGATGCTAGTTGTAAACCTTGCTGGGGAAAATCTTGGGTAATTCGGGCTAGTTGAGAAAGCAACTCTGGGTACAGCCAGGTATAAGCGGGGTGAACTGTCAGGGTGGCGATATGAGGAGTTTCACCTTTGCGGTCAAGGTTGACTTGAAAATAGCCGATGGCTGCTTTCCGTTGGGGTTCAAACACGTAGCCACTGACTACTTCGGTTTTGGTTAACCACTGTTTGACAGCATCGGTTAAAACGCCAAATAAACTGGTTTTAAAGTCACGAATATTGCGATCAAAAACTTGACGCACCAAAGGAGGCATTGATGCTGTGTCTAGCTGATAGAGTAACTGAGCATCAGCATTACTTACAGGCAGAAGGTTGGGTAAGTCAGGTTCTGCTTGCGCCAATTCTGCTAGTAATTCTGGTTCAATTTCCCAGTAGGTCATTTCTGCTAGACGCTGAAATCCATTTTGGCGATACAGTGCTAGCCCGTCTTTATCATTTACACTAACTTCTAATAGCCAAGTTCGAGCTTCTAAAATGGACTCAAAGCAATGGCGCAAAAGTTGTGAGCCGACAGCTTGCTTTTCCAATGATTTGGCGAGCATCACCTGATCAATTCGCCATGTACTGCGTGTGCGGTTGAAAGGGGAAACTTGAATTATTCCTAAAAGCGATCGCCCTTGCTCTGCTACGTAAGCACAGAAGCGATATTTAAGAGGGTTAGGAAACCAACTCAAAAATTTTAAAAATCCATACCAACGGCGTAACCATTGCATCTGGCTGATAGCCAGTTCAGTTTCTTTGGGTGTGAGGGTAGAAAATGAGTCTTTAGTTATTTGTTCAATTCCGTCCAGATCCCGGTATTGGGCCGGCCGGATGACAACACTGAGGTTGCGAGGGAGTAATGAAGTCATTTTAATTCCAGCTATGATTTAGCCTTAACTTACTGGGATAGAGGAAATGTTGCAATAATTTTAACGGCTTTTCGCTCCTGAGTCTTGTTCCCAAAGGGTGATTTTTGTAACTAGATACTCAAATACTGTTTTAAATCCACTAAAAAAAGCAGACCTGATGATCACAACTTTGGTGTTGACGCAACATATCTGCTTTCATTTTATGAGAATTTTGATGAAAATTTATATATCTTAGACCCCTTGTCGGGAAATTAATTTCTCAAAGTTGGCTTGAGTTTGGTGCAGCATTTGCTCTCGGCTATCTTCCACGAGTTTCTGCTTTAAGGTTGGAACCAGATTACGGGCTTGTAGAGTCATGTGAAGTTGTAGGTGGGCAACATATTCGCTGAAGTCTTCATTACCTACAGATGCGCCCGGTAAAATATTTGATTCCATTGCCACTGTATTCTCCTTGTCTTTCATAATCTGTCTTCACATCATCAGAACCTATCACATTGTTTTGCTTAACTTCTTAATTCGCAATGAAGTTTAATGTTTTTATCAATGGGTTGTATAAAATTGCTTTAGTAGGCGCGATAATGCGGAGTTTATGTTGAGATATCGTTTTGAAGAACACTGGGAAGATGCGATCGCTGATTTGCAACACAGTTTAGGTTTAGGAGTCAGAGAAAATGGTTAATTAGGCATTTTTATTACCATTTTTCCGCCCAATAGACAATTTCTGAGGCTGAGATATCAATGGCTACTCCGTAGCTATATCCATGATGCCACTTGAAGCCGGGTTTACCTCTGTCTTCGGCATCTAATACTAATATTTTATATGTAGCTGGAAATGATTCTTCAGCATCATTACTGGTGTAAAAGAACGTCGTCGGCACACCATTTTCTAGGTTAACATGGTCGTTGGTATTACCACCTTTATACTCGTGTTTCGCCATATTTTGATATTGTGAAAGTAATGTTTGGATTTTTTCGGGTGAATGTTTGAGCCTGAGTTGAACAAAAGTTCCTTGTGGTGGAACTCCAGAGTAATAGGCGATCCGAATGTTTTCTGCGTCATCAGGTATTTGCTGAGGAAAATGTTGAATATATTCGTTATTAGACCATAGTTCCTGACGAAGTTGTTGATAGTGAGATGTATCAGTGATTATTTGAATTTCGTCGCTATTCTTAAAAGCTGTTTTCAGAAAAAAACTTCCTCCCAGAATACCAAAACTAAGTAGGGAAAGTAAGGCTATCATGGGTATTTCGACAAGATTTAATCGCTTCATTGAATTGGGTAAATCTATGATATAGACATATACCCAACTCATAAACACTGCTAACCGAGGGATTGAGCAAAACTTTGCGTAATCACCGTAAACAACAGGAAATTATAAAATTCTTGTAAAAGAAGGGGATCTGGAAAACATCACTTCCCCAGTTTATTTACGTAAAAAAATAGATAACTATTGCATAATAAATATCAAGTAAATGTACATTTTCCCCACTATGATTTGGGGTAGATGAACGACTTTTAAATTTCAGGGACAATCTGGCTGAGTGGGCTAGGTCGCTTTTTTCTGAGGTATCGTTTGCGTCATTCTTAGAATAAAGAGCCAGCAATCATCCCTGCCAGTAAAATAAAACCAATCCAGACATTCTGGCGGAACATGATGCCATACTCCTGGTGGGGTAGATTTTGCTTTGTTAAACGTAAATACTGCCAAGTCCAGCCCAGAGTAGCAATTGCTAGGCTAATCCAAAAAGACAAGGTAAGCTGTGTTAATATACCTAAGTAAGCCAGTAAAATCACTGTACTGACGAAGCAAATGCCGATAGCTAGCGGGGCATAATTACCAAAAAATAAGGCGCTGGAATTCACGCCAATGCTTCGATCATCTTCCCGATCGCTCATGGCATAAACTGTATCAAATCCCAAAGTCCACACAATAGTTGCGCCCCACAATATCCAAGTGGCGGGAGATATGCTTGCTGTAACTGCACTCCAACTAATTAAAACCGCAAAACCCCAAGCTATGGAAAGCACTAGCTGCGGTACTGGAAATACCCGCTTTGCACCGGGATACAGTAAAATTACTGGTACAGCTGCCACAGATAACCAGAAACTTAATGGGTTAAGATAAAAAGCGAGGGCGGCGGCACATACTAGGGAAACAATCGCCACGACAATTCCGACTTTTATGGAGAGGGTGCGAGCTGCGAGAGGGCGATCGCGTGTTCTTTCTACTTCTGGATCAATGTTTCGATCCCACAAATCGTTAACTACACAGCCAGCAGCACTTGTTGCTAAAGTACCTAACACAATTATACCGACTAAAGGTAAAGGTGGTTTGCCAGAAGCTGCTAAAAATACAGCCCACAGCGCTGGAATCATTAAAATTAGCCTTCCTTCTGGTTTATGCCACCGCAAAAGTCGGATAATAGTCAGGAATACAGGTTCGTGTTTGCCTTCGTCAAAATTCAGCATAAAAATCAAGTAATAATCGTAGATCGATGAATTTACACATCTTTATATCTATAGAATAACGTTATTTGATATTTGTAAAAGTACAACCTTTAACTGGCGATCGCCGATCTTAAGTTAAAAACTGGTCATCAAAAATTTGCTCTAAACTAGTATTTTTACTAGTAAAGCCGCACTTTTACCAGTGATTCGCCGAATTTATCGGTGTTAGGTAAGTAAATATTCTGAAAGCAGATAGCCTCTGCACGTAGTCAGACTAAAAGACGTTAATTAAGCATCTACCAGTGCTAGATACTCCGACGCACGAACTGTTTACAGTCCTTCCTTCAAAGAGAGAAAACTAGATGCTGAATTTAGTTTCAGCTAGCTGGGAAAGTGTTACTACACAACCAGTTCAGCAAAACCGGATTATTGCTGCCATTGATATGGGAACTAATTCCCTGCACATGGTAGTAGTCAAAATCGATCCCACGCTACCATCCTTTCGGATTATTGCCAAAGAAAAAGAAACAGTCAGATTAGGTAATCGTGATCTGGCGACTGGGGAACTAAAACCAGAAATTATTGATAAGGCGATTACCGCCCTCAGACGCTTTCAAGAAGTGGCTAAAACAGCTAATGCTGAAACCATCATTGCCGTAGCCACCAGTGCTGTGCGAGAATCGCCCAATGGTCACGATTTTCTGCAAAGAGTAGAAGACGAATTAGGTTTAAGCGTTGATTTAATTTCCGGTCAAGAAGAAGCCCGACGCATCTATCTGGGTGTACTTTCGGGAATGGAATTTGACAACAAACCCCACATTGTGGTTGATATTGGTGGTGGTTCCACAGAATTAATTTTGGGTGACAGTCAGGAAGCCCGGAGTCTCACTAGTACGAAAGTTGGCGCAGTCCGACTAACCAGCGAGTTTATCAACAACGACCCCATCAGTGATACTGAGTTTCAGTACCTGCAAGCCTATACACGGGGAATGCTGGAACGTTCTGTTGAAGATGTGCTAGGAAATATCCAATTGGGAGAAACTCCCCGGTTAGTGGGAACCTCCGGTACGATTGAAACCCTAGCCATGATTCATGCACGGGAAAATTTAGAAGTTGCACCTTCTACTCTGAATGGCTACGAATTCAGTCTGAAGGACTTGCAAAACTGGGTGTATCGCTTGCGGAAAATGACTAACTCAGAGATTTCTAATATACCCGGTATGCCAGATAAGCGGTCAGAAGTAATATTGGCGGGCGCTGTAATTTTACAGGAAGCCATGAGTTTGTTAGGTGTGGAATCAGTGACAGTGTGCGGACGCGCCCTGCGGGAAGGGGTGATTGTTGATTGGATGCTGGCACACGGTTTGATTGAAGATAGACTGCGCTATCAAGGTTCAGTACGTCAACGCAGTGTATTGAAACAGGCTGACAAGTACCATATTGATTTAGAACATAGCGATCGCGTGGCTTTATTTGCCTTAAGTTTATTTGATCAAACCCAAGGGAAATTACATAACTGGGGGATAAATGAGCGACAACTGCTATGGGCGGCGGCTATCCTACACAATTGCGGCCATTACATCAGCCATTCCGCTCATCATAAGCATTCCTACTATCTAATTCGCAATGGTGAATTACTTGGCTACACCGAAAATGAAATTGAAATCATTGCTAATTTAGCCCGTTATCACCGTAAATCTCAGCCCAAGAAAAAACACGAAAATTACCGGAATTTGCTGAGTAAAAGCCACCGACAAATCGTCAGCCAATTGAGTGCGCTGTTGAGATTAGCAGTAGCATTAGATCGGCGACAAATTGGGGCGATCGCTCATGTAGAGTGTGAATATAATCCTGATAATCAGCAATTGCAAATGTTGCTTTTCCCCTCACAACCAGATGATGACTGCGCCTTAGAACTCTGGAGTTTAGATTATAAAAAACCAGTGTTTGAGGATGAATTTAAAGTCAAATTGGGGATTAACTTAAAAGCTTCTCCAGTTACCAGGATATAGTTTCCCACAAAATGGAACTTATGCAAAAACTCTCGCTTCGGTAAGCGTAATGCCGTTGGCGATCGCGTGTCGCAGAAAAGCCTCTCGAAGAGAAGACTTTACGTGTCCTTCGTTCCTTCTCCCAAATAGAGAGGCGATCGCCAACGTGGTTCATTCCTTTGTGACTCCTGGATAAACATTCAATTTTTTCGCCGATTTACTTACTTAATTTGACAATTACCATGTCACAGAGGTTAAGATGAGTTTCCGCTACTGCATTGGCAGCAAGCCAAAAGAGTTTAGTGGGCAATTAAGCCTCTGGAACAGCCCTAACTGAAAATTGCTGGTATGTATAAAAATAAACCAAATGTCGAAGAAGTGCTAGCTTATCCACAAGCTGAAATCGAAGACTATGATCAAAAAATATATGCAGAAATTGAGAGATACGATGAACTCCTGTTCACAATGAAGACGGAACTTGTAGAACGTCGTGAACTTGGCACAGATGAAGAATATTCTCAGCCAATTGATGTCGGGATTGAAGCAAAATAATCAAATCCAACAATTCAAAATTCCCCATAAAATAACGTTATTCATCTGCAACTAGAACCTAAACTAGATAAATCTGCACACATCAGAAATTAAAGAGGTTTCATTTTCTCTTTGTTACTGCCCAGGGTCAATAATCTGATACCCTTCACAAAAAGTCATAATTCGGTAAAATTGGGTAAACTAATTTTTGCATTTGTTAAACAAGGGCATCAGTAAACCCATGCAACTGAAACTCAGTGCATCTCAATTTTCTTTCGCTCCGTTATTGTTAATCGCCCCTTTTTTCCTGTGGGGAACCGCAATGGTAGCGATGAAAGGAGTCATACCCCATACTACGCCCCTATTTATGGCAGGTGTGCGATTGCTACCTGCTGGGGTGTTAATTTTAATTGCCGCAGTACTTATGGGTAAACCCCAGCCCCAGGGTTGGTCAGCATGGCTGTGGATTATTTTATTCGCCTTGATAGATGGCGCTTTATTTCAAGGTTTTTTGGCAGAGGGCTTAGTCAGAACTAGTGCTGGTTTAGGGTCTGTAATGATTGACTCTCAACCTTTGGCGGTGGCTTTGTTGTCCTTGTGGCTATTCCAAGAACATATTGGTTTGTGGGGATGGCTGGGATTAGGACTGGGAGTAGTTGGCATTAGTTTAATTGGTTTACCAGATGCCTGGATTTTGCAGTTTTTTGATGCCAACATCAGTGTTACTTTTGGCAATTGGCAAGATTTGTTTGCCAGTGGTGAATGGTTAATGCTATTAGCTGCACTTTCAATGGCTGCGGGAACCGTAATGATTCGGTTTGTGTGTAGATATGCAGACCCAGTAATGGCCACAGGATGGCACATGGTTTTGGGAGGACTGCCGTTGTGGGGGATTTCATCTGTAACAGAATCTGAACAGTGGCAGCATCTTGTGGCATCTGAATGGATAGCGTTGGGTTATGCGACAGTTTTTGGCAGTGCGATCGCCTACGCTTTATTTTTCTACTTTGCTTCTAGCGGTAGTTTAACCAGTCTCAGTTCTCTCACCTTTCTCACTCCCGTGTTTGCCCTATTATTTGGCTATCTCTTTCTCTCGGAAGTTCTCAGCCCTTTACAGTGGGTGGGAGTAGGACTAACTTTAATTAGCATCTACCTGATTAACCAGCGCGATCGCTTGGCAGGAAGAAATCAGTCAGTGAGTGTGGAAGCAGAAGATACACAGCCCTCACAACGATTAAAGGCGGAAGTTCACTAGATAAACTCCAAACATTTTCTGCTCTCAAAATCCGGAAAAGGTACAGTCAGCTATCAGAAACTTGAGTGTCCTTGACATACTCCCCGCTCTGAAGTTCGGAGATTCTGGGTTCAAACAACAGTTGCTGGCATAGCAAGTCTTACACTATCTAGCCCAACAGATTTATCAAAAAGCCGTCCTCTAAGCGATGCACTAAGCAGTTCGGCAAACTCACTGTGACACTTGCCGAAGTGGACAAGGCTTTCAACCCATTTTGTCGGTAAAATGTGGTACAATTACTCGGTCAGCAAAGAACTTAAAACAACCCGTATAATCCGGGAAACTCAAAGACTATCCTTGTAGTTGATGGGGTTAGAAGAAACAAAACTCCGCCTTTTTTGGCAAACGGGATGTATCTGAGAACCCAAATAATTTGGAGATAAAAACCACGTGTCTTCAGCAACCACTACTTCCGGTAGTGTAACTGTTCACAGTTTGAAAACTATCTTCTGAACAATAAACTTGCAAGTTTATTATTTTTTTTGTTACTGTACAATTTCAAATTTAGACATCTTAAAGTTATTCTGGAATCGATCACTTCAATAGTAAATTCAGGCTGAAACTGACAATATGAGGCCATGCCATTCCTCAATTCTGATTTTTACCTGTTTTACTTGTCTGGGTTTTTACCCACATCGGGCAAGTATAGCAACATCCAACCTAATGTCCCTAGAAATTTCACAAGCAAGTTCGACAATATCTCCGGTAGAGACTGTTCTCATACCAGGTAGTCAAGGACAAGATGTCAAGGGACTGCAAAGCAAATTAAAAGATTTAGGATACTACAACGGTGATATAGATGGAATGTATGGGAAAGATACCCAAGATGCTGTAGTTAAATTTCAGAAATTTCGAGATTTAAGAAGAACAGATGGTGTTGCGGATATGGCAACTAGAGACATTTTGCAAACAGCTTGGCTAGGAAAAAATCCGGTTTTAGCCGCATCTGCTTCCTCTATTTCCACAACTAATCAGGTGCAATCTAGTTCAACTATCGCCACAACTGACCAGCCCAAATCAAGTCGGCAGGAGTTTATTTGGTGGTCAGTATTGGGTTTGGGAATTTTAGGTAGTCTTGGCGCACTGCTGTTTTTGCTGCGATTGTTTGCTCAACTCAAAAATCGGTCAGAATCCCCAAGCAAAGAAGCCACAACTTCGAGACGTGGTGAGCCAGACCCTAGAAAGCCAGAGTCTGAAAATGTGTCTAGACCCCAAGAAAATCAAGTATCTGTAGTTAGTCCTCAAACACCAAAAACATCACTTCCCACAGCAGTATTACCACCAGACACAACTTCGCGTTTGAGTAAACTTAGTGTTGTGGATCAACTTATTCAGGACTTGCGCAGTAATGATCGCTCAAAGCGGCGTAAAGCTATTTGGCGTTTGGGTCAGCAGGGGGACTCACGGGCTATTCAGCCACTGGTAGACTTGATGATTAATGCTGATTCACAACAACGGAGTTTGATTTTGGCAGCTTTGGCAGAAATTAACGCTCGCGCCCTCAGACCAATGAATCGTGCTTTGGCTATTTCATTGCAAGATGAAAGTCCACAAGTAAGGCAAAATGCTATCCGTGACCTGACTCGGGTTTATGACATGATGACTCAAATGAGTCAGATGTTAGCCCATGCTGCGGAAGATCCAGATGTTGATGTGCAAACTACTGCCAAATATGCTCTGACTCAGATGAATCAAATGCGGCTTCCACCTAATAAACAAAGTCTCCCAGAAGATAATAATCAACAGTCAAAACAGAGGAAGTTATAAATATTTCAACTGGATTGGGATGACTGTATTTGGGCCCGCTAATACAAAAGCTGCATCCTTAAATTTAGGAGGACTGGTGCGAACTTGTGGGTTTCTAGAAAACCCAAAACCTTCTATGGGCATACCGAGGTTATTACGATTGAGGATTTGGTCTTGGTTTTGATCATGGATAACCGCAACAGCATAACTACCGGCTTGTAGGTTATGAAAAGTAACCGTTAGGAATGTGTCGGTAATCTGGGTACACTGCTTTTTGATGACGCGATCGCTCTTGCTGGGAAATCCTTGACTATTAGCGAATATGCTGACACAGGCCTGTCCCTTTTTGTTGGGAAATCCATCAATTTCCACGGTGAGTTTACCCTGAAAACTGGCTCTAGCGATTGATGTCGAGGTAAAATTTCCCATAGCTGCAAATAGCAGCACACTAAGTCCTAATATCTTAATCATAATTTGTCACTGATATCAAAAGTTTGATATTAATTTATCATGACATACATCTAAATAGTAATTTATTCTACGGAAGCTGATATTACTTACTCTTGGCGACTGGTATTTTTATAATGAACTCAGTTCCTTCTCCAAATGTAGATACACAGTTAAGTTGGCCACCATGTCTTTCTACCACTATTTGATAACTGATGGATAGTCCTAAACCAGTGCCTTTACCAACGGGTTTAGTGGTGAAAAATGGATCAAATAATTGGTTTTTGACATTTTCTGGTATGCCAGTACCATTATCAGTAATGTGAATTTCTATCCAGTTACCACCAATGAGTTGAGTAGAAATTTTAATTACCGGGTCATAAGTTATTTTTCTCTGAAGTATCAACTCTTCTAAAGCATCTATGGCATTATTTAAAATATTCATAAATACCTGATTCAGTAAACCAGGGTAGCACTCCACTAAAGGAATATTGCCGTATTCTTTCAATATAGTAATATTTTCAACGGGTTTATGCTTTTTAAATAGGCGACTTTCTAAAATTAGCAGGGTACTATCAATACCTTGATGGATATCAACTATTTTTTTATCAGCTTCATCAAGGCGGGAAAAGTTTTTTAACGATAGTACGATCTGCTGAATGCGATCGCAACCCATTTGCATAGAATTGAGGAGATGAGGAAAGTCTGTATTTAAAAAATCCAATTCAATTTTATCAGCTTCAGTTTGAATCTCTGTCACTGGTTCAGGATATGATTTTTGGTAGAGACTGATCAGGTTCAGTAGTTTTTCACTATAGTCTTTTGCATAAACCAGATTACCCGTAATAAAGTTAACTGGGTTGTTAATTTCATGTGCTACCCCAGCAACTAACTGACCTAAAGCAGCCATTTTGTCATTCTGTAGCAATCGGCTATAGTTGTGTTGAAGGTCATGAAAACCTGCCTTAGCTATTCTTGATTGTTCCTCTACATACTTTAATTGAGATAGTGTTAAGGCGTGAATCTGCGAGTTAGCTAATAGTAATTGATGAAAGTCAATTAACCCATAATTTCCCGATTCAGTGGCGACAATAACTGGCTCATAGACAAGTTCCGGCGATCGCTCTAAGGCTTTATGAGTAGCGTCCACAATGAGTGTATTCTCCATTAATACAAATAACTCTGGACGGAGAAAATTATAAAGATTTTGGACAGGTCGCTTGGAAAACAGCCCAAAACTATAGGGACGACTCATGTGTTCAAAAAATTTCGGACGCGATATCATGCCCTCGTAGGAATTATTTTTCGTTAAAACGACTCCTGGTAGTAAAGGCTCTTTTTCAAAAAGTTTAGCCAATTCACGTACTGGGCGTTCTATAGAAATCTGAATCTTCCACAGGGGTAACTCTTGCAAGGTTGACTCTAATCTCAGATTTAGCTCTTTGGCATTTGTCATCCTACGCATAGCCAGCATAATCGCAATCCTTTGGCCTTTAGGTGATACTATTCTGATCCTGGTTCCGAACAACTATAAAACAGTTGTTGAGTAAATTGCTATTTTCAGCAATCTTATCATTCTTATTATTCCCCAAATTAATTGAGAAGTCTATATATGTATTATTTTTCTCAAGTAGCTTGGGGAATCGGGATGAAAATTTGTGACTATAAACCTTTTAAATAAATATCATCCAGGTTAAGTATTCACTAAATCCCAAAAAAGTCAAGTATGCATTATACTGACAGAGAATTTATATTAGTTATGAGTTCTTTTTTTGATCTAACTTCTAACTAATTAATTTGTTGCTTTTGCTGTATCTCTACTTTAAAATCCTAGTAAATTATTTATGGTATCTAAGATATTACCCCCATCCCTAAAACCTGGTGATTTATTACGAGTAATTGCGCCTAGCGGTGCTTTGCGAGAATTTGAGGCTTTTGAAAGGAGTGTAGAAATTTGGCGATCGCGTGGTTATACAGTTGATATTATGCCAAACTTAGCTGATAAATGGGGTTACTTAGCTCAAACAGATGAACTCCGTCGCCAGCAACTAGCCACAGCTTGGGAAGATCCAAATTGTCGAGGTATCCTCTGCACCAGAGGCGGATTTGGTAGTACCCGGATTTTAGAAAATTGGACTTGGAATACTCTCAACTCAGCACCACCAAAATGGCTGATAGGGTTTTCTGATATTACAGCTTTGTTATGGAGTCTTTATAACGCAGGTATTTCCAGTGTTCATGCTCCTGTACTGACCACTTTAGCTAACGAAACAGATTGGTCAATTCAACGATTATTCGATTTTGTAGAAGGTCGCCCTATCTCTCCTCTCGTGGGTTGTGGGTGGGGCGGTGGAATTGCTAATGGTTTGTTATTACCAGGTAATCTGACAGTAGCAACACATCTTTTAGCTACATCCATAATCCCAGAAATGGATAATGTAATTTTGGCTTGGGAGGATGTTGGAGAAGCACCCTATCGCATTGACAGAATGCTAACCCAGTGGCGTTTAAGTGGTTTGCTGTCAAAAGTCCGGGGTATTGCTTTGGGTAGCTTTACTGAATGTGAACCACGGCCAAATGTAACTAGCTTCAGTGTGGAAGAAGTCCTACGCGATCGCCTGGGTGATTTAGGTATTCCTATTGTATCTAATTTACCCTTTGGTCATGAAAGTCCTAATGCTGCTTTACCAGTGGGTGTATTCGCAACTTTAGACGCAGATCAAGGTAAATTAATCATTAGTCAATCAATTTTAGATTTTAGATTTTAGATTTTGGATTAGACTGCAATCCAAAATTCTTTACTCCCCACACTCCCCACACCTCCCACACTTCCCACACTCCCCACACCTCCCACACTCCCCGATCTAACTCAACTGGGCGACGAGTTGATTTTCTAATAGGGTGTCATTGGTTAACAAATCCTCAACTGTAATTCGCAAAAAACGTTGTTCATCTACTTGAAACAAAACTTTAATGCGATCGCTCCCCGGATATCCGGGTGGTGTCAGTTGGGCGATAGTTCTCGCACCGGCTTGATCATTGAGGGGTTTAACGCTGGTTACGCCTTCTGCAATGCGGCGAGTAATTAGGCGATCGCCATCAAAATAAACTTCGGTGCTAGCTGCTTCAGAACCCAATTCCCCAATAATTAATTCAATGCTGGGTTGATTTTCTAACGATGCGCCTAAAACTAATTCTACTGACTGACTCATCGGGTAAGCCTGTCCAGTTTTAATAATAGAATGCCAACTGTGACGCTGGTGACGACGATCCCAATAGCGGACACCATAACTATGATAGAGAAAGTCCTTAATTTCCATCCCTTGGGCTAGCTGTAACGCACCTTGGGCGATCGCCTCAAAAGGACGTTCACACCGGATTTGTTCTGGCTGAAAATACCGTTTCACCCATGTCTGCACTGCGGGTAATTGCACAGTCCCACCCACCAACAACACAGCGTTAATATCTGCAACTTCTACACCCTGTCGTCGAGCTTGCTGTAATAGACTTGTCATCGCATCATCTAACTGGGTAAAAAATCTCTGTTCTTCCAGGATATGATCAAAAACTTCGCGGTTTAGTTGTAGTTCATAGCTTTCAAAGTTCTCATCGTCAAAATAAACTTCACTAGCTTGTTTTTGGGTTGATAGTTGAATTTTGACTCGTTCAGCTAATCTTGTCGTCAAAGGAGTTACCGCTATTCCTTGAGTTTTGGCAAAGTAATCTATTAACCAATTATCAATATCAGTACCACCGAGATTCAGCCCAGCTTTAGCCAGTACACGGGCTGTTTTGGGTTTTTGGCGGGAATTTTCAGCCAGGGATTTATTCCCCCACTTAAGGAGAAAACCCACAGGCTTTTTAGTTTGTACACTTTGATCTAAGCGTACTAGGGAAAGGTCTAATGTACCACCACCAAAGTCAATCACCAAGAGAATTTCTTGATCTGCTAGACCGTAACCCAACGCTGCTGCGGTAGGTTCATCGATCATCTGCACCCTTTCCACCGGCAGGGCTTGACAAACTTGCCCTAACCAGTGACGATATGCTTCAAAGCTATCCACCGGGACTGTTAATACTAGAGAATCTACACCTCCCTGCATGGGTGCTAGTTTTTCAATTATCTGTGTGAGGAATAATTTTCCGACTTGCTCAAAGTTGACAAGTTCTCCATCTATTTCTGGTAAAAAGCCTGGAATATCCGCACCTATTCCCCGTTTGAAGCTGCGGAAAAATCGTGCGTCATTTTTGAGGTCAAAACCGCGATCGCGTACTTCCTGACCTACTAAAACTTTACCTTGGGTTGCCTCTTGTATATAGACTAGGCTGGGAATTATGGGGGGATTTCCGCTTTGCTGAACTGATATAGCGGGGATACTTAGGGTTTCTGGTTCCTGGGTTACAGGATTCCAACGAGCAATCACTGTGTTGCTAGTACCAAAATCTATAGCGATCGCGCCAGCGCTGATTTGAAAATTCGCCATATTGTTTCATTATTTCGCCCATTAGCGAAGGGAATTAGGAAGTAAGTCAGGCGCACCAGCGAAACAAAGAAAGCAGTCCGTTAGGCGCAAAGTATTTTTTGCAGTAAGATTATTTTCCCATAAGCCACGCAGAAAGCAAGCGATCGCCTATTTTTTATGTCTAGCTGCCACTAATGATTATTTTGTCTGAAAATTATCGAAAATTAATCTGCTATCTGGATGAATCAAAATAGGCGTTTTGGAGATTTGCAAAAATGAACTCTTGCTTTTCAGATTTCACTGCGATTTACTGAGCTTGTCGAAGTGTTCCGTGCAGCAATATTGTTATTGATTGATTTTGTCTGATAAACCTTGACTAATCGTTCAATACCTTTGAAACGATAATCCCCCATTTCGTGAAAATCTGAGGATTGTGAAAGCATCAAATAAGTAGCTTCAGTGATAATGCATTCACTGGGGGGACAAACCGCTTCCATGCGAGCTGCAAGATTAATTGCTGATCCTAATGCCGTATAGTCCACCCGTTGAAAACTACCAACATCACCCACAACAGCTTTACCACTGTTAATCGCAATGCGTAACTGTAGAGGTTCTTGCCAAAAACCAGTGACGTTGAGACGTTCTAGACGAGCCAACATTCCCTTAGCCGCAGCAGTAGCGAGATCGGCATGATCAGTTTGGGGTTCTGGCGCGCCAAAAAATGCCATGATGCAATCACCAATATATTTATCTAAAGTGCCACCATAGGCAAACACTTCTTGCAACATTTCCTCAAATAAATTATTCAATAATTGAGCGATCGCCGTGGGTTTTAATCGTTCCGAAATAGCCGTAAAGCCTACTAAATCTGCAAACAAAACACTGATTTCACTTTCTGCGGGAGGTAAACGACCATCAGGTAAACCACCTACAGCAATTAATTGCTGTACCACGGCTGGAGAATGATAGCGTTCTAGTCGATGACGAATCACCTCTTCAGTTTTTAATTTCTCTACCAATAACCAACGTTGCACACTAGAAGCCACAAGGTTAGCTAAAGCGGAAAAAAAGCTGAGTTCTTCCTCTCCTTCATTTTCCCAATGAGAAGAAGAAAGATGAGCATCAGCATAAAGAACTCCGACAACTTTATTTTCATCCCACAAAGGTACAGCCATTGCGCTCCGGATACCTTTAACTAAAATACTCTGTTCATCAGAAAAGCGTTCATCTTTACTGGTATCAGCAGTTTGAATGGCAACTTTTTCTTCAAATACCTTTTGGCAGATAGTGTGACTAATCCAGTCGCCATCACGTGCTAAATATTTCTGTTGGTCGATATCTCTAGAAGCAGCATTTATTAATTCTAGATGACCGCCGCCATTGACATCAATTAATAATGCCAAGCGGTCAATACTATCGAGGTAACGAAAAACTACTTGTTCTACTTGAGAGAAAATTTCTTGAATGGATGCTGCTGCACAAAGATTTTTTGCTATATTTACTAAGTCTTTGAGGCGAGCAATAGCTTGATCTTTATTGCTGGTTTGACCATCTTGACTGTCAGCTTTAATCCATTGCTGTTGGAGTTGTTTGACATTACGAAAAATAGTTTTTGACTGAGAACCAAACACTGCTAGAGTTTCCTGATTCATAGCATTTTCATCAGAATTGGCAAACAGCACTTCTAAGTTCACATTTCCCACCAAAATTAGATCACCGTGATGCAACTCTTGAATCTGATTAATCTGACTTTGGTTGACTTTAGTTCCGTTTTTACTGCCTAAATCTTCAATAGTCCAGATATCATTCGCACTTTTGAGCAGTCTGGCGTGTCTCCGGGAAACTCCTCCATGAGGTAAGTACAAATCACATTCTGGCAAACGGCCAATTATGAATTCATCTTGATTCACTGTTAAGATTCTTTCTGTCTCTCCCTGTTGTAGCCGTAATGTGATTTCATTCATGGGTATGTACTGCTCCTGCAACTTGCGAACACAAGCATCTTTAACATTAAGGATACCCAGACTGAACCCCTGAGCATATCCTGATCAAAATTTTGATAACATTAAGACAAATGCTTGTCTAAAATATCACAAATATGATTTAAATATAGCTGGATTTCCCAAGTATGGTATTTGGGCTGTAATTGCGACGCGATCGCTTAAAATATACTGAGGTAAGTTTGCTGAAAATCCTATAGTAAAAACCGCTATCGCGTATTTTAGCTCATTTCTATCTAAATAGTATTACTAAATATTATGCTCACAAATTTACTCATCCTCAATAATAATTTATCTGCGTCTATCGGCGATTAAAAACTATTAATAATAAATAAAAAAAGATGAAGAAAGTACCTCTCTAAGCCTCTGCGTGAATCTCAGGAGTTTGCACCGTTGCTTGAGGCTTTAGACTTGACTATTTTTCTGTATGTAATTACAATGTAGATACTAGCCTATTCTCCATAAAATAAAATGGGTAAAGCCATTAAAACCCGAATAGTAAAAATCGGCAATTCCCAAGGACTTCGTATACCCAAAACCCTATTAGAACAAAGCGGTATTAACTCAGAAGTAGAAATTGAAGTTGATGGAAATCATCTGATTATTCGCCCAGTTGCACAAGCAAGAGCGAATTGGGACAAAGAATTTGCAGCAATGGCAGAAAACCACGATGATATCCTCTTAGATGATCTCAATACAACAGAATGGGATCAGCTTGAATGGGAATGGTAGTCAATCGCTTTGATGTTTTCCTAGTTAACCTTGATCCTACTATCGGGAGTGAAATTCAAAAAACACGCCCCTGTTTAGTAATTTCCCCAAACGAGATTAACCACCATATTGCCACCGTCATTGTTGCACCAATGACTACAAAAGGACAAACATATCCAACAAGGGTAACTTGTCAATTTCAAGGACAAAATAGACAAATTATACTTGATCAAATTCGCACAGTGGATAAAACTCGATTAGTCAAATTGCTTGGTCAAATTAGTGCAGAAGCACAAAAAACAGTCCTTGATATCCTAGCTGAAATGTTTGCAGAATAATTAATCTCAACTCTCCAAAAAACAAAGACGCAGAAAAAACTCTCTGCGCCTCTGCGTCTCTGCGTGAAAAAACTTTCTTACACCATCTCAGAAGTCTGCACCGTAGGAACCGACGGCTGAGGCTGGAACATAAACAACGAATAAACCACATCACGGCGGATGTTGACCATCATATCCAAGAAGAGTTCATAACCCTCACTCTTGTACTCAATCAACGGATCTTTCTGACCATAACCCCGTAGATTTACAGACTCGCGTAAAGCATCCATTTGTTGCAAATGTTCCCGCCAGAGGGTATCAATGCGCTGCAAGATAAAGAATCTTTCCGCCTGTCGCATGAGTCCTGGCTGAATTTGGTCAATTTGGGCTTCTTTGAGGTCGTAGGCAATTCTTACTTGTTCGTGGAGAAATGCCTTAATCTCACTAACAGTCATATCCTCTAATTGACTTGGTTCCATATCCGCTAGCAGATAGACAAATTCTTTTACTTTGTCTACTAACTTTGCTAACTCCCACTCTTCGGAGGGTAAGTCTGGATTGATGTAGAAATCAACGATTTCATCCATCGTTTTTTCTGCGTACTTGATCACCTGTTCTTTTAAGTCTTGACCTTCTAAAACTCGGCGGCGTTCGGCGTAGATAGCACGACGTTGGTTATTCATTACCTCGTCGAACTCAAACACTTGTTTCCGGATGTCGTAGTAGTAAGTTTCAACTTTTTTCTGTGCGCCTTCCAAACTGCGAGTCAGCATTCCGGATTCAATGGGCATATCTTCCTCTACTTGGAAAGCATTCATTAATCCGGCGACGCGATCGCCTCCAAAGATTCGCAGTAAGTTATCTTCTAAACTGAGGAAGAATCTTGTCGAACCAGGGTCTCCTTGTCGTCCGGCTCGTCCCCGCAATTGGTTATCAATCCGCCGTGATTCGTGGCGTTCTGTACCAATGACGTGCAAACCGCCTAATTCAATCACTTGATTGTGTTCTGTTTCCGTAAATTCTTCATATTCCTGCTTCACGAGGTTGTAAGCCGCCCGCAACTTTTGAATTACCGGGTCATCGGTAGGAGCTTTTTCAGCTGCTACAGCTACCTTATCCTCGGCTTCGAGTTCCGGTAAACTGCGCTCACCATACTCTTTGACAGCGATTTCCACAGCTTCTTTTAATAACTGTTCGGCTTTTTTTGTGAGTTCGGTGGGGAAAATTTCCGGTGAAGCTCGCCAAGTTTTGACTTTTTTCCCAGGAACAAAACCTTGACCACTACCGTGTCCTGTGGGCAAACCAGCAGCTCTTTGTACACCAAAGACATCTTCATTTTCTGGCATCACAATTCGCGGCATAAAGTATTCCCGCAGCTTCAGACGTGCCATGTATTCGGAGTTACCACCGAGAATAATATCTGTACCCCGACCAGCCATGTTGGTGGCAATGGTTACAGAGCCTCTACGCCCTGCTTGGGCGACGATTTCCGCTTCCCGTTCCACGTTTTCTGGTCGAGCGTTGAGGAGTTCGTGGGGAATCTCCATTTCCTTGAGTAGCTGACTGAGATATTCTGATTTTTCTACACTAGTGGTTCCTACTAGGACTGGTCTACCCAGTTGGTGCATTTCGGCACATTCTCCGGCGATCGCCCGCCATTTCCCAGGCTCAGTTTTAAACACCATATCCGGCCAATCTTGGCGTTGTCTGATGCGATTTGTGGGAATTACCGTAACTTCTAATTTGTAGATTTTTTCAAATTCTGGCTCTTCAGTCTTAGCCGTTCCCGTCATCCCACCGAGTTTAGGATAAAGCAAGAACAAATTTTGATAGGTAATTGTCGCCAAAGTTTGAGTTTCTGGCTGAATATCTACGTGTTCTTTAGCTTCAATTGCTTGGTGTAGACCATCACTCCAACGTCTACCTGGTAGCACCCGCCCTGTAAACTCATCGACAATAATCACTTCCTTGTTACCGACAATGTAGTGTTTGTCCTTGAGGAACAATTCCTTGGCTTTAATAGCATTGAACATGAAATGCGCCCAGGGATCTTCCGGGTCAAATAAATCTGTAACTCCCAGCAGATTTTCTGACTCCGCAAAACCTTCATCTGTTAACAGGACGTTACGAGCTTTTTCATCTACCTCGTAATGCTCATCTTTTTGCAGAGTAAAGGCAATTTCAGCAGCCCGGAGATATTTTTCCGTAGGTCTTTCCACCTGTCCAGAAATAATTAGCGGTGTCCGCGCCTCATCCACTAAAATCGAGTCTACCTCGTCAATCACGCAATAGTTGAACGGGCGTTGTACCACATCAGCTATTGATGTTGCCATATTGTCCCGCAGGTAGTCAAAGCCTACCTCACTGTTAGTAACATAGGTGATATCGCAGTCATAGTTTTTCTTGCGTTCACTGGGAATCATCGTGGACTGAATTAGCCCCACACTCAGACCCATAAACCGATGTACCTGTCCCATCCATTCAGCATCCCGACGAGCCAGGTAATCGTTAACTGTAATTACGTGTACACCTTTACCACTTAGAGCATTTAAATAACTTGGTAAGGTAGCAACTAGAGTTTTACCCTCCCCAGTTTTCATTTCGGCAATTTGTCCAGAGTGTAGGATCACACCGCCCAACATCTGAACGTCAAAATGCCGCAACCCCAATACTCGCCGTCCTGCTTCTCTCACCACAGCAAAAGCTTCCGGCAGAATATCATCTAGGGTTTCGCCTTGAGCAAGGCGCTGTTTAAATTCTCCTGTTTTGCCCTTTAACTCCTCATCGGAAAGGACTTTAATCTCTTCCTCTAAGAGATTAATTTCAGTAATGTAAGGTTGGTATTTTTTGAGCTTACGAGCGTTGGGATCGCCCAACAAGAGTTTTAGCATGGCAGATTATGAAACTAAATCAAGGGTTACGGAAAATCAAGTTTTTGTATTGATTATAAGAATTTAACCCAGTGCAGCCATTGAGGTCGTAGATGGGTATAAAATCAGAACTAACTCAAAAACAGTAAAAAGTAGATCCAATCATTTACTAAACCGATTGGTTTTATTTTTCAGTTTAAATTTGCAACTAATCTAATAGTATCATTTTGCTTTCAACTGCGTCATACAAGGTGGGGACTGCACTTCGGCTTACTTCGACTTACTTTGACTTACTTCGACTGCGCTCAGTACAAGTCGCTCAGTGTCTGGGGACTGGTGATTAGTCATTGGGAAGTTACCGCCTTCTCCCCCCTGCTCCCTGCTCCCTGCTCCCCTGCTCCCTGCTCCCCTGCTTATTTACCTTCCCATTCCGCAGTTAGATGGCGGAAATTAAAATCCCTCGCGCTGGGATGACAACTGACACAACTGCCGATTTTAACTGGACTGGGTAAATCAACTTGGGGGTGTAAAGCCTGAAAATAACGTGAAGAATTGACACGATAGGGCGTGGCTTCCTCCTTTAGCTGTACGCGAGAAAAGGTGGAAAGATACCTCCAAACCAGAATTCGGGGCGGGTCGATTAGAGGTGTAAGTTGTGCGCCGTAGTGCTGTGAGTCTTGTAAAAGATTTCTCCAGGTTTGGGAGGGTAAAACTTCTGGAGGGAGAGCAATGTGACAAGTGGCACAGTTTTCCAGATATAGTTGTTTCCCTAACTGATATTGTGCAGGTACTACGTCAACTGTACCAATTTCTGAGGCGGGAGTAGCGCTGTGAGCTGTAGTTGCAAGGGAAAGCAGTCCACCCATAGCTAAACTCCAAGCTAAAATTACCGCAATTAAGCCCAAGGGACGGCGTTTGAGTTGACGTTTGGTGCGAGCTTTACCCTTGACAAGATTTGACATTCCTCACATTCCCAAATACTTAGATATATCCATTTTCACCAATCATCTATCTGATACAGACTTACTACTTTGCAGGAATTTTTATGTATAGCGTGAGGACATAAACAGATAATTAAACCCTGAGAAGGGAGTTTTAAGCCTTTGGACATACAAGTCGCTCAAAGCGAGAATTTCCCCTGCTATGAATAGGAGATAGATGGCGATGCTAATAGGACTTACGCATAATCTACATTTTCTTGGCGTTCTTCTCCCAAGGGGAGACGCTACGCGAAGGCGGCTTGGCGGTATGCGCTTCGCGCACGCTACGCGAACGATAAATCAAGATTTTCGGCAATTGTTGCGTAAGTCCTGGCTAAAATACTTTGATTTTAATCATAGTTGATTACTCTGGATTAGTTTTTTTTAGTATTTATTATTGTAGAGATATGCTAATTTTTTTCTTGAGTAGATATACCATGATAATTTTAATTAAATTTTAATCTGCATCAATCCTGTCCCAGAGATCGCTAATTGGTCGAATTTGCCCTGCTTTTGTTTGTTGCAAAGCTATCTTTAATCTGGCTTTAATCTCTTCAACAGGTGTATGATCAGCGTCAACAGCTTCTAGTTCTACCGCTTCTGGAACTAACACAATTACCCGCACCTGATGAGGATAAGTTGTTCCCTGAATCGGCTGATCTAGAAGCAAGTTTCCCTCAGCGTCAATTTTACCAGTAACTTCGATAGCTTTCATGTTTGATCTTCCTATTTTATAGAAGATCCTAACACGCCCAAATTTAAGCAGGACAAGGAAATTAAGGTATGGGAACTGACCTTAATAATCGCTCAACCACAGTTCTAGCGTTGCGTCCTCCTCTGGGAATCAGGCGATGACAGAGTACGTGAGGAACGAGAAATTTGACATCATCGGGAATAGCGTAATCACGCCCTGAGAGAAAAGCTAGGGCTTGGGTAGCCTTTTGTAATGCGACAGTACCGCGCGGACTAACACCCAAAGTAATTTCTTCATCCTCGCGTGTTGAGCGGACTAATTCCAGAATGTATTCTTGGAGGGAAGTTTCTACTCTGACTTGGGAACAGATTTGACGCAATTCGGCTACTTCCGCCAAGGTGATACAAGGCTGTAAATCACTAAAGCTCGCTCCTTTTTGGAGGTTTTGCAGCATCTCTAGTTCTTCTGTAGCCCCAGGATATCCCAAGCTTAAGGACAACATAAACCGATCCATTTGGGCTTCTGGTAGGGGAAAAGTGCCTTGATATTCTATGGGGTTTTGGGTAGCAATGACGAAGAAAGGCTGAGGAACTGCACGAGAGACACCATCAATTGTAACTTGATGCTCTTCCATTACTTCCAGTAAAGCTGATTGGGTGCGGGGTGTGGCGCGGTTGATTTCGTCGGCTAGGAGGATATTTGCAAATACTGGACCAGGGAGAAAAGTAAATTCGCCGCTTTTGGGATTCCAAATATTAGTACCAGTGATGTCTGTTGGAAGTAAATCTGGGGTACATTGTAGCCTTTGAAATTTGCCATCTAATGAACGGGCTAGGGATTTAGCGAGGAGAGTTTTGCCCACTCCAGGGACATCTTCTAGCAGAGCATGACCACCACCTAACAGGGCGACTATTACTAAGCGGATGGCTTCGTTTTTGCCGACGATGGTACGAGCAAGATTTTGTGTTAGGGTGTCAATTTTTTCTCTCATGCACCACAGAATAAAAGGTTGGTAATTTGTCAAGTAATGGGGATGGAGAATTACTTGTGCTAGATTCTCCATTCCCTTGTCTAGAGTATTCCCACTCCGTGATCCAAAATCAGCATTCAGCTTTTAAAAGTTCTCTGGCGACGGTACAGTCAAGTTGAATTTGTGTTTTCAGCTCATCTAGAGAAGGAAATTTCTGTTCGGGGCGCAAAAATTCTACTAACTGTACGGTGAGTTTTTTGCCATATAAATCACTAGACCAGTCGAACAGATGCACTTCTACTGATAAGTTGCTACCATTCACCGTGGGGCGATTACCTATATTCATTACACCTACTATCTTTTGTGTAGTGGTTGCATCTGGTGTGTCACTCAAAATAGCAGCGCGGACAGCGTAAACACCTTGGCGGGGGATAAATTTTTCCTTTGGTAGTTGCAGGTTAGCGGTGGGAAAACCAATGGTTCGTCCCATTTTTTGACCGGGAATGACAGTCCCCCGCAGGATGTAAGGTCTACCCAATAGGAGGTTGGCGTTTTTGATGTCGCCACTTTCTAAGTAGTGCCGAATCAGTGAGGTGCTAATGGGAGCTTCTTGGGTGGGAGCTTTGTCTGTGTAAGTTTGTAAGGAGACGATGGTGACGGGGATATGGTGCTGGGCGGCTAGTGATTGCAGGTCTTGAGCAGTACCACGACGCTGTTTACCAAAACAAAAATCCTGTCCTACACTAATTCGCCGACATTGGAGTTTCTGTACTAATATCTGATTGACAAAATCTTGGGGTGATAAGGCGGAGAGTTCTTGGTCGAAGGGTAGGAGTACAAGTTGTTCTACTCCTAGCGATCGCAATTGCTCGACTTTTTCATCCAGTGGTGTTAACAAAGTCCGTGGTTGACCTGTAAAAAATTCCAGTGGATGGGGATCGAAGGTGACAACTGTCGAGTATGTCTGTTCTTGTGGTGGGGTTGGTGATCTGGGAGGAAATTTTGGTATGTTCTCGCCATTTTCTGGTCTGTCCTCATGGAATGCTGGCGGCAAAATTGGTTGAATAACCCTGTGATGACCAAGATGCACACCATCAAATTTGCCAAGAGCTACAGTATTTGGCTTGAGCAGCTCTTCCGTGGATGAAGCAACCCACAGAGAACATCCATTTTTAGACAAATTGAGCATCCGGATTCTGGGATTTTAGGTTTATTTAGCTATTAGCTACAAGCTACCTTACGGTCAACCACATAGCTGATCCTCCATTGGTCGCGGCTGATTTTTCAGGTATGCGATCGCGCTAATAGCTCTTGATCACCAATCTAATCTAAAATCTACAATTGCTTCGGCTGCAAATTTCACACAGAGAAATTGCTGGTGGGAAAAGATTCTGATAAAACATCTGGGGTAGGAATTTCGAGAACCATTCCTTCTCGCGCCATGATTGCACCTGGAAATTCCTGAGATGCTTGTTCCCCGATATGATCCAAAAACTCGTCATTATGGGAGGGATCGTGGTGGTAAATCACCAGATTTTTCACATTCGCAGCTTTGGCTACTTTCACAGCTTCTTGCCATGTAGAATGTCCCCAGCCAATTTTTGGTGATTTTGGTGAATTGTATTCCTCATCTGTATAAGTGGAATCATAAATGATCACATCCGCATTCCGTGATAGCCATAGGACATTTTCATCCAGCTTGTCAGGAAAATGTTCGGTATCAGTTAAGTAAACGGCCGCACCACCACGCCAGTTAACTCGATATCCCACCGCCTCCCCTGGATGGTTCAGGGCTGCTGTTTCTACGGTAATGTCATTTATCTGTAATGCTTCCCCTGGTTGAATGTTGTGGAAGGTCAGATTTGACCGCATGATTTGTAAGGGAACCGGAAAATTTGGATGTAGCATCTGGTCATTCAGACGCTGTTCTATGGTGGAACCATCAGGAGCGATCGCCCCGTAAATATGAAATTTGTTCCCATCAACAAACCCAGGGACAAAAAAGGGAAAACCTTGAATATGATCCCAGTGGGAGTGGGTAAAAAATATATGACCTTCTGTGGGCATTTGGCGCAATAAGGATTGCCCTAAAACGTGCAGTCCTGTACCACAATCAAAAATCAAGCGTTGCCCCCCCACTTGCATCTCCACGCAAGGGGTATTACCGCCATAACGGACAGTGTTTGGACCTGGACAAGGGATGCTCCCGCGAACGCCCCAAAATTTTACGTTAAATTGGTTCTCTATCCTGGACATGGCTGTTGCTTGCTGGATTGATCGGGCGAGCAATAAAAACAAGTTTATGAGTTTTATCTAATCTATTTTAATGTATTTAGGAGAAGACTATCACTTAGTAAACTATTATACTTTTTTGGTTAATTGTCTAAACCTAGACTAGATGATATTACAAGGCGTTGACAACTTATACAAGTGGAAATTCCCAGTTAGACAACTTCTCTAGTCCTTGAGGAGATGTGAGGTTATATTGCAAAGGAGTGATGCTGATATGGTTGTCGCGGATTACATGGACATCAACCGGTACATTTTCCGACAGATGTAAACCCGACGGTTGTTCCACTTCTTCTAAAACTTCTCCCGTTAACCAGTAGTAAATTTTGCCACGAGGGTCAACGCGCTTATCAAAAACATCAACATAGCGCCGCACGCCTTGACGGGTAAAAGTTACCCCAGCGATTTTTTCCCAGCTGACTGCGGGAACGTTAACATTCAGTAACATCAATTCTGGCAGAGGATTGACGGCTATTTTGTCCACCAAAATTTGGGCAAACTTAGCAGCAGGTTGAAACTCTTGGGATGTATAGCTATTAAGACTTAAGGCTATGCTGGGAATCCCCTCAATGATCCCTTCCATCGCCGCCGAAACAGTCCCAGAATAGAGAATTTCAGTTCCCAAGTTTGCGCCTTGATTAATACCTGACAGTACCAAATCAGGGGGGGAATCTAGCAACGCCCACAGTGCCAATTTTACACAGTCCGAGGGAGTACCATCACAAGCCCAAGCATTGACAGCAGGATGAAAAACCGATTCTATGACTTGAGCGCGAATTGGTTGATGCATGGTGATTCCATGTCCAGTTGCCGATCGCTCCCGATCTGGGCAAACTACACTCACGTCATGGCCGGCTTCTGCCAAACAATCAGCTAGGGTGCGAATACCCAAGGCTGATACTCCATCATCATTGCTAATGAGTAATTTCATCGGTGAATAGTTAATTACAGATGTATTCAGTATGAGGCAAAAAATCACTCTCAGACAGCCAATGGCCTTTAAACTAGTAAAAAGAACTAGGGTTTTACCTTAGTCTCTGTTTAAATTATTTGGTTACAGACTATAACCAATAACTAATAAATAATGACTACCAATTTAGAGGCTCAACTTTTAGCACTGCGGGACGAAGGAGAACAAGCGATCGCCGCCGCCGATACCCTAGAACGTTTAGAGGAACTCAGAATTAGCTATCTGGGTAAAAAAGGGCAACTGGGGGCGTTATTGCGAAGTATGGGACAAATGAGTGCGGAGGAAAGACCAAAAATTGGGGCGATCGCCAATACAGTCAAAGAATCCCTACAAAATAGTCTAGACCAGCAACGCGCCTCCTTAGAATCTGCCAAAATTCAGGCACAGCTAGAGGCGGAAACCCTTGATGTCACCATGCCGGGAATTTACCGCCCCCAAGGTCGCATTCATCCACTCAACGGCATTATAGACCGCGCCCTGGATATATTTGTCGGCATGGGCTACACCGTAGCAGAAGGGCCAGAGATGGAAACCGATTATTATAACTTCGAGGCTCTGAACACCCCCCCAGATCACCCCGCTCGTGATATGCAGGACACCTTCTACCTGAGTGACGGAAATCTGTTGCGGACTCATACCTCATCCGTACAAATTCGCTACATGGAAAAAGAAGAACCACCGATCCGGGTTGTGGCTCCAGGGCGAGTTTATCGGCGAGATAATGTCGATGCGACGCACTCGGCGGTTTTCCATCAAATAGAACTTTTAGCGATCGATGAAGGTCTAACATTTACAGACCTCAAAGGTACTGTGAAAGTGTTTTTACAAGCAATATTTGGTGATTTACCCATTCGTTTCCGCGCTAGTTATTTCCCCTTTACAGAACCTTCTGCCGAAGTTGATTTACAGTGGAATGGTCGCTGGTTAGAGGTGATGGGTTGCGGCATGGTTGATCCTAACGTCATGAAATCGGTAGGTTATGACCCCGAAGTTTACACTGGATTTGCTGCTGGTTTTGGTGTAGAACGTTTTGCAATGGTTTTACATCAAATTGATGATATCCGCCGCTTGTACTCTAGTGATTTAAGATTTTTACGGCAGTTTTAAGGACGGATAAAATCTGCTTATGTTTTTATCCCTGGATTTATAATTCAGGGATAACAGCTAATTTATGATAAAATAAGAATTGACTCAAACAATTTTGTACATATTCAGACATCATGTCAGGTGTGTGAAAATGAACCAAACAACAACAGTTATCTTTAGATAAAAAAGCCAAAGCCGTGTTTTACAAGCATTTTACTTTATTGAGATATCAATAAAACTATAAATTTTCAGTTTGCTGAAGAATGTTTCAGGATTAGTGTCTGCTCAAGATGAAATTTATAGTAAAACTAATAAAAGATTTGCTCAAGATGACACTACTTGTACAGTGTGTACTTTTGACTGATGTATAGTGAAACTGAGGCGAACTACTCTTAAAGTATGGAAGTAATCTAGCGCAGGTTTCTATGAACTTATTTTCAAGCTATTTATACGCACGACCATCTTGGTCTGAGGGTGTTGCCAGAATAGTTGATTTTGGAAACACACTACAGGAGTACAACACATCATTAACAACGGAACAGGCAGACTATTTGGCTTTGTTATCTGATTGGTTGACAGTAGGGAATGATCTGCGGATTGCAATGTCTGAGTACAAAGAAGTACAATCCCATATAGGAGATAAGCTGATTCAGGAAGCTTGTGAAGCTCTAGAGTCGGCTCGAATTTAGACAAAGGACTAATTTGGTGTGATGGAGAATGAAGACAATAATGAGACTCAGGCTAAAAAGCTGGAGCAAAGTCTAGCAAATAAAGCTAATACAGAAAAGACGATGATAAAGCGTCTGGAAGCGATGTCAATGTTTTCCGGGCCTCTTCCCCCACCTGAGATTCTAAAAGCGTACGACCTGGTTCAGCCAGGTCTTGCTGTTGAAATATTTGATATGGCTAAAAAACAATCACAGCATCGTATGGAAATGGAAAAAACTGTGATTAATGGTGATAGCAAGCGTTCATGGCTTGGTCTGATCTTTGGTTTTATACTTGCTTCAATCTGTATTGGATCTAGCACGTTTTTAATTCTACAAGGTCATGATTTGGCTGGAAGTATTTTTGCTGGAACCACTGTTGTCTCGTTAGTAGGCGTGTTTGTCTATGGTAGTAATCAGCGAGCGCAAGAGCGAATAGAAAAACAGAGAGCGTTACTAGAAGCCAGCATCGACGATGGTAAATAATGTAATTCTTGGTTTCTTGATTTAGAATTTAAGTCTGAAAATTAGCTTTGTGTTAAACAGCAAGTTTAGCTACAATCCTTGTAGAGCCTTAAATAGCAAAGACTCAATTTCTAAATGGTCAAATATACTAAAATATGGAAAATACACCCTGAATATCATAGAATTAGTAGAGGATACAGGTTGATATCAGAATCATATTCAGTGTTGATTATATAAGTTTCACTTGTTGCTACTTCGACAATTATCACAATGTCCACAACGCCAGTTAGCAGCTTCTTTTTCAAACCCAAAAGCATTTAATAAAAACTGCCAACGACATTTCTTACTATGCAAATATTGATGCATTTGTTGAGCAGCTTGTGATTGTGTTGCTACCTGAATTTTCGCCCCGGATTCAATAGTGTAATGGAAAGGGTCAAGCCAATTGAGTTGACCACTGCTATGGAGTACAGCTAAAGCTATATCAGAATCACGAAATTGACGCTTGACTGCATTGATTTCTCCTTGTTTGGGCAGTTTTTTCAGCAATTGTTGGGCTGTGCGTTGTTGCGATCGCCTTTGTTGATCAAAAAACTGCTTTCTCTGCTGATCCTCTGGATCTAACCACCCCGTAGGTTCACTTATTAAAGCCAACACCTCTGCTGGTTTTCCATCTCGTCCAGCCCGGCCAATTTCTTGCAAATATTCAGAGATCAGGACAGGGGCGTGAAAATGGATTACATAACGCACATCTAATTTATTAATACCCATCCCAAAAGCACCAGTACAGATAACAAAGGGAATTTGACCACTTAACCATTTAGCTTCTATAGCACGGCGTTCTGCTGCTCCTAATCCCCCATGATAACTAGCTGTGGTGTAACCCATTTCTGCTAACCAAACAGCTAAATTTTCGCTATCTTTTCTAGTGCGAACATAAATTAATCCCGATTGTTGGGGGCGATTTTGAATAAACTTTAATAATTGCTGTTTTCGACTTCGTGGTGTCCAAGCTATCCGCACAATGGGATGTAAATTTGGGCGGTAGGGATTTAATCTAAAAATTTCTGGTTGTTGTAATTTTAAAACTGTTTGGATAATTTTCTGGGCGGTGGGGTCAGCAGTAGCAGTAAAAGCAGCAATAGAGATTTTTGTTCCCGGTGGCTTGGTTTTGAGTAGCGCCTCTCTGACTGCACCTAATCTGCGATAAGCTGGGCGGAATGTATCTCCCCACTGGACTAAACAATGGGCTTCATCTAATATCAAACCATTAATTTGTAAACTTGGATGACACAATTTTTCCCAGACTGGTGGACTTAATAAAGTTTCTGGGGATAAATACAGTAATCTGAGTTGTTGTCTTTCTAAAGCTTGGAGTGTGCTACGGCGTTGATAGGTTGGTAATTCACTATGTAAAAGTGCGGCTTTTTGTTGGCGTTGTAGTAATTCCTGCACTTGGTTTTCCATTAGTGCTACTAAGGGCGAAACTACTAAGGTTAATCCTGTTTGAAGTAGTGCAGGAAGTTGAAAACAAATTGATTTTCCGCCTCCTGTGGGCATAATAATCAAGGCATCTTTTTTAGCTAATAAACTCCTGACTATTTCACCCTGGGGCGGACGAAAATCATCATAACCCCAAATTCTTTGAAAAGTAGCGCGGACTGCTTGCCAAGAGTTTATTTCAGGTGTATTCATGATTATTTATAGTCGTGGTATAGGGAGAATAGAATATATATTCTAAATTTTCCCTTTTTTTCGTTTTGCTTTTAAATGCGCGATAACTTCGTTAAGCTGCATGGTGACAGACCAATTCCAGCTTTACAAGGTTTAGATCGTAGTGATGCAGTGCTGTATATTGGGACTTTTTCCAAAGTGCTGTTTCCGGGATTGCGGATTGGTTATTTAGTATTACCAAAGAATTTAGTGGCTTTATTTGCCCGTGCTAAGTGGTTAAGCGATCGCCATTTACCAATTTTACAACAACAAGCCCTTGCAGATTTTATTTCAGAAGGACATTTAGAACGTCATATCAGAAAGATGCGATCGCTTTATGAACGCCGTTCTCAAGTCCTGGTTAAAGCCTTAAACTTGCACTTTGGGGAAAAAGTCACTATTTTAGGCGAAAAAGCCGGAATCCATTTAATGGTAAAAATAAATAGCCATCTCAGCGATGAAGAAATCATCCATCATGCACCCCAAATGGGTGTAGGGATTATGTCTGCTAAACCCCAATATCTTCAACCTCATCATACAGGAGAATTCATTTTTGGCTATGGTGAATTGACAGAACAAGAACTAGCCGAAGGTATTCTTAGATTCGCTCAAATATTTTGATGTATTGTTCTGAAGACTATGATGCATTCAAATATGTTAGAGTATAAAAGTCACCAAAATAAATAAAACATTTTATACATTTGGTAAAATAAATCAAGATTTCTTTTAATAACCAAAAACAACATATGTTAATAAATAAATTAATAATATTTTTAAGCTTTAATATATTACATATTCTGATGGTTTCATGTGGCAGTAATCCAATATCAGAGTGTCAGAAGAAAGGCTACTCTAAGATAGTTACTTCCACAGGGAGAGAGATAACTACAGAAGAAGCTACTGATCTTACACAACTTTGCGTTGATAACCCATTTGCTTTTGATGATGATAGAACTCCTGATTCTTCTATTTCTGCACAATTACCCTTAAGGACAGAATTATCTAAGTCTGCTCAACTAATGAGAATAGGTATGAGTTATAAAGAGGTTATTACATTATTGAAAAGGAATCCTGATTCAGTTGTTACTGATGCTATTAGGCGAGAACTAGGCGAACCTGAAAGTGGATATCCAAATCTGATCACATTCGAGTGGGACAATACTGAAAACTGCCATCCAGTCAGTGTAGACTTTGAAGTTAAAAATGACAATCTTATAGTAACAGGTTGGGATGAAGGGAGGGTTTGTACAGGGAAGAGTATATTTAATAAACCTTTTGGAAAACCATGTAAGGATAATTTGTTATGTAAAATTGATTAATATATTATTAATATATAATTACCGAAATACATGGAAGATTTCGCATTGCTTAATTTGAATATTAAAAGGGAAAATTACATCTCTTACAATTTGATTAGCTGAAACTCTGCGGAACACACATTCATAACATTAGTAAGTAACTCCGAAAGTATTACAAATAATTTACCAAATTAAATATTACCTTGTTTACAAAGACATTTTTAGATTGTTGGGGTCAGGTTGAAGACAAAAATAATTCATCACAACCTTACCCCTGGAAGTTTTACACTTTCTAAGCAGTTACTTCTTCTGGCTTTTCTTGAGTTTGCAAAGATGCGTAAAGACGATTCAGCGCATTCACATAAGCGTGGGCTGAAGCAACGATAATATCTGTATTCGCCGCATGACCAGAAAATACTCTAGAATCATGGCGGATACGGATGGTTACTTCCCCGATCGCATCAATTCCTTCTGTAACTGACTGGACAGAGAACTCAATCAACTCATTCGGGACATTCACAACACGGTTAATTGCTTTATAAACTGCGTCTACTGGCCCAGTACCAATGGCCGCATCAGTCAATTCTTCACCGTCTGGGTTGCGGAGAGTAACGGTAGCTGTGGGTTGAGTATTACTACCAGAAGTCACTTGTACTAACTCAAGTTTAAATAAATCTGGTGTTTGTTGAATTTCATCATTGACGATCGCCTCTAAATCCCAATCAGAAATTTCTTTCTTTTTATCGGCGACATCTTTGAACCGCACAAAGGCTTTATTCAATTCGGTTTCTGAGAGTTCAAAACCCAATTCTGCTAACCGAGTACGGAAAGCGTTGCGCCCGGAATGTTTACCCAAGACGATTTGATTGTCTGTTAAGCCAATCAATTGAGCGTCCATGATTTCGTAGGTGAGCTTGTTTTTTAACACCCCATCTTGGTGAATCCCTGACTCGTGAGCAAAAGCATTGGCTCCCACTATGGCTTTATTGGGTTGCACTAGCATTCCGGTTAAATTAGAAACTAGGCGGGAGGTTTTATAAATTTGCTTGGTGTCAATATTCGTTAGGGGTGCTTCCGATTCTGCGGGTCTTCCTAAGAAGGGATTGAAATATTGTCGCCGCACGTGCAAAGCCATGACCAATTCTTCTAGGGAAGCATTACCGGCGCGTTCACCAATGCCGTTGATGGTACATTCTAACTGGGTAGCACCATTTTTCACAGCTTCCAGGAAGTTGGCAACGGCTAAACCTAAGTCGTTATGTCCATGTACGGAAATAATGGCTTGATCAATGTTGGGGACATGATCTTTAATACCTTTAATCATTGCCCCAAATTCACTGGGTGTTAAGTAACCTACAGTGTCGGGAATGTTAACAGTAGTTGCACCGGCGGCGATAGTGCGCTCTAATACCTGATAAAGGAAATCTGGATCAGAACGGGCTGCATCCATTGGCGAAAATTCCACATCCGCCATGAATGACTTCGCATAGGCTACCATTTCTTCGGCGATCGCCAACACTTCGGCTCTTGATTTCCGTAACTGATACTCTAAATGAATATCTGATGTGGAAATAAAGGTATGAATCCGACCATGAACTGCTGGTTTTAAGGCCTCGGCTGCGGCTTCAATATCCGCTTTAATCGCTCTGGCTAAACTACAAATTACGGGGCCGTCTTCTGTCCCCACAAGTTGAGCAATTTTATTAACTGCTTCAAAATCTCCAGGACTCGCAAAGGCGAAACCCGCTTCAATCACATCTACGCCTAAACGGGATAGTTGCTTGGCGATCGCTAGCTTTTCATCTATATTTAAAGTTGCTCCTGGACACTGTTCTCCATCTCTGAGGGTCGTGTCAAAAATGATGATTTTCTCGCCTTTGCTGGTCATTTTTCCTCCTGGTAAATTTTTACTGTTGGCTTAATAAAATATCTTGAACCTTAGTTTTTTTACTCTAAAGATTTGTAACTATTTGCTAAGGTTACTAACCTTCTACTTTTTCTATACGGTCTCTGATATCGTTTAAGTCAATATATCTATCAGTAGCATTACGTAGCTCTCTAGCTATCATTCCTTCCGTTGATACTACAGTTATATGCGTATTTTTAGACCTGAGTAGCTCGATAGCTCTTTCAAAATCCCCATCACCACTGAATAAAACCACTCGATCATATTGATCAACGGTATTAAACATATCTACGACAATTTCAATATCTAAATTAGCTTTTTGGGAGTAGCGCCCCGATGAGTCATCATAATATTCTTTGAGAATTTTAGTGCGTACTGTATATCCTAAGCTAATTAGAGCATCTCTGAAACCTCGCTGATCTTGTGGATCTTTTAAACCAGTGTACCAGAAAGCATTAATCAATGTTGTGTCTGATTGCTCATGTTTAAAATAGTCTAGGACTCGCCTTGGGTCAAAAAACCACCCATTTTTTTGTTGAGCATAGAACATATTATTTCCGTCTACAAAAATAGACAGACGATTCATTGGGGAACCCATAGAAAAATACACCTAACAAATAGAAAAGTAATAGATTGGACAATAGATTATAGCAATTCTCAAATGATCAATTTGCAAAAATTCCCATAACCGGGTTTTATGTATAGCTTTTATCTTACCTCCCGCACCGCACAAAATCGGCTAAGATATTAGACTTAAGCTACTGAAACTTCAACCTTTTGAGGTTTGACATTTTCATAAACACTTCATCAGCAAAATTAATCCATAAAATCGGCTGATTAACAGTATTCTTATTCATGAAACTGTCCAGTTCGTTTTCAAATATCTCAGGCATAGTTGTTAGCACAAGATATGGATAACCAGCTATAAATTTTCGACTTCATAAAAATATCAACTTGATGGTAAATGCGTGGACTTATCAAAATTCTGGCAAGATAACGATAATTAAATCTTATCCTCACTAACTGCTGAAGCCGTAGGCTTTCCACTGTAACCTGTGACATGATTACAGCTTTGCTCTGGATCAGAAAATCAGTTGAGCCAGATTTTGCTTAATAGCTGACTGAGTTGCAATTTATTAACCCAAGTTTGGTCAAAAATAGAAAAGATATTACAAAAGTATAAGGTTCTCATTTAAATTTTAGTTCAATCTATTTCTAGCTAAACCGGTCCTGAATAAATAAAGTAGTACAACTTAAATTAACTATTAACACGATACGGCAAAATAACATATATCTAGTAGCTTCACCAAAAAAAATGCCTCTACTGCCAATATAACCTCAAGTTAACTGAAAACTATCCCCGCGAATGGCCTGTTGAGGTAATTACCTCAGTGGAGGTTCTTTCTTGAGTGCAGTATTTCTGACAGTTATTGCTGGTACTTGGGTGTAATTACTGGAAAATCACCAGTTTTCCCCATTTTTGCACCTGTGTGAGTTCAGAATACCTCCAGAAAATATGGTAATTTTGGCAACTGATAATCAGAAGATCATCATTCCCGAATAGTACTATAAAACAAATCGGCGATAGTATGGCTACTTAGATGCACTGAAAGATTCTCCTTAGAAACGCCATACATAGACTCAGATTATGAAAAAGTTAGGATAGGCTGGTGTGGGAACTATTATACTAGATACCACCAAGTATTTACAGCATCACTGGCGATCGCCCATTTCCAATCCATGATCTAAAAATATGTATAAATTTAGTTTTTTTAACTCAGTCCCTAGTGGAACTCCCATCTGTAGCTATGAGAATAATATCTGCTGTAATAGTTTATGTGCGATCGCCAATATTCCTTAACAGTCAACCTTAATAGTTTTCACTACTAATTGACTAACTCATTTGTTTTTCTCCAGCCAAACCATCTGTAAAGATCATCAGTTTATGGAACATTTCTACATTTAATTTGTTCTAACAATGTCTAAATTGTAATATCTTCTTGTTGATTAATTAGTAATCGTAAAACTGACAGCCCTAAAATAATTAAAAATAATACTAATCCCATTGTGCAAGCATAGCTAATTTCTAAGTTACTAAAGGCTTCTTCATATAAATAGTAAACAATAGTTTTGGAGCTATTCAGTGGACCGCCTTGAGTCATAATAAAAACTTCTTCAAATACTTTAGTCGCAGAAATAGCAGAAATTACCGCCACCAATGCTAAATAAGGTTGCATTAACGGTACGGTAATATCCCAGTGTTTGCGAATACCATCAGAACCATCAATAGCGGCGGCTTCATATACATCAGCCGGAATTGATTGTAACCCCGCTAAATAAATCACCATGTAATAACCTAGTCCTTTCCAAATGGTCACAACCATAACACTGGCTAGGGAAATTGGCACAATACCCAGCAATTTTTCTGGACTAGTTAGCCAGGGAATACCTTCAGGAAAAATATTCAAAGTTTTTAGTAATTGATTGAGTAAGCCATTTTCTGCATATAGCCATTTCCAAGCTATACCAGCCACTACCATTGATATCACTACTGGGGTGTAGTAAGCTACTCTAAACCAATTCATCCCTCGCAGTTTCTGATTTACTAAAATTGCCAAAGCTAAGGGAGCCATGACTAAAATTGGGACAACTCCGACAAGATAGAGAAATGTATTTTCTAATGTTTTCCAAAAAACTGCATCTTTCCACAGGCGAAGAAAGTTATCAAAACCTATCCATTGGGGAGGCTGGGAAAGGTCTTCGTAACTGGTGAAACTTAGGTAAAATGCTTGTATTGCTGGCCAAAAAACTGTTAAACCTAAGAGAATTAAAGCCGGGAGTAAAAATAGGTAAGGAGTCAGACGGTGTTTGATAAAATTCCAATTTTCCAGCTTAAATTGATTCATATAGGCATTTTATAGTTGATTGGGTGGAGGAATTATTCACCTGTTAAAAACGATAAAAAGTTAATTAATATTACACAAATATTAGCCTGGATCAGCGATCGCACAGTAAACACTCATAATTAGTCAAACGGAGATAAACCATGATGGAACCTGATAAAAATTTGCCCATTGAGCATCAAAATGTCCCAGTTAATCACCGTGGCTTACATGAATTTTTGTACAGTTCCGATGATGAACACGATATCACTGAAGTGATAGCAACGCCGGAATTAGCAAACAATGGGGCGGAAATTATACCTCTGGAAACCTGGCGCACAGCTTCCGATAACGCCAAAATTGCCGGAGTTTACGCGGTTTTAGATGCACAAAGCCAAACCCAGTATATTGGTTATTCCCGAAATGTGTTGCTTTCCCTCAACGGCCATGTGAGTCAATATGGTGAACAAAAATGCGCCTTTGTGCGTGTGCAAACCTTTAAGTTTCCTAAGCGTCAAGAAATGGAAGACTTGCGTGATGCTTGGATTGCAGAACTGGAAACTACACCCCCTGGTAATGTAGCTGATGGGGGAATATGGGCGAGTACAGTGGGGGAAGCGGCTAAAGCGGTAATGTCAGAAGCCGAACGCCAAGCCTACGAGGAGAAAAAGTTAAAGTTACGCAAAGCAATGGCTGATTCCACCTTGTCTGCGGAAATAGAAAATATTGAAGGGAGTTCAGCAGAACGTCAACATAGACTGGAAGCTGCTGTTAAAAATGATAATTGGAGTTCAGTAATTGAGGAGCAGACAGAGGAAACTAAATCTTAATAGACTATCCCCTACAAGAAATTAGTAGTTTTGAATCACAGCTTCACTGGTTACTAAAAAATCTTATTTTCAGTTCTTCAACGGAGAGGGAGGGATTCGAACCCTCGTATACGTTCCCGCATAACAGACTTTCCAGGTCTGCGCCTTCAACCACTCGGCCACCTCTCCAGGTGCAACGATTTACAACTATACTACGGAATTAAAAAAAATGCAAATAGAGGAGCAAATAAATTAAATTAAAGTTGAAAGTCCACATTCTGATCTCTAATCACGATGTCCGATACCTATACAGTTAAAGTCCGCGATCGCGCTACAGGTAAAGAATACAGTCTACAAGTTCCAGAGGATCGCTACATTCTCCACACCATCGAACAACAAGGTGGGGAACTACCTTTTTCTTGCCGGAATGGGGCTTGTACGACTTGTGCCGTGCGGGTGGTGTCGGGAGAAATATACCAACCAGAGGCTATTGGATTATCCCCAGCGTTGCGCCGTAAAGGTTACGCTTTGTTGTGCGTGAGTTATGCCCGTTCCGATTTGGAGGTAGAAACTCAAGATGAGGATGAGGTGTATGAATTACAGTTTGGGCGCTATTTTGCCAGAGGTAAAGTTAAAGCGGGTTTACCGTTAGATGAGGATTAAATTTTGGTTCGCACTCAGGTTTTTATTGGGGTGTTGCTGAGTAGAATCGCCTGTTTGTGTTGCTTGCTGTTGCTGGTGAGTTGTCAAGCTGATTATCCAACAGTAAGCAATCAAGTTCAGGTGAAGGTAGCGCGGGTAGTCAGTGGGCAAAGTTTGGATGTATTAGGTATGGCTGAACAACCAAATTTGATTTCTCGTGTCCGGTTGGTGGGGATTGATGCACCAGATTTTCGCCAACGCCCTTGGGGAGAAGAATCGAGGGAACTATTAGCACAGTTGATTGGTGACCCTACACAACCAGTAACCCTGGAATTTGATGTGGAAGCCAAAGATAAAAATGGTCGCATTTTGGCTTATGTGTGGCAAAATCAGCAGTTATTGAATGAAGAAGTGGTTAAACAGGGATATGCTTTGTTTATCGGGCGATCGCCTAACCATAAATACGACCAGCGCTTGGAACGCGCCCAACAATCGGCTAGACTCATGGGAAAAGGCATTTGGAACCCAGAAAAACCTATGAGAATCCCTCCTGCTGAGTTTCGCCGCCTTAATCTTTAGGGAATGGGGGGGTAAGAGGCAGGGGGGCAGGGGGCAGGGAGCAGGGGGGAGAAAGAGGCAGGGGGGCAGGGGGCAGGGAGCAGGGGGGAGTAAGAGGCAAGGGAGCAGGGGGCGGGGAGCAGGGGGGAGTAAGAGGCAAGGGAGCAGGGTGCGGGGAGCAGGGGGGAGAAGACGGTAATTTCTTTCCTACTGACCAATGACTAATTTACAAATGACTAATTTATGACTAATTTACAAATTTTTCTAGATATTGCTACGGAAGCGGCGTTAGCTGCGGGTGCTGTTTTACAAGGCTATTTGGGTAAGTTAGGAGATGCGATTACGGAAAAAGGCCGCCCTGGTGATTTAGTTACGGCTGCGGATAAAGCTTCGGAAGTCGTGATCTTAGATATTTTGCGTCGTCACTTTCCTCAACATTCGATTTTGGCTGAGGAATCAGGAAAGTTAGGAAATCAAGATAATCAGTACCTCTGGGCAATTGATCCGCTAGATGGTACAACTAACTACGCTCACCAATATTCGGCTTTTGCTGTTTCCATTGGGTTATTAGTTAATGGTGTGCCGCAGGTAGGGGTAATTTATGACCCTTTTCATGATGAACTATTTCGGGCAGCTACTGACTTAGGTGCGACCCGTAACCGCCAAAAAATCCAGGTTTCCCAAATATCAGAACTGAGTAAAAGTCTTCTGGTAACGGGATTCGCCTATGATCGCCGGGAAACATCGGATAACAACTATGCAGAGTTTTGTCATTTGACCCATCTTACCCAAGGTGTCCGCCGTAGCGGTTCCGCCGCCCTGGATTTGGCTTATGTTGCTTGTGGGCGGGTTGATGGTTACTGGGAAAGGGGAATTTCTCCCTGGGATGTAGTGGCCGGGATAGTTTTATTGCGAGAAGCTGGAGGTAAAGTCACAGCCTACGATGGTACTCCTTTCAAAATTGAGTCAGGTAGAATCTTGGCAACTAATGGCAATATTCACGAACAGCTAAGTCGTGAGTTAGTAGAGGTTCCGCCTTTGTCTAGTTGGAAGTAAGGGTTAATTAATAAAGAATAAACAATGCCGTCCGTGTTTCCACTATTGTATCAAAAAACCCTCCTCAAATCGATGCACTGAGCAGTTCAGCAAACTCACTGTGTAACATTTGCCGAAGTGGACGAAGCTTTAACACCATTTGTTCGGTAAACTATAAAAATATTAAGCTCTTTGGGTGCAACACCGCTCTATGTCTTTGAAAATAGATCGTGGCTTTTTTAAATATGATGTCGTAGATAATCACGCAATTCTGTGTGTTTCCGTTGACGCTAATATTAAGGAAATACGTAAACGTTATCTGGAAATTGCTCGCCGTTTGCACCCAGATAGTAATGCATTTACCTCTGCCGAGGAAAAACATCTGGCGAGTGAATTACTCTCAAAGTTGGTTAACCCAGCTTATGAACATCTGTCCACAGAACGCAGTCGCACAGAACAGATAATTATTTTGTCCCATATGGGTAAGTCCCTGGCACAGCAATCTAGTTCAGTGGAATTGAATGGGGATTTGGCGAAACAACTGGCTGCTGCTCCTAATATTGATTCTTTTTATAAAACTGCGATCGCTAAACTGGCGGAAGAACAGTATAAAACGTTACAAAAATCTACTAAATTTATATCTCGGATCAGCGAATTAAATTTAGTTTATCTCATCCGGAGTGCTGCCAATGGTTCTGGCTCACCGGGGTCATCAGCTGTCGCTAGAGGTAACTTAGCTACCTCAAAATCCAAAACAGGATCTTCTACACCACCCCCACCCCCACCCCCACAAAAAATTAAAGAAGATTCGGCTGTAGATCACTATATCCGTCGCGCTGAAAATTTGATTGAAAAAAACAAACTTAGTGAAGCCAAGGTGGAATTACAAGACGCACTCAGGCTAGAACCCAAGAATAGTCACTGTCATAGTTTGGTAGCCTTGGTTTATTTGAAGCAAAATCAAGTGAAAATGGCTAAAATTCATTTTGATAATGCTTTGAAATTAGATCCCACGGATAAAATAGCGTTGACATGGAAACCTAAAATAGAAAAGGCTTTAGGGCAACAATCCAGTGATTCTAAAGTTATTTCACCTCCGGATGATGGAAATCAGCCATCAGATCAGTCCGGGGGTGGAGGCTTGTTTGGTGGTTTTTTTGGTGGGAAGAAAAAATAATGGTGTATCAACCAGCAGCGGGAGCTAGAGATTTATTACCTTTAGATGTAGCTCAAAAACGCTGGATTGAAGATAGGTTACAGCAGGTGTTTCATGGTTGGGGATATCACAGGATTATCACTTCAACTTTGGAACGCATGGATACTTTGATGGCGGGAGAAGCAATTCAACGCCAGATGGTGATTCAACTGCAAAATGGTGAAGATGAAGAATTAGGCTTACGTCCAGAGTTGACTGCTTCTATTGCTCGTGCAGTGGCTACCAGAATGGCAGATGTCACCTATCCCCAACGGCTGTATTACAATGCTAATGTCTTTCGCCGCACCTGGGAAAACAAGCATAATCGCCAGCAAGAGTTTTATCAAGCCGGGGTTGAGTTGTTAGGTGTGGGGGGATTATTGGCGAATGCAGAAGTGCTGCTATTGGCGAAAAATTGTTTGACGGCGCTGGGTGTGGAGGATTGGCATTTAATTTTGGGGGAAGCGGGAATTACACGATCGCTCCTGAATGCTTTTCCGGTGAATATCCAAGGTCAAGTTCGTAGTGCGATCGCTCATCTTGATCGTATTGCTATAGATACTTTACCCCTGACCGATGAACTACGCGATCGCGCCAGAATCATGATGGATTTACGCGGTAACAGTGCCGATGTTTTACAAAAAGTCAGTAGCCTTGGTTTAGATCCAGAGCAACAAGAAAAAGTTAACCACCTCAAATCTCTGGTAGAGTTATTAGAATCAGCAGGAGACTTTCCTTTAATTCTTGACCTCAGCTTAATTCAAACCATAAATTACTACACTGGCATAGTATTTGAAATCGTCAGCCATGCCAATTCACAAACCAGAGTATTGGGGCGTGGTGGTCGCTATGACCAGCTTTTGGGACTGTATCATCCCCAAGGACAGGATATTCCCGGTATTGGTTTTGTGCTGAATATCGAAGATTTATACCAAGTGATTTTATCTACACAGCAATTACCACAATCAACCCCAGCCAGTGACTGGTTAGTAGTAGCCGAGACCGCAAATTCTGAAGCGGCGGCCTTTGTCCATGCCCAAAAACTCCGTGATTCTAAAGATATCCTGGGGGTAGAAATACATTTAGGTGGCAGAGATACCGCAGTTGTGAGACAATACGCCAGCGATCGCGGTATTACCCAAATTGCTTGGATTAAATCTGATGGTTCCATCGCCAATGAATCCTTGAGTTAATTAGGGAATAGGGGGAAAGAAGCAGGGGAGCTGGGAGCAGGGAGCAGGGGGGAGAAGGCAGTAACTTCTCAATGACTAATGACTAATGACCAATACCCAATCCCCAGCCCCCTGGTAGGCTAGAATAGCTGATCCGCAAGAAAGGAAATTGACAAGAAATGGCTCACACCATTGTGACTGATGTTTGTGAAGGGGTTGCTGACTGCGTAGACGCTTGTCCAGTAGCTTGTATTCATGAAGGACCAGGCAAAAATGTTAAGGGAACCGATTGGTATTGGATTGACTTTGCCACCTGTATCGATTGTGGTATATGTATTCAGGTTTGTCCTGTAACAGATGCTATCCTCCCTGAAGAACGACCAGATTTGCAAAAAACACCCTAAATTCACATATTGACTGAATTTTTTGCTGAATACAGGCATTTGAAACACTTCAAAACTGCCTGTTTTTTCTATAAATCTATGTTATTTCACCAACTCATACGATATGTTAGAAACATTTACTAATATGCTGATCTCTGAATAAATTTTCTGTAAAGTGTGTAAAAATGCCTAGTCAATATTCTCAGCTAGCAGGTATGATTAGTTGGTTAATAGAAAAACCGTGTAAACGGTAAATCACCCAAGGCTTCTACAAAACTTATGACCAAACACAGCATAACTAACATTTCTAAAATATTGGCATTCGGTCTCTCTGCTACAGCAGTGAGTGTAATGTCTGCTCAATCGGCTTCAGCCGCAGCATTTACCACTGATGTTGGCTTCACACAACTAACAGGTTCTATAAACACAGGCGCGAACACCTCAGATATTGGCATTTTCCGTGCTGATTTTTCCACTTTGGGCGGCGATATCAGTTCCATTCTGTTGCGGGATAGTGGTAACTTGGCTGGCGCAACTAGTCAATTTAGTGGTTTTGATTTAGATTCCATCATCCTCAGCACCACCTTGATTAACGATGCTTCACAAATCAACACGGTTAGTGGATTAGGCGTGTTCGATTTCACTCCAGCAGGCACTGTATTGACTCCAGGAACCCAACGCGCTCCTGCTGATCCTGCTTTATTTGGTACCAGTGGCGGTAATATTGATAACACCGTTGCGACATTGGGAAGCTTTGATGGTAACTTGTTTGATACCGTTGGTAACGGCGACCCAGCAGATTTTGTTGGTAGCGGATTTGCTAGCTTAGGTGATAATGGCGAAGTTCTATTTAACCTGACTAGTGCCGTTTCTGCCGCAGGTCCACTATATCTTTATGTTGGAGACGTGGGTAACAACGGTGAGTCACTAGGTCAAGTAACTGTCTCCGGACAGCATAATGTTGTAACACCTCCTACTTCAGTTCCAGAACCTGCTACTTTGGCTGCTTTATCCTTAATGGGAGTCTACTTTGCATCTCGTCGTAAGCAAGCTGCAAAAACTGTATAGGTTTCACGCTGAAGTCCGCTAATTGAGGATAGAAACCCCCATAAACTTCTGTCCTCAATTGGATAAGAAGTGGGATTCAGTCCCCAGACATTGGAGCATAGATTCAAATATCTATGCTTTTTTGTGGGAAAATCTATGTTAACTTTATGTGAATATTTTTTTTATAAAAAATAATTCTAACTAGGCAGATTTTAATAAAAGTGAATGTGTGAGCGTTAAACCGATGCAAAAGGCGAATATCACAAAGGTTTCATCAGTAAACCCTTAAGCTAGGATGCAAAGAACGCTTACTGCACATCAGAGACTTCAAAGGATTTTATGTCAGCTTCAGTCAATAATTCTACGCCACTGCTAGAAGTTCAAAACGTTCACGCTGGATACAGCAAAGATATAGATATCCTCCAAGGGGTGAATTTTCGGGTGGACGCAGGGGAATTGGTCACAGTAATTGGCCCGAATGGTGCAGGTAAATCCACCTTAGCCAAAACTATTTTCGGGCTGTTAACTCCTCACACAGGGACAATTACCTTTAAAAATGAAAATATTGCTGGGCTAAAGTCAAATCAAATAGTGAAGCGGGGAATGTCTTATGTGCCACAAATCTCTAATGTTTTTCCTTCTCTGAGTGTGGAAGAAAATCTGGAAATGGGGGCGTTTGTGCGTAATGTACCCCTGAAACCTCTGAAAGAGAGAATTTTTACGATGTTTCCTAGACTGAGCGATCGCCGTCGTCAACGTGCTGGTACACTATCAGGTGGTGAACGTCAAATGCTGGCGATGGGCAAAGCTTTGATGTTAGAACCGAGTTTACTGCTTTTAGATGAACCTTCTGCGGCTTTATCTCCCATCCTCGTTACCCAAGTTTTTGAGCAAATTAAACAAGTTAATCAAACAGGTACAGCGATTGTCCTAGTGGAACAAAACGCCCGTAAAGCCTTAGAAATGGCTGACCGTGGTTATGTACTGGAATCAGGGCGCGATGCTATTTCTGGCCCTGGTCAAGAATTATTACATGATCCTAAAGTCGCTGAATTATATTTAGGTGCAGGTAAAGCTCATTAATTTTGGTTACCCTAAAAGCTGATGAAGTCTCCGGTTTCGGTTTTTCGCTTCAACTATAAGGTGATGGTGTGGCGGCTAATATTAAACTAAACATTTGACTGGCTTCAGTTTTCTTACAACCATCAAGTTCAATAGCTGGGATGACCTTTTAACGTAGATTATAATTGTAGTCCTGCCCTTGGGCATATAGCGATCGCCTAATTAATATTTTTAATCACCAAAGCTGGAAAAGCAATTACTCGCATTGTATCCTTAAATTACCTTGACGCTTGCCATATTATGTCATTGCAATCTGGATTAGATGCTTTTCAAGCTGGACGTTATCAGGAAGCAGTAGAAATACTCGAAAAATTTAGTATTAATTGTATTAATCAAGACTCCTCTGATTATATTTCTGCACAAATGTGCCTCACCAAAGCTTATAAAGCTACAGGCGAAATCGAAAAAGGGAGAAGCCTCTGTCAAAAATTAATAACGAGTCAGAACCCCAAGGTGCGGACATGGGCTGAAAAAGCCAGTCAATTTTTCACTCAAAAACCAGACAACCAGCCCAAAACCATCCACAAAGCTGGACGGGCGGCAACTACTGGTGTCAAAATCGCCATGGGTTCTATCGGCGGGAATTTAGTTTTGGCCTCTGCTGTCACCATGACCTTAATGTTTGGCATGGTATTAGTCTTAGGCTTAAACTTAATCTTCATTGTCGGGAGTGAAAATCCAGCACAAGGATTATTCTTCGCCATTGCCATTACCTTAATTTTCAATATCGCCGCCTTTTTCCTATCTCCGTGGTTCATGGACTTAACCCAAGGTTGGCTTTACCAAAGACGCTGGGTAGACTTAGCAGAAGTAGAAAGCCTCAGCCCAGAAACAGCTAAAATTATTCGTCAAATCTGCCGAGATAAAAACCTTAAAACCCCGCGATTAGGAATCATTGACGACCAAAACCCCACCGCTTTTACCTATGGTTCCTTACCCAACAGCGCCCGGTTAGTAGTCAGTCAGGGACTTTTTACATACCTAGATGATGATGAAGTTGCGACAGTTTACGCCCACGAATTAGGACACATCGTCCATTGGGACTTTGCCGTGATGACAGTAGCATCTACCCTCGTCCAGATTTGCTACCTGATTTACTCTACAGCCAGAAATCTTGGTCGTGGTGGTGGCGATAGCAGAATCAAAGATGCAGCACAAAGCGCGGCTTTTCTGGCCTATGTATTTTATGTTGTCGGTACATATTTATTACTCTATCTTTCCCGCACTAGAGAATACTTTGCTGACCACTTCGCCGCCGAAACCACAGGTAATCCCAATGGATTATCCCGCGCTTTGGTGAAGATTGCCTATGGAATTTTAGAAGAAGGAGCGCGAACCAAAGAACCCAGTCAGTTAGTGGAAGGTACTCGCGCATTAGGAATTTATGACCATAAAGCCGCAACCTCCACAGGAACCGCCTATCGAGTTGCATCTGATACCCAAAAAATTGGGCGCGTCTTTTTGTGGGATATGTTTAACCCTTGGGGTTGGTGGATGGAATTAAGTTCCACTCATCCCTTAACTGGTAAACGTGTCCGGGCGTTAAGTAACTATGCGGAACAGTTAGGTTTAGCAATTGAGTTCGACATGGGAAAAGTCGTAGGAGAAGGCAAAACCCTGAATAAGAAAAGGCTGTACGGTAACTTTTTCTTAGATATCCTGTTATATGGTGCTGAAACCATTGGTTTCTTCGCTGGGCTTCTCCTGGGTATGATCTTGATCTTAAATTCCTCCAACTCAGGTTTAGTTCTAGGTACGCCACTTATCGGTTTAGGTTTAGGAATATTGATCAAAACCCTAGTGATGTTTCCCAGCTACCAGCAAGCACCAGCCACCGACGTTCTCACCTTAATGTCAGACCCCTATGCTAGTCCTTTACGGGGACAACCGGCAAAAATAGCAGGTTCACTCATTGGTCGTGGCGACGCAGGTTATAAATTTGGTTCTGATTTAAAAATCCAAGACCGTAGCGGTATGCTGTATCTGCACTACAGTTCTCGCTTTGGTCCCATTGGTAACTTCTTATTTGGGATGACACGAGTCCAAGGCCTGATTGGTGAACAAGTCGGGGCTGTGGGTTGGTTCCGTCGTGGTATCGCCCCTTGGATGGATTTAATTCAACTAGAGAGTGATAATGGGACAATTGTAAATAGTTACCATCGCTTTTGGGCATTGATCCTGGGTAGTGGGGCGATTATCCTGGGAATATTCCTAGTTATCTTTTTGAGTTCCTAGATTCCTGTCCCAGGGTTTCTTCATACCTGTCTTACTCTCATGACACCGAAGTCAAGACTGTTACAATAAAACTATCAAACTATCACTTCTCCTTGGCTATTTGGGCTTTAGCCTGTTGCCATAGAGACTCTAACTCATCCAAACTGTAATCAGAAAGGGGGCGATCGACAACCGCCTCCATTTTTTGTAATCTCTGCACAAAGCGTTGATTTGTCCCATGTAACGCAGCACTAGGGTCAATATTATGCCACCGTGCTAACTGCATGACTGCAAATAATAAATCACCTAATTCTGCTTCTTGTCGTTCTGGTGTTTCCTCAGCCAAAGCTTGTTGGAACTCTCCCAACTCCTCATGAAACTTCGCCCAAACTCCGTCAATATTTTCCCACTCAAACCCGACACCCGCAGCCTTTTGGGAAATCTTCATCGCCGCCATTAGAGGGGGAAGAGTGCGATAATAACGAGCTAGTTTATGACTAAATTGATGCTTTTCCGGAACATCTCCCTTTTCCAGTGCCTTTATCGCCTCCCAATTTTGGCGAACCTCATCCACACTATCCACCGACACATCACCAAAAACATGGGGATGACGACGAATTAACTTTTGCGAAATTCCCCTAGCCACATCCTCCAAATTAAAATCCCCCGACTCCCCAGCAATTTGGGCTTGGAGAACCACCTGTAACAGTAAATCCCCCAACTCCTCCTTAATCCCCGCCTGATCCCCTTCCCGAATCGCATCAACCACCTCATAAGCCTCCTCAATCACATAAGGAATCAGACTTTGAGGCGTTTGTGCCAAATCCCAAGGACAACCCCCATCAGGCGATCGCAACTTAGCCACCACCCCAATCAACTCTTCTAAAGCATCCATAAAAAACCTCCGCGAACCTTTGCGCTTACCTTAGCGTACCTCTGCGTTTAACTCTTCCTCTCTTCCCCTTCTTCTTCCCAGCAAACAAACCCCTAACCCCCTGCTTCTGCACCCGCTTATAAGCCGAACCCCCCCAATCGCTGAGAGAATGACTCATAGCACCGAGTTCCAAGCCTAAAAACAAAGCCAAATATTCAGTAGTGTAAACCACAAGCGATCGCCCCAGACCCATAACCACATCTTGCCAAGTCACAGCCAAAATTCCCAGCATTTCCCCAATCAGCAAAAAGGCGATCGCCACCAACCCCAGCACACAGCCCAGATAAATCACCCGGATAATTGTGCCAATAAGGGGACCATGAGAAAATACAGAACGGTGACGGAGATGTTTTTGATAAGGTCGCCAAATACAACGCAAATAGCCCCAGCGTTGAAACTGACGCGAGTAAATATCCAAATCGGGGCCGAACATCAAACCGCTAAACATAAACCCACTCGCCACCAATAAGGTTAAATTGCTGCTGCGAGTTTGCCATAAAGTTACACCGGCGATTACAGGCAGAGTATATAAGGTGATGCGATCGTGGGTTCCACCAGAGGGCATAATGCAGTTAAATTGCCTGTATGCAAAGAATTACTGAGTTATTATTGTACGTGAAAAAAAAAGTTTCCCAAAGGGGTTGCGCCATCAGAAATCTTTTGCTATATTGGTTAACTGTGAGAGCAAACGGGTGGTTAGCTCAGTTGGTAGAGCGCCTGCCTTACAAGCAGGATGTCATCAGTTCGAGTCTGGTACTACCCACTTTTCAAGAATGTTACCATCTGCGTCCTAATAAAATTGGAAGCAGATGGTTTCTAATTTACGGGTTAAATATCGGGAGGTTGAAGAATTAGATGACAGCACCTCAACCAAAAGTTTTGACAAACTCCCAGCTTTACAATGAAGATTTTTATCTTTGGCTAGAGACAACAGCTAAACAACTCAAAGCAGGTAAATTAGCGGAAGTTGATTTAGTCAATCTCATTGAAGAAATTGAATGCATGGGTAGAAGTGAAAAAAGAGCATTAAAAAGTAATTTAATAGTTGTTTTAATGCACTTACTGAAATATAAGTATCAGCCAGAGAAACGTACTAATAGTTGGCTATCTACTATATTTGAGCATCGTCGGAGACTTCAAGAAGGTTTAGTAGAGAGTCCTAGTTTAAAAAACTACTTTGACGAAAATTTTGCGATATGTTATCAGGATGCAAGACAACAAGCGGCTTTAGAAACTGGTTTGTTAATTAATACTTTTCCTATGGATTCTCCTTTTACTGCGGATGAATGTTTGCATAAAGATTTTTTGCCTGAGTAAATTTCACCCTTACCACAGATTAAAGCAGCCAGACTCTTAGCAATCGTGTTAGCATTCTCCATTGAGCCGGATTTGATTATTGTGAGGATTTTGTTGGTAATGCCGATGGAGTAGCCCCTGGAATTGCTCGCTGCTGTTGGTAAAAGCCAACAACTTTTTGCACGTAAGTAGCAGTAAAGCCTTGATCGCAGCCTGTATAGCTACCAGTCATCCACCAACAAGCTACACCATGCACAGCTTTAGTTTCATTATTACTACTAGTCTTAAATTGATTGTTTAACTCACGACGTGTGATACAGGATACGATAAAGCGTGCTGTCACGGGGCTATCTTCAAACTGCGTAGCTGTTAATTCCCGTTGGAGACAATATTTCGACCAAGCTTTGATGGTTTCTGGTTTAACTTGCCATTCACTGTAAAGTCCATCGTTTTCGATACCTGTTTGCGGTGCAGACTGTCTCAGAGCCTCTACGGTTGCTGCTACTTGAGCATTAGAAACCATTTGTTGTGCTTGAGCTAAGAATGGCAGTAGCCCAAAATTCACAACTAATCCACATAGCAGTAACGGTATAGGGTTTTTTCTCATGATTTTGGATTATTAAATACTATCTATAGTTTACAGATGATGATGCAGGGTAAACCCATCTAAATTACTCTTGCTCACAACCGAGGTTAAGAACCAACGAAAAAATCAACATTGATCATTTGAGAAAGAAACCCCAAAGCACAAAGACACAAAGTAAAACTGCAAAAGCCGGACGGTTTTTTGATACGATAGTAGCTCTAACTCGTGAAATAACGGTTTTCGTATGAGCAAAGGCACCCTGTTTGATAAAGTTTGGAACTTACACACCGTTGGAACACTTCCTTCAGGGCTGACGCAACTATTTATTGGGCTACACCTGATTCATGAAGTCACCAGTCCCCAAGCCTTTGCGATGTTGAGGGAAAGGGGTCTCAAGGTGCTATTTCCCCAACGCACTATCGCCACAGTGGATCACATCGTCCCTACTGATAATCAAGCCCGGCCATTTACTGACAAGATGGCGGAAGATATGATCCAGGCTTTAGAAACAAACTGTCAAGAAAATAACATCACTTTTCATAATATCGGTTCTGGTAATCAAGGGATAGTCCACGTCATCGCCCCAGAACAAGGACTAACTCAGCCAGGAATGACGATCGCTTGTGGAGATAGTCACACATCTAGCCACGGCGCATTCGGTGCGATCGCATTTGGAATTGGTACTAGCCAAGTAAGGGATGTTCTCGCCTCTCAAACCCTGGCTTTATCTAAACTCAAAGTCCGCAAAATCGAAGTCAACGGTAAATTAAACCCTGGTGTTTACGCCAAAGATGTCATCCTCCACATTATTCGGATTCTAGGTGTAAAAGGTGGCGTGGGTTATGCGTATGAATACGCGGGTAGCACCTTCGCAGAGATGAACATGGAAGAACGGATGACCGTTTGCAACATGGCTATTGAAGGCGGCGCGAGATGCGGTTATGTCAACCCTGATCAAGTAACTTACGATTACTTAAAAGGTCGAGATTTCGCCCCCAAAGGTGCAGAATGGGACAAAGCGGTGTCTTGGTGGGAATCCATCAAGAGTGATGCTGATGCCGAATATGATGATGTGGTAGTCTTCGACGCTGCCGATATTTCCCCCACAGTTACTTGGGGAATTACACCCGGTCAAGGTATCGGGGTAAATCAATTTATACCCAAACCCGAAGAATTGCTGGAAGAAGACCGATTTATTGCGGAAGAAGCCTATAAATACATGGATTTGTTTCCCGGTCAACCAATCAAAGGTACTAAAATTGATGTCTGCTTTATTGGGAGTTGCACCAACGGCAGAATCAGCGACTTGCGAGAAGCCGCAAAAATTGCTCAAGGGCGCAAAGTTGCAGAGGGAGTTAAAGCCTTTGTTGTCCCTGGTTCAGAACGAGTGAAGCAAGAAGCAGAAGCCGAAGGACTAGACAAAATCTTTGAAGCAGCAGGATTTGAGTGGCGTGAACCCGGTTGTTCTATGTGTTTAGCCATGAACCCCGACAAACTCCAAGGCAGACAAATCAGCGCCTCTTCCTCCAACCGCAACTTTAAAGGCCGACAAGGTTCATCCTCTGGTCGCACATTACTCATGAGTCCGGCTATGGTTGCAACTGCGGCTATCCAAGGGGAAGTTTCAGATGTGCGCGAGTTGTTATGAATATGGATTAGTTTCACGCAAAGGCGCAAAGTCGCAAAGAAGAGGAGTTTAAGAGGTGTAATTTTGGGATTTTCTTGTGTACTTTACCCAGATAAGTTGGAAAATCTCTCATAACCAGATTGTTGTTAAAAGTTGAGTAAGAATTTAAATTTATGGTCAGTGAAGTTAAAAAAATCTCAGGGCGCGGTATAATCCTTATTGGGGATGATATAGATACAGATAGAATTATTCCCGCCCGGTACTTAAAAGCCATCACCTTTGATGGATTGGGTGAAGGTGTATTTATTGATGACCGGACAGCTTTGAAAGGTGAACATCCTTTTGACCAACCGCAATATCAAGGGGCGAATGTTTTAATAGTTAACCGCAACTTTGGCTGTGGTTCATCACGAGAACACGCTCCCCAGGCGATCGCTAAATGGGGTATTCAAGCTTTAATTGGTGAGAGTTTCGCCGAAATATTTTTTGGTAACTGTGTAGCAATGGGTATACCTTGCCTGACCGCAGACACTACCACAGTGAAAAAACTGCAAGAACTTGTAGCTGCTAATCCCCAAGCTGCTGTCACAGTGAACTTGGAAACTTTAGAAGCCCAGATTAATGATTATACTGCCAAAGTTGCCATGAATGAAGGCACTCGCAGTACTTTTATTGCGGGGACATGGGATGCTTGCGGTCAGTTAGTCGCTCATGCTGACCAAGTTCGGGCTACGGCTGCAAAGTTGCCTTATATCAGTTGGGGTAAGTTAGCGGCGAGTTAATTTAGAATAATTAGAGTTTTTTTGTCTATAAGATTTTCCACTTAAACTGATTTGGTTTAGGTGGTTTTTTTGTTTAGCTAAGAAGTTCTGGCAAATCTTATAATAGAGGATAAACGAACCACAGAGGCACAGAGAACGCAGAGAAATTAAGATTTGAGGGGTTGTTTGCGGAAGTCTTAAAATATTGATTTGTCAGGATTAGTTTAGGAGTAATTGCTGATGACACTACCAACTCAGGTAAATTCTCAAGTTTCTTTAGCAGAATTTTTTAAATTACCAGAAACTAAACCAGCTAGTGAATATATTGATGGATGCATCTACCAAAAACCAATGCCCCAAGGTAAACATAGCAGGATTCAAACTTGTTTATCAACTAATATTAATCAGGTGGGTGAACCCCAGCAGAAAGCTTTAGCATTAACTGAGTTACGCTGCACTTTTGGGGGACGTTCTTTAGTTCCAGATATTGCTGTGTTTGAGTGGTCACGCATCCCTACTGATGCAGATGGAGAAATTGCCAATAGGTTTGAAAGTTATCCAGATTGGACTATTGAAATTTTATCCCCTGATCAATCTCCTAATCATGTAATTAATAAAATTATTTTTTGTATTAACCAGGGGACTAAATTAGGTTGGTTTATTGACCCTAATGATAAATCGGTGATGGTATTTCAACCCCATCAATTACCTGAAGTTAAATACAATGCTGATATCTTACCTGTTCTCGATGTGTTTACAGATTGGCGGTTACAAGCAAAAGATATTTTTAGTTGGTTGAAGGTGAGATAGATATTTACAGCAACCGCCAAGGTAGTTAGGACATGGCAAAAGTCTAAAACCCAGCCACACCAAGCATTTCAATTTTGACTTTTGACTTTTGACTTTTGACTTTTGACTTTTGCTATACCACCCTGCAATTGCTGTCCTGATACCCAAGCCATGATTTGCTATTCTACAAAATTGGTGTTAATTGTGACACGATTATCAACAAAATTATCAAGAAAAATTATTGATTCCTGGATAGTCGCCAGAAAACTAACCGGAATTGTGACAATTACGCTAGAATTATTAAAGGTTCTTTACAGAAATTGCAAATCATAAACAATTCTGTTAAAGCAACTCAGCATTGAAAATTAAATCTAAAAGCCCCCTCTAGAGTTCAATAAAAAGCTCCTATGACGCTCCCAATTCGCAACGTCGCCATTATCGCCCACGTTGACCACGGCAAAACTACCCTGGTTGATGCGCTCCTCAAACAATCTGGTATTTTCCGAGAAGGTGAAGACGTTCCGGATTGTGTCATGGATTCCAACACCCTAGAACGGGAGCGGGGTATTACAATTCTCTCGAAAAATACAGCCGTTCGCTACAAAGAAACTTTAATCAATATTGTTGATACCCCAGGACACGCTGACTTTGGCGGCGAAGTTGAACGGGTGTTAGGGATGGTTGACGGTTGTTTGTTAATTGTCGATGCTAACGAAGGCCCTATGCCTCAGACCCGCTTTGTTTTGAAAAAAGCGCTGGAAAAAGGTTTGCGCCCCATTGTTGTCATTAACAAGATTGACCGCGCCCAAGCTGACCCCCACGTTGCTGTGGATAAGGTTTTGGATCTGTTCTTAGAATTAGGCGCAGATGAAGACCAGTGTGATTTTACCTATCTGTTTGCTTCCGGGATGGGCGGTTTCGCTAAGGAAAGCATGGAAGCAGAAGATGTAGATATGCAGCCTCTGTTTAATGCGATTCTGCAACACGTTCCACCTCCTGTTGGCGACATCAACAAGCCTTTGCAATTGCAAGTCACCACTCTAGATTATTCAGAATATCTAGGACGGATTGTGATTGGTAGAATCCACAATGGTACGATCCGCGCTGGACAACAAGCGGCTCTAGTAACAGAAAATGGCACAATTGTCAAGTCCAAAATTACCAAATTGATGGGATTTGAAGGACTGAAGCGGGTGGAAATGGAAGAAGCCACCGCCGGATATATTGTGGCTGTGTCTGGTTTCGCTGATGCTTACATTGGAGAAACTATTACTGACCCCAATGAACCCCAAGCTTTACCACTGATTAAGGTTGATGAACCAACTTTACAAATGACCTTCTGGGTAAATGATTCACCTTTTGCTGGTCAAGAAGGTAAACTGGTAACATCTAGACAAGTACGCGATCGCCTATTCCGCGAACTAGAAACTAATGTCGCCCTCCGAGTGGAAGAAACTGATTCTCCCGATAAATTCCAAGTTTGTGGACGGGGTGAATTACACTTGGGTATCTTAATTGAAACCATGCGCCGAGAAGGTTTCGAGTTCCAAGTATCTCAACCACAGGTAATTTATAGAGAAATCAATGGTCAACCTTGCGAACCTTTTGAACTCCTAGCATTGGATATCCCTGAAGATGCTGTCGGTAGCTGTATTGAACGCCTGGGACAACGGAAAGGCGAAATGCAGGATATGCAGGTTGTTGGTAATGGACGCACTCTACTAGAGTTTATTATTCCCGCCCGTGGTTTGATTGGTTTCCGGGGTGAATTTATGCGGATGACTCGTGGTGAAGGTATTATGAACCACAGTTTCCATGATTATCGTCCCCTATCTGGTGATATTGAAGCCCGTAACAAAGGCGTTCTCATTGCTTTTGAAGAAGGTGTTTCGACTTTCTACGCTATGAAAAACTCGGAAGACCGAGGCGCATTCTTTATCGTTCCAGGTACTAAAGTTTACAAGGGTATGATTATCGGTGAACATAATCGCCCCCAAGACTTAGAACTAAATGTCTGTAAGACTAAGCAGTTAACCAATCACCGCGCTTCTGGTGGTGAAGAACTAGTACAATTGCAAACACCAATAGACATGAGTCTAGAACGGGCTTTGGAATATATCGGACCCGATGAATTGGTGGAAGTGACACCGGAATCTATTCGTTTACGGAAAGTTAGCAAAAAGTTTGCTAAACGTTAAGAACCCCACCCCCAACCCCTCCCCGCAAGCGAGGAGGGGAGTTAGATAAAATATCAATAATCACCCCAAACCGGAAGGGAGGAGGGGAGTTAGATAAAATATCAATAATCACCCCAAACCCCAAGGGATGAGGGGAGTTAGATAAAATATCAATAATCACCCCTAAACCCCAAGGGATGAGGGGAGTTAGATAAAATATCAATAATCACCCCAAACCGGAAACGAGGAGGGGATTTTTTTTGCTAAACTTTAGCCGTGGCAGAATTTGGTAAACTGACTTTTAGCCGATTTAACATGGCTGACCGAGCTTGTAAAGCTAGACTATCATCTAAAGCTGATAAGGCGATCGCCTGTTGATATTTGAGACGCAACGCCGTTTGAATCAACCAGTCAGCGACAAAGGGATTTTTGGGTAACAGAGGACCGTGGGAATAAGTGGCGATCGCATTCTGATAAAATGCTCCTTCAGTCCCATCTTCACCATTATTACCCAAACCATAGACCACACGCCCCAAAGCTTCCACTTTACCTAACTTGGTGCGTCCCCCATGATTTTCAAACCCCACTAAATAAGGTTTATTCCCCGTCATCTCTTCCAGTTCCCGCGCCAGACGAGAAGCTGTAACTTCAATTACCAAGTTACCAATACAGCGTTGAGTATTTTCACCAGGATGAATAGAGACTAAATCCAGGATTCCTAAACCTTCAATCCGCTTTCCCAAAGCAGGTTCATAATATTTTCCCAGCAATTGAGGAGAACCACAGGTAAATACTCCTGGTGTGCCATTTTCAATTTTCTCACGCATCGCCTCAGCCTTCGCGCCTTGCAAATCACGCATGACAATTTCTTGCTGACGGTCTTGTGCGCCACCACCCACGATGATATCTACACCTTGAATATCAGCAGCTGTGGAATTTTGGTCTAATGCCACCACCTCCACATTATACCCCCGCCACTGGGCGCGACGTTGGATAGTTATCACATTTCCGCGATCGCCATAAGTACTCATTAAAGTGGGATATAACCAGCCAATTATTAATTCTAAATTTTCCGAACTCATAAAACCTCACTAATAACTAATAATTTTTATCCAGGACTTACGCAACAATTGCCAAAAATCTTGATTTATCCAACCGCCAAGCCGCCAAGAACGCCAAGAAAACGTAGATTATGCGTAAGTCCTATTATCAACAAAAATATCAAAGGATGAATATGTGTTAGGAGTTACGCAAAAACTCTCTCACATCCTGATTTCTCTGTGTCCTCTGCGTCTCTGTGGTATGCGCTACGCGCACGCTACGCGAACGTTATTCCTATGTGTTTTTTCCCATCATTCCTAATACTAGTTATTTAGTCTAGGGAAACTTCAACCATTTTCCTGACTAAGAAAAGGGGAGAATATAAACCCACGCAGGTGGTCACTGAGCTTGCCGAAGTGTGGGTTTTGTCTGTGTAGCTGCGATTTCTCATCCCCAGGACTTTCCCAATATCGTTTTACAAAATTTTTCTCCCAGTCAGAACTTCGCGCACTTCTAACATCGCGGAATAGGTTGGTAAAATGTGGAGAGTTTCATTTTCTGGCGTATGTTTTAATGCAATTGCGATCGCCTGACGCAAATCCTCTTCTACAATTAAATTCAGGTTACTCTGTCCCAGATTTTCACTATACCGCAGACGTAACGCCAAATCATAGACGCGATCGCCACTCACAACCAAAGTTCCTCCCCGTTGGACTAACTTCTCTGTATCAACATCCCAAATCCATGATACATCAGTACCATCAGGAGTGCGATCGTTCAAAACCAGAAGTGTAGTTTTATCATTGCTTTCAGTCACCACCCGAATTGTTTCATTAGTCCCCACCGGATTTTTTGATAATAAAATCCGCACCCGCTTATCATTAATTACCAAATCTTCAGCCCGACCAAAAGCAGCTTGAAAATTGTTAACTGCATCTCGAATTACCGCCTCATCAACGCCTAACTCTTTTGCCGCAGTTACAGCCGCTAAAGTATTATATTTGTTATATAAACCCACCAAAATTTGTGACCATTCGCTGCTTTCTAGCGTCGGTTTACTTTTACTAAAACCACACTGGGGACAAGTAAAATCTCCCAAATGGGACAAATACACACCTTTGTAATCTAAAGAATGTCCACAACTGGGACAATAAATCGAATCCACAGCGTGAGGAATAGCTTCCAGATAGTATTCCGGTTCATTCATCCCAAAAAATGACACCTTTTGGGGTAACTGCTGACCGAGATAACATAAAGTTGGGTCATCAGCATTAGGAATCACCACCGTTTCCAGAGGGAGAGTAGAAATTACCTTCGTCCAGCGCTTACTAATACTGTCCACTTCCCCATACCTATCCAATTGGTCGCGGAATAAATTTAAACAGAGAATAATTCTCGGCTGGAGAGGCTTTAAAACTCTGGGTACAATATTCTCATCTACTTCCAGAATCGCGTAATCAACATTCAGCGTTCCCAGCAAGCTGGTATTTTCCATCAACGCCGTCATCAAGCCATTTTCCAGATTTGCGCCTGTAGAGTTATGGGCGATGCGATAACCTTGGCGTTCTAGGATTGTACATAAAAGCAGTGCCGTGGTAGTTTTGCCATTAGTACCAGCAATCAGAATTACCCCATTTTTCACTTGCTGACTCAATAATTCCAACAATCGGGGTTGAATACGACGAGCAATTGAGCCTGGTAATACACTAGCAGCACCCAAACGCAGCGACTTGACTATAAACGTCACACTTTTAGCCACCGACACCGCGAAACCGAGCCGCAATCTATCTATGAGTTGAATTTTATTTCCCACATCCCTATCCTAATCTGCTAGCGGTTTCTAATTTATAATCTTTAATTTACCTATTCCCTATTCCCCACTCCCATACCTGTAAGCGTTATCTTAAAGGATAGTGCTTGGGTGTAATTACATATCCAGCCCACTGGAACAAATTCAGTACAAACTGATGAAAATTAATAGCTTGCAAGGTTGTCTTTGATGAAAAATCTAAAGTTTCTATTTTTACATAAAACAATTGCTAACTGGCGAGGAATACTCTCCAAATGTTTGTTATTTGTTGCTTGTCTATTGATGATAAATATACAACCTGCTTATGCTGGTATAAATGATGATCTTTATGATGGTAACATTTTCGTAGTTTACGCTGGTAATGGTTCACTGGTTCCCCCCAGAGAGAGTTTAGCCAAATCTTTAGAAGAACATAAAGCCGTGTTTTTAGCGTTTTATGTAGATGACAGCACCGATTGTAAAAAATACGCTATTTCAATTTCACAAGTACAGGAATTCTACGGGCGAGCCGCAGAGATTATCCCTATAGATGTGGATACTATTCCTGTGAAAGCAAGCTATGAACCCACAGAACCAGGATACTATTATTCTGGCGCTGTACCCCAAGTTGTGGTTTTTAATAAATCAGGTGAAGTAGTTTTAAATAAAACTGGTCAAGTACCTTACGAAGAAATAGACGATAAATTTCGGGAAGTGTTTGATTTATTACCCCGCACCGAATCTCTGCCATTACAGCGACGTTCATTCAACGAATTTAGTAGTGAATTAGCCGAATAACTTTCAGGGTAGACCAAATCGGTCTGCCCTAATTTTTAGTTTCGTGGGATACTGCATTCCCCTGGATGAAAAAGGATAATATAAAAGTTAATAACTAATGACTAATGATTACTAGAGTGTGTTCTGATGTCAAAGGTTTATACTTCCGAAGAACTAATCCAAATTTTGGCAGATGAACGCCAAGCTTGTCTGAAGGGGAAACGCCTAAAATTAGAGGTGACAGTTTCTGGTAATCCTGTAATCGACCAGTTTATCAAAACTGATGGGTTGCAAAAGTTCACCGCCTATCAAGATTTTAAAGCGGCGATTCACGATTATCAAAGAGAAAATCAAGTATCAGGGATTGTCTGGAGAGAAATGACAGTCAAAGGTAAAACTTTGCACTATCCAGAAGTCGATACCGAATTAATCGCTCTGAGTACGGACTTAGAAATCATTAAAGCGCAGAAAAATTCTCTCTTAACATTTTGGGATGAAGTGACTGCGGGGATGGATTTGTACTTGAGTTTTAATAACAATAAACAACACCAAAAAATTCTCCCACCTGATGTAAAGAGAATTGCTAAAACCACAGAATGGGCAAGTTTATGGAAGTGGGAAAATTCTAACTTTTTGGAAATGATTTTGCAATTAGGATGGGGAAAACCAGAAGAAGCTCGTTACAAACGGGGAAGACCGCAATCGGGTAGTGAACAAATTCACGCTGTTAATCCGGGAAATCATCCCATTGGTTAAAGGTGATTTGTTCTTTGGTTCTCCTTTTGCAAGTTGAGATTTCCTTTTTTCTTCAGTACAGGAATCAAGTGGTCGAGAAAGACTGGAGTTTGTCTATTTTCAGGAGACTGAATTGGGATAAGTTTACGACTTTGAGTAGAGGGAGAAGAAAACTCCAGAGCAATTGAGTTGCACTCTAGCTCATAGGCAACTTCAATACATTTTCTAGCCCCAACGCTATTATAAAATCCTATAGAAAAGGCGATCGCTGCTGTACTTCTTATTGTTCCAGTGGAGAGCCTCCTTCAAGATAAATTCCAAAGGCTCGTTCAGCTTCAGTCAAGATTTCTTTTTCAAAGTTTTTATTCATTTATATGTCAAATTTTTTACACTTTTTCATATAAAAGCATCCAACAAAAAAATTAAATGCGCTAGGATTAACCTATTATCCTTGTTAGACTAACTAAGAGCGTTAAGATAGCATTTGATTATTTGGTGACAGTCAAGCTTATCTGTGTTGTTGTCCACTCGCGGCTGGGAGATGCAGCTACAGATAACTTTCTAGTTGGTGGTTGCTCCTGACCAATTGCCGCCAAGAGAGTATCTAGCGGATTCCCGGAGCGGGTTAATCCTTGAGCTTTAGGCTGTTTATCAAGTGAAGGTAGTTCTAGCCAACGGAAGTTTGCTTGGTCAACGGTAGCAAAGGCTTTCACAGTATCTTCACCTGCCGAACCTGCTGGAATTGCTACAACCTCTCCTTTGGATGCATAAATTGTCACGAACTTTTCTCCGTTACCTGGATGAATTTGTTGCACTGACCAATCAGAAGCAATATCTAGAACAGCAACATTGAGGTCTTGCGATGAATTATTATAAATTGACAGGAATACATATTCACCTGATTTTACAGTGGGGTTACTGGGATCGGCAAACTTTTTCAACTGAGATTGAGGTGGAATATCATCTCCTTCCTCATAAATATCTGATGTTCCTAGCCACTCAATAGTTAGTTTACCTGCTAAAGGCGAAGCTTTATCTCTGTTATCTAACTCTGCTGTAGCATGGTATTTGGCTAGATGAACTAATCTTTTAATGACAGTTGCAGCTGCATCAGGGTCACTTATTTTTACAGGAGTGATATTTTGATATGGATGTCCAGTGCGATCGCATATCTCATATTCTCCCTTGTTATTAACAACAACTCGATAAGCAACTCCATCATCGTCATCTTCAGTTACTTTTTCTTCTGCTAACTCTACCCAACCATTACCATTTTCAGGAAGAGCTTTTCTTAGTGACTGCAAAGCATTCGGTTGCTGTTTAAAGATTTCTGGCAGAAGTTTGTTAGCTGGTACTTTACCAGATTCAGCCAACTCTGTTTCTGTTGCTTGTTCTTGATTAAACAGAGAAACTTTACGAACCAGATTAATTGAAGGAGAAACTAAAACAGCTTGATCTCCATCTTCAACCTCAAGTTCTCTGCCCTCAATAAGTTTCAAATAGCAAAGAGATTCAGTTGCTCCCCTTTGAATAATTGTGGCGATCGCAATCCGATTTTGTTTATTTTTTAAATCAGTTACGGTACGAGGATAAATCGCAAATTCTGCTCCCTTAGCAACACCATTTGCTTGTCCCACCCCTAACTTTGCCTGTATTTCACCTGTCTGTGCATCTTTCTCCACATTCAAAACTGGAACTGCATAAACAGTTTCAGCAAACTCATCACCAAAAATAATCCGATTTACCTCACCCATTGAAATGGGAGTTTGTTGTGGGAATTGACTGTGGATTTTGGCATTAATGCGCTCGAACAAATCCTTATAAGTTTGTCCAGGATTTTGTTGTCTTAAAGTATCTAGCAACCAATAGGTCAGCGCACCGTTTCGTTCTTTGGTTTCCCGATTGAACGCATACTCATAAGCATATTCATTCTGACGACAGGCTGCTAGAAGCACATAATCTCTGGCTGCACGTAGTCCAGAAGGTTTTAGTCCACGGGGTGTTTCTTCAGTGACCGATCGCCAAGTTTCTGCTAGTATTTCTACAGGTGCGATAAGTTCTTGACCAGGTTGCAGAGGTTTATCATCAACACCCTCACCCCCTCGAATTTCTACATCCCCTCGCGTTGCACCCCCAGAGTGACAACAATCCAATACGACCGTAACTGTTAGTTTTTTACCTACCAATTCCTTTAACAATTGTCTCAGGTCCAGATCGCGCAAATACTGTCCTTCAGAAGTACCAATATCTGTAGGGACTAATCCTTCATCAATGCCATCATCACCTTTAATCGATGGGAAAACTGTTTTTGCCCGTCCACCGTGTCCAGAGTAGTGGATATATACCTGCGAACCTTCTGGAACCATTTTCTTCAGCTTTCTGAAGGAATCGATCATATTCTGACGAGTAGGTAGTTTTTCCGGGGTCTCTTTTTCTAGTGGTTTGCTTGGTTCGTTCGGGTCACCAATAGAAGCTGTCAACTTCAAAATCTGTTCTTTCGGAACTTTCCGCTCATCAATTAAAAAAGCTTCCACATGATTAATATCTCGTACACATCCCCCAAGACTTTTATAAAGACTACCATCAGGTAATCTGTTGGGCATATACGAGTCAATCCCGATTAATAGTGCGTACAAGTTTGCTGTTTGAGAAATTTCGTCAGCCATATAAATCCTTAATATTTCGATAAAAATGGCTATATTGTCCATTTTTAGAGCGTTAATTTGCGCTTTTCCATAACCATAATCCTATTAAGCTAATGCGCTTTTAAATTGCCTAACTCTACTCCCCAGAAAGAGGCGGCGACACGGGGACACGGAGATGCAATTTGAATAACGATTAGCTTATTAATTTAAGTTTGGGTTAACTGTCTGGTGCAGGAGTTTATGCGATTAGTTCAAGGGTTTTTACTCCAGCCAATCCATCAACAACCAAACCTTTTTGCTGTTGGAATTCTTTTATAGCCCTTTGAGTTTCTGCTCCCAAGACACCATCAGCAACTGTAATAGCAAAACCTGCTGCCTTTAACTTTTCCTGAAGTTTACGCACGTCTGAACCTTCCATTAACGGACGGCTGAGACGCAAAGTTCTAGGCTTGTCGTCCCAAGGTGTTTTCGCAAAACCCATTGCAGGAGAGCGATTTAAAGCACTCTCAGTTTTAGGACCCCAGACACCATCCTCGCCAATCTTCTCAGTGAGATTATTCTTGTTCCAAAGTTGCTGAAAGGCTAATATAGTTTCTCTGCGAAGATCCTTCGCACCTGCGCCTCGATAATCGATGTGTGGTGGATCATTACGCAAAGGCTCCCAACCCGTACCTTTTAGAAAAGGTAGCCATCCTTGGCGATCCTCAATATCGAGCGCCAAGCCACTCTGATGATAACTTCTACCTGGTAGAGCTACAGGATTTGGATTCTCTCCCCTTTTTTTGCCATTAAACAGCAGCATTTGCTGTGCGAGAGTTCGATAGGCTGAATTAACAACAAGTTTTCTACCCCGCTTTTCAATAGCCTTTTGTAATGCCAGTTTAGCGGCGGGTGCTACGAAAGGATATGCTGCACTTCCTAACTCGACATCTAGATCATCAAAACTCATTAAAGCATCTGGGACGAGGAGATTAATCTGATAGATTAATTGTTGGGATAACCCATTGACAACAGAAGTATTCGCCGTAGGAGCCTTTTCGAGCAAACCATGAAAACTTGCTCTCGGTGCATTTTCTTCAAATTCATTAATTTCTAGACAAGGTTCAACAACCAAATCATCAAATTGTTCAGATGTATCGCTAATGGAGTCGCTCATTTTCACCTCTTTAATTTATTCCAAAAAGTCAACAATCTACAAGTCGGCATTTTTCAAGTTTCAGCACTGACAATTCTATCTTTCAAGCTATCCATTGCTGAAGCTGCCTCACTGCCTTGTCTATCTCTTATCTATGAGTTCACAAACCTAAAGCTTGTAAAGTTTTAGGTCCTACATCACCATCTACTGTCAACCCTTTCTTTTGTTGAAATTGCTTGACTGCTACATCTGTGTCATTTCCAAAATAACCATCAACTTTAAGACTAAAACCAGCTTTGACTAAGGCTTGCTGAAGTTTGATAACATCATCTCCTTGAATCAGAGGTTGTCCAGGTGCAGCCAAGCGCAGCACTCTTGTTGGCTCCCAAGTTTTAGCCCATTCCCAAGGCTTACTCAAAAATAAGGATTGTTCAGCTCTCCTGCGACGTGATAGACCTAGCAGGGCTTGACCACGAGCTTTGTCCCAGCGCAAAAATTGATCTGCTGCTTCTTGGTACTTGCCTTGATTTAATAGCGCTAAAAGTGTTGATTTAAACAAAGCACGAGCACCTACGTTGTAGCTAAAACAAACTAAGGCTGAATGTTGATTGTCATTTATTTGCACTTTGACAGCCTTGGCTACCGCAGCTTCAAATTTACTCAATTCTTTTTTGAGGATTTCCTCAGCTTGTGCCTTGGTAATCTTCATGCCTTTGTAAACACCTTCTGTAGCTCCCCAACCTATAGTCCAAATATTAACTGGGTCTAAATATGCTTCTAAATACAATCCCTCAAATGATTGCAGCAACCTCAATCCCTCGGCGTTAATTGTTTTTATTGACGCTCGCGGTTCTGGTACACTTGGTGGAACTGCATCATCCGGTGTAACTGTAAAAGTCTCTGCTTGAGTGAACTGCAAAGCTTCAATCAGCAAGTCCACTTGTCCTTTTGTTTCTGTTACTTTGAAGATCGTGTCTTCTTCCACTTCTGACAAAGTACCATCTTGAAAGATTTGTAGTCGTTTAATCATGTAAATATTTCTAGCTTTTGATTGGGTAATATACTATTACACAATCATGTGCTATAGCAATCCTAAATGATATATGAGAGTTCAATAAGCCTCAAATGCCTATAGAATAAGAATTTTTGTCTCAGTATTTTCTCATTTTTGAGCTAGAATTGCTAAACTCACATCTTCCACCTGGAAATATAGATGTCAAAACCAGAACTACGTGCAAGGGAAATACATCGCTGATATCAAGTACAATAAGAGACACAACTATTTGAGTAAAAAGAGATTCCAGAGCAGTTTGTGCAGCATCACCCCAATTAGGTGGTAACGGAAACTGTGTTTCCAAATAAGTCCAGTAAGCAATGATTTAAGCAGTTACAGAAAGAATGAGCCAGCGATAGAGACCAAGTAGAGTAGCTTGTCCAAAACGGTTCAAACCAAAACGGTGTTTTGCAGTTTTAAACCATCTCTTTATCTGCCAACGACGCTTACTCCACCATTGAATATTGCTGGCTTTACTAAATCTAGACAAACATCCTTACAATTGACCCAAATTTGACCATATAAGCCGATATAAGAACTACTATTTAGAGTTCTATTTCTCTGTCATTTCTTATTTATATAAGAGCTAAAGATACACAGGATGTAGGGTGGGTTAGGCGCAGATAATAATATGTTCAACGTGAAGATTTTTGTTTGCAACCTAACCCACCATTTTAGCTTAGGTTATTGGTTTGGTGGGTTACCGGTGATAAATCTAAGGTTAGTTTAACTTTCCCCGGTGTATCAGTAATAGTTATAAATCCTCATCTAATGATACTTAGGTTATTGCTTTGGTGGGTTACGCTGTTGCTAACCCACTCTACTGGTGTGAAAAGCTTAAAACGATTTTGTGCGATCGCCTAATAGTTATCTGATAAAATATAAAGATAGACATTAATATAATCAAAGCAATGTCACAAGCAGGACTAAATTTATTCATTCCTATGGAGTTACTTATTAACTCCTTAAGTGCGCTAAATCTATCAGAAAAAAAGCTACTTTGGGAGATTCTTTACCAAGCTATTGCTGAAGCTGAAGAAGAAAGTTGGGAAGAAGATGAAGCAACCGCAAGAGAGATTCAGTTAGTACGTGATGAATACGCCAATGGTGAATATACTACTTTTGAGCAGTATCTAAGCAATCAGCGTAAATAGATACTATGACGTACCAAATTATTATAACTAAATCTATTCAAAAACAATTAGATAATCTTCCTAATAATCTCAAAGAGCGTGTATATGAAAAGATTTTCCAGCTTGCAGATGAACCTCGTCCTAATGTAGTAGTAAAACTGAAAGGTTATGAAAATGAATATCGAATTAGAATTGGAGACTATCGCTTACGTTATGAAATTCAAGATGAAGAATTAATTATTTTACTCATTCAAAATCTGAGTGCTAACTAGAAGCGATGAAGAATTATTTTTTAAAATTTCTGCAACTTGCTGGGATTTTTCGGGCGGATTTTTTGCATAGAGATAAATCCAGAGATTGGTATCGAGAAAAATTTTATCTGTCATAGATTTCTTCTCGATTGAATTTGTAGTCTGGGGGGAGTGGGAAGGAGTAGTTATTAACTCGTGCTAAAAATTGTTGTATTTTTAATTCTTCAGAATCTATTGCTTGAGTAGATTCGCTAGGTTCGAGAATCATAATTTGTATGGTTTTACCTTCTAATTCGGAACTTAGCTTTTCACTCAAAACAAGTTCACCGTTTGTACAGGTTGCTTGGATGATTTGCAGCATTATGAATAACCTTAAACCCTAAATTGAGTAAATTTTTCGGTATTAATTTATTATAACTTGAAAAATTATCCGTCAAAATAGGAGATTTTCAAAAGGATAAGTTTGCTTCCAACGATAGGTATTAAAATCACGTTGATCTACTGAAAAAATGCGTCCATGTCCTAAATATTCTGCTAAAATTACTAAGGTATTACTTATTTCCTAAAAATTCATCTACTGTAATTCCTGCTTGTCTAATTAAACTTCTGAGTAACCCTGGTGCTAGTTCTTTATGATTGGGAACTGATAAAATGGGTTTTGATTCGTGCCAAAGTATGATATGACTTCCGGTTTGATGATCTACAGCATAGCCAAATTTTTCAAAAATTTTGATTGTTTGTTTACCGGAAATATTGGATAAACGTCCCATTTATACTAATACTTCTCCTACAAAAGATTGAGACTCTTTAGGTACATACGGTTTACCATGTTTTTCTAATACGTGAAGATAGCCTTTTATTGCATCTTTGATATTTTCAATTGCTTCATCTAAGGTTTTACCTTGACTGACACAACCAGGAAGTTCTGGTACTTCAGCAACGTAACCTAGATATTCTGAATCATAAGTGAATATTACTTGAAATTTCATAGCGTTTTTTTTGAGGTCTTTTTTTAATTTAATACATCACTGCTAATTTGCGCTTTGACGTTTGTTAATTCTTTCACTGACTGTTTGACGGATATCTTCCCAATCTTGAGCAGTCATTTGTGTGGCATTTCCAGAGTTTAATCCTTCTAAGAGCATGGTTTGTAGACGTTCATTTGCTTTCTGTTTTTGGTCTTGTCGCACTAATTCCCGAAAATATTCACTGACGCTGCTGTAAGCACCTTGAGCTACCTGTTCTTCTATATAAGTTCGCATAGTATCAGGTAAGGAAATATTCATACTTTTCATAAGGGTTAGTTCGGTGAATATGCTTTTCTATATTATGGCAGTTTTTGTCATTTTCTGCCATTGATACTTAGGTTATTGCTTTGGTGGGTTACGCGATCGCTAACCCACCCTACGGTATTGTTTATCCCTGGTTAAAGGAACGACCTTTAGCTATACCTGTATCTGTAATATATATTTCGGCTGACCCATGCTTCAAAACTTTGTGCCGATTCTTGATATAATCTTGTTTACCTAAGAAAATTACAATGTTTTCCAGTTTATCGCAGTCTATATCTGCTTTTTCAAGAATTTCAATAAAGCCAACAGGCTTAAATATATTATCTTCAGCGATTTCAGCAATAATTGTCAAAACTAGGTTTATCTGTTTTTCCTGATTAGATGTAAGACATTTATTTATGCCTGAGTGTGTAATCTTTATTACTACCTCATCCTTATTAAAATCATTGATAACTTTCGGTAGTTCATTAATATAACCTTCCCCAGCTAAGGAATATAAAATATTTTGTAATCCAACACTGTCTATACCTATTTTTTTATGAATTTCGGACAATTCTATTAGCTTTAATTCATCAAGGTCAGCCATTTTAGCAATATTTGTCATAACTAGCTCTTTCTGTTGTTCAGTCATAATTAATATTTAAACCAAAAACTACTAAACACCATAATATTCGGTATTTATGGTTTTGCTTGGGTATAAACCGTACTGAATTATGGCAGATATTTCATCCTGCTTGTCCTAAATTCACTCATAGGAATGTAGTATCGTATACTGTAGTCAAGTATATTTAAGTTAAAACTTTAAGATGAAAGAAGCTCGTCATATAGCTACTGGAAGAATCGTTCGCGCATCTGAAGTAGATTATCCAGAATATTATGGAATTTTTCAGTGTCCACATTGTAAAGTAGGATTGCGGCTAAGAAAAGAATATACTCGTTCAGATGGCACAACAATAACTGCGGCTTTTATTCATCCTCCAGGTGAAACAGTTTTGGAAAAACAATGTCCACATAGAATAAATTTGAATTTTAGCGCTACAAAGTCCAAAATAAGTTACCCTCATTCACGCGAACAATATTTTAAGCTTCTGAAAAAGAACTTTTTGAAATATTTAAAATATAAAAGTGAAGTTAGTCTTACAGAACATTACTCAACAAATCAAGCAGCATTAGAAGCCATAGCTATATTTATAGCTTTAAACAAGAAAATAATTGCAGCACCTCAAAATGGTAGATATATTTTAGAAGTAGCAAACTCTCAGAAAATTGAACAATTATATAAAGATAAAATCTATCAAAAAATTAATTCATATAGCAAGGATTCAATACAGAGAAAAATATTAATTCTTTCTATAGAAAGTCAATTAAGTTTTATAAAAGAAAACTCTAATAGTTTGATTTGGGGATTAGAGTTTATAATCAATGAAGCTAGTGATGATTTTATAGAAAAAATACTGAGTTATATTTTTGGCAAATATGTTTACAAGCAAGAAATTAAGGGTATAGAATTAGAAGATGAAATAGAAAATGTTACCAATTTTGGTGAAATTAAAAAAGTCTTAGGATTTGATTTAAGCATAATAAAGAAAGGTAACGAAATTCTATCAAATGATAAATTAATAAATGATTTTTTCAAACAAATATATACGCAACAGTTATCAGACAGCAATGCAGTTCTCTTTAGTGAACTTAAAGTAATTCATAATGAGGTATTTAATCATATTATAAATTATCTCGTTGATTTTCCTTGGAAGTGCCTTTTGTCTTAACTCTATTTATTTGTTGTTATATCCAACATCCAATTTAGCATCAACGTAAATGTTTTATATAAAGTTTATCTAATATCACTAATGTCACTTTCCAATTTCGATAAACCCATTTCAATAATTTCCATAAGAATTGCATTCATAGGAATTAATAGTTTTATCTGAGGATCGTTTATTTGCTTACGTCCGTGAAACATATTACAACGAGTTTCATAAATTAAAGTCAGTAATGATTTTATAAATTCTGTAGAAATCGACTGATCTAGCTCATCATAATTCTTATCTAACCCTTGCTTGATATTATTAATGTGTGCTGTATCCTGATTAAAATCTGGTTTAAAATCTTTTCTTGAATGTACTATATAAAATTTTTTCTCTTCTATAACACGAACAATTTGCTTAATCCCCTGTTTAATTTTTTCATTAAAAAGAAGGTTTTCAGTTAAACTAGAATAACCTAAGTATTTAGGAACATTTTCAGTGACAGATTTTTTATCATCCTTATTCTCTTTTACATAATCTACATAATGATCATGTAGATTAATTGCACAGTACAATGCATTATAGGATACAAATAAAGTAAAAAACTTATCAAATACAGTCACTATATTTTTATTTTGATATTCTTCAGATTTAGATTTTTGTAGCCAGCGTTTACTAATTAAAATACTACTCTCTATAGCTTCTTTTTTCTGCATAAAAATTTAACTTTTTAATTTAATTTTTTGTAATCAATTATTAACAGGATTAAGTGAGTTTACTACTAATTTGAAACATAACATATAAACAATCAATAGCGTATCTTCTTTTATCAAGAGATAAAACCGCAAATACACGCAAGTAAACGCCAAATTATCCGCGTTTATCTACGTACATCTGCGGTTAAAAATGCTTAATGAACTAACTCAATAGCGCGCTTAGTCAACGCTTCCGCAGTCAAGCCATTAAACGCCATCAACTCACCAGCACTGGCGGTAGTTTCCCCACGCTTCCAGGCGAAAGTATCACGCTTGCAATTACTGCGTAACATAATTGGTTCCAGCATCGCCGCAGCACCACCAGTTACACCAATTAAGGCACTTCCATCAAATAATTCGGCAAATTTGGCATCATCCATAAAACCACCATCGGCTTCTGAACAAGTTTCCCAAGCAGTATCATTAGGACGATACAAACGGCGAGGATTGATAATAGAAACTATCTTCACACCAATACCTTCAGTTTCTAAGAAAGCCGCCGCTTCAAACACAGGAATTAATGTCATATCGCCAATGACTGCAAACACAACTTGTTGATCTCCTGGCACTTCTTGTAATAAGATTGCTCCATCTTCTAACCCTTGCCGAGTTTGTTCTAAAGTTGTGCGAATTGGTAACGGAGATTTACTGGCTGTAATCACAATTCCCTTATTCTTCGTTTGCAAAGCCCAGTCATAACAGCCTTGGATACTGTTAGCATCTGGGGGAAATAATGGGAAAACATTTCCGGTTCTCATCAACGAAGCAAAATAAGCTTCAATTTCTGGTCTTTGGTGTGTCCAACCGTTGCGCCCTTGTTCTAAAGCCCCGGCTGTAAATAATGTTATGGTCGAGGGAGTTTGACGGCGCAATTCTGCCATTGCTTGGGTGACAGTTTGCCAAATTGGTAAACCGTTGATGGCAAAAGATTCGTAAGAACACCATAAAGTTCTCGCACCCATTAAGGATAATCCAGCCGCTAAACCTGCACAAGCATCTTCGCTCAATGGTTCGTAAACTTGACCGTCTGGGGCTTGATGATAGGTGTCATCGGTGGTGGGGTGAATGATTTTTAGGGCTTCATTAATGTTACCAATTCCGGATGCGGCGTTACCATCGGCGTTAGTAACCAGGAAGTTTTTATCCTTATTTCCCACATATCCCACTAGTTTACCCATTGCGGTTGTGGAAACTTTGGGATCTCCTCCTACTGTATATTCTTCTAAGGGTAATTTCCCTAAATCTACTAATGGTAATTCAAATTCTGTAACTACTGTTTTGGCTGCGGGTCCACCTCCGGCGCGTTCTGCATTTGTTCTGACGATTTCCCAAGCTTCTAGGGATAAAGCGCGGGTTTTTAATGCACTGATAATGTGCGGCGCGTCTAGGGTATCTTTCGGATAAAGGTTGTGTGATTTGGAACCCAGGGCGTGAACTCCGGCTCCTTTGAGTTGTTTAATGATAAATACCGTTAATTTACCATTTAAGGCAGAATGAGCGGCTTTATCTATTCCTAAAAGTACGGCTTTGGTAAAGGCTAGGCGCTGCTCAAAGGAAAATACTGTACTATCTACATAATCCCCTGGTTGGTTTTGATCGTCAAAGTCTTTGGCATCGACTAAAATGACTTCTGCAAAACCGTTTCCTTGCCAGTAGGCTTGCATTTCGGCGTTGGTTTTCAGGGAAACCATACTATGATGTTCTTGGCTGTAACCATTCCACACCATGACAGGTAAGAAGTTGGTGACGCTGGGATATGCTGTGTTAAAGTGCGCCATTGAACTCATAATATAAGGCTCACCCAATCCACCATCCCCGACGGTGAAGGGGAATAATGTATCTTTATGCAGCAATGCGGCGGACATGGCGAAGTGTTGTCCTTGTCCTAGAGGTCCTGCTGGGGCGAGAATACCAGGGATAAAACCGGAAAGGTGTCCTAATAGTCCGTGCTTTTCTCGGAAGCGATCGCGCAATTGCTGTACTGTAGAGATTCCCATGTCTTCCAAAGAACGATCCAAAAACATGGCACTATAGAATCCAGGGGCATGGTGTCCCACTTCGGTGATAATATTTTTGTGTCCCAGCATCACCAATGCGGCATAGGCTTCCACTTGACTAGCAAAACCGCCTGGATGTCCAGAAGCCTTACTAGCTGTGACTTGTAGGGTTAAGTAGCGGAGGGCATCGGCAGCAAGTAAAGTTTGATAGACGGCTGTAGGATCTGTAGGGTCTGCGATCGCCTTTTTGCCTGATTCTATTGCAGCTACTTTACCATAAGTGGCAAAATTTGGTAACGCCTCACCAAAATATTGAATTCCTTCATAAAAATTAGGCAGTGGGGAAGATGCTTTTGATGTCATGCTGATTACCTTATAAAAACAGGGAAAATTGTAGATGCTTGATGAATTTAACCAAAATTTTACATCTTTGCGGTAGCCAGAATAGATTGCATTTTCCCAAGGTCAGGATAAGGACTTTCAATCATTGTCTGACAAACACGGAATTATTTAGATTTATTTTCAGTAGTATTACTGCTACCTTAATACAAGACTTTATACCTTTAAACCCAGAAAAATTAGTTCCAAACTTCACTTTCTCATCAGTAATGCTACCGCAAACAGAAAAGCTTTCAGTTAACCAAATTATAGAATTTATAATAATTATCAGAAATTTTATTTGATCACAATTTATAATAAGAATTTATTCTTATCTTCCCAATTACAGATATGCAAGAGTATGATGTTGTGATTATTGGCGCAGGACATAACGGTTTAGTTTGTGCAGCTTATTTACTCAAAGCCGGTTATAGCGTTCTACTACTAGAAAAACGCTCCGTTCCAGGGGGTGCAGCCACAACAGAAGAATGTATCCCAGACAAAGCACCAGGATTTAAATTTAACTTGTGTGCCATTGACCATGAATTTATCCATTTGGGTCCAGTTGTCGAGGAATTAGAGTTAACAAAATACGGCTTAGAATACCTAGAATGTGACCCGGTTGTTTTTTGTCCCCATCCTGATGGAAAGTATTTTCTAGCCCATAAATCAGTAGAAAAAACTTGTGCCGAAATCGCCCGTTATAATCAACGTGACGCTAAAAAATATGCAGAGTTTATAGATTACTGGCAAAGGGCAATCAATGCCATGATTCCGATGTTTAACGCCCCACCAAAATCAGTTATAGATATTTTTAGTAACTACAATATTGAAAAATTTAAAGATTTATTTTCCGTAGTCGGTTCACCATCGAAAACCTTAGATTTTGTCCGCACGATGCTAAACAGTGCTGAAGATATTTTAGAGGAGTGGTTTGATGAAGAATTCTTAAAAGCCCCACTTTCTCGACTGGCTTCCGAACTGGGTGCGCCACCTTCACAAAAAAACCTAGCCATTGGCGTAATGATGATGGCTATGCGTCACAACCCCGGTATGAGTAGACCACGCGGAGGAACTGGGGGTTTAATTCAGGCATTAGTCAAATTAGTTACTAGTAAAGGCGGTAAAATTCTCACCGACCAACAGGTAGAAAAAGTCTTAATTAATGATGGTAAAGCTGTTGGTGTCGGGGTTGCCGGTGGTCAAGAATATCGGGCTAAATATGGTGTGATTTCTAATATTGATGCTCAACGGCTATTTTTACAACTAATAGATACCAGTGAAGTAAATGATGCTGACCCTGATTTACGAGAAAGGTTAGAACGTCGCATCATTAATAACAATGAAACCATCCTCAAAATTGACTTGGCTTTAGATGAACCTCTGCATTTTCCCCACCACGACCACAAAGATGATTATCTCACTGGTTCTATCTTAATTGCAGATTCAATGGCTCATGTGGAACAGGCACACAGTAAATGTACCTTGGGAGAGATTCCTGATGCTAACCCTTCTATGTATGCGGTGATGCCTAGCGCCCTTGACCCCACATTAGCACCCCCAGGTAAGCATACTTTATGGATTGAGTTTTTTGCTCCTTATCAAATAGCAGGTGCGGCGGGTACTGGTTTAAAGGGTACTGGTTGGACAGATGAACTAAAAAATCAAGTTGCAGACAAAGTAATTGATAAGTTAGCTAATTATGCCCCCAATGTGAAAACCGCAACTATCGCCCGCCGTGTGGAAAGTCCCGCCGAATTAGGAGAAAGGTTAGGTGCTTACAAAGGGAATTATTATCATATTGATATGACTTTAGATCAAATGGTGTTTTTCCGTCCTTTACCAGAATTAGCTAATTATAAAACACCAATTGAAAATCTATTTTTGACTGGTGCGGGAACTCATCCAGGGGGTTCAATTTCAGGAATGCCGGGACGTAATTGTGCGCGGGTATTTTTGCAAGCTAAACATCCTTTGGCGCAAAGTTTGAGAGATGCTAGGGATTCATTTAAATCAACAGTCGGTTCGGTATTTGGTATTGGTTAATCAAGTCTCTTCTCTCTTTGCTTCGGTGAGATTCCCGTTCCTATTATGGCAGGGAACACTTCGACAAGTGTTACAGTGAGCCTGTCGAACTGCTCAGTGCATCGCAGGGAACAGGAAGCTGGAAACTCGCTAATTGTAAGGGTTTTATTATCTGTTTCTGTCCTAACTTCCTTGGCGGTTGCTATAACTGAAACGTGATTAAAGTAGGTTGGCTTGAGGCTTAGGAAAATCCAACTCTGTCAAGAGTGCTGGTTTCTCTGTTCCTTAAACCAACCTATACAAATAAATTATGAGTATCAATCCTCCCTGTGGTTGTGGAAATCCACGAAAGAAAATGAAGTATCTTGTTTATCTCACTTGAAACTGGGTCATAAACCAATATCGTAAGAACCCTACCCCCAAGGAAGGTATGATTTTTCTGTAACAATAAAACCCTATATTTAACTACAATAAACTGGCAGAATCGATATCTAAAAATAAGGTAGCTGGTGACTTTTGACGCAAAATTGATGCTGGGCAATTTATATTAATTGACCCTGTGAGCATCTGTTTGACTATAGGGGCTTTGCGTTTTTCTGGTGCTAGACAAATAATCTTTTTAGCGGCACAAATTAATGGCAAAGTAACAGTGAAAGCATACTGGGGAACATGATCAATATTAGAAAAATGACCCGTATTAACTTGTTGCTGGCGATTGGCTTTATCTAGTTTCACGAGTTTAACGCTGTGAGGATCTTGAAAATTGGCTACTGCGGGATCGTTAAAAGCTAAGTGTCCATTTTCACCTATACCAAGACAGCATAAATCAATGGGCTGTGCTTGCAATAGTTTGGTGTAGCGATCGCACTCTGTGAGAGGTTGCAAGGCATCACCTTCTATGTAATGGAATTTCAGAGGAAAAACCCGTTTCTCTACACGTTCTCGCAGATATCGCCGGAAACTAGCGGGATGATCAGCCTTAATACCTAAATATTCATCTAAATGAAAACAGGTAATACGTGACCAATCTACACCACCGAACCTAATTAAAGCATCCAGAAATTTCAGTTGGGAGTTTCCTGTGGCTAATAATACAGCTGCTGTTTCCTGTTGATCGAGAATTTGCTGTAAATAATTTTGGGCGATCGCTGCAACTTTATCTGCCATCTCAACTTGAGAGTTGTAAATCTGCACTGATAAATCATCAACGCGAAAAAAGTTGTTAGGGGGTAGCATTGGCTGAAATGGAATAATAATCCACTGACATCTTTTCTTTAGTATAGATTTGAGAACTAAACTAATAGCCAGATTAAAAAGTTTCTGGTGGCGCAATATTAGAATCAATTAGCCCTGGTTTAATACATATTGCTGACATCTCAAATGGTTGAGAAAGAGACGAAGACGGACAAGTTACTACATCTGGAGCCGGTATCCTACCACTATTTACTGGTTGAGAAGTTAAGGATAGTCCCCCCACCGCGCCAGCTATCAAGGTTGTATAGCCTAGATACAAATGTATGGGACTGAGAGCGATTCCCAATTCCTCAGAAGACTCTGTAGAATTATTCCAAGAACGGGTAAGTGATGGTAGCCCACTATTAGCTGGTAAAGAAGCGGCTAAATTTGTCCCATTTAATCCTACAGCATTACCCATAGAGCGAATAAATCCACGCACCAAAGTATCTTCTGGTAACAATTCAAAATCGCTATTTTCGATAGCTTCCATGCGATGAATAGGGATATGAGTGTAAACATTAAGTTGATATAGAGAAAGACCTTTAGACTCACGAGCTTGTTTAAGTTTTTGACCAATGCTCGACATTATTTCTAGACGTTGTTCTGCTAATGTTGGCTGTTTTATTTCAGGTTCCGGGGATTTTTTATGGCGCTGAAACAAATTTTTCAGTGCTTTTTCTGGAGATTTAATAGGTATATTTTCAGTGGTTTCTGTTGATATCTGATCTGGGGTGATATCTGTCTTACTGGTTTGGGGTTCTAGTTGCATAGTTGTCGAATTAGTAGGTGTTTCAGATACAACAGTTGGTGAGACATGATGATTTTCTATAACTTTTTCTGATTGTAATAATTGCTGAAATGCTAAACTGATAGCTTCTCTCCCCACAGCTTTTAGTAAAATATTGATTGATTCTCCGGAACTACCCAACAAATTTTGTAATGTATTCATAGCGATCAGATAAACTTTACTGCTATGAAGTTCAGTTTCAATTTCACTTAATAGCGATCGCAATTGATCTTGAGAAATTTTGACACTATCATTTCCGGGAACCGTGAAAAAATAAACAGGTGTCATCGTCATGATTAAAGTTGCTCCTGATACAAAAAAAGAAGGATATAGCAACTGTCAAGCAGGTTAGGACACAAACAGATAATTAAATCCTCAGAACTAGGGATTTTCGAGACTGTTCTCTGCTATATCTGTATAATTTCACGCTTTTTATGCTGTAATATCCGGAATATTCTGTATTAATTGTTCAGGTTTAACAGAAAAACTATAAACTTCGATTATGCTCTGGAAATTTACTGATTTTTCCCATGCTAATTTAGCCCATCAAAATCATGTGGGAGCGATCGCCAATAAATTTTCTAGTAGTATAATTAACAGCTAACTAACAGCATTTCCACTAACTTAGAAACTGTAACTTTTGGCTGCTTCTACAAAAGACCTGACCCATTTTAAATATTCTTCACCACCCACAGTAGCTGTATTATTATGTTCAGCACTCTGTACTAAAAGCAGTTTTTTCGGTTCAGGAGCAGCATGATACAGTTTTTGGCTCATGAAAGAAGGAACGGTTGTATCAGCAGTACCATGAATAAATAAAACAGGTATTTTTAAATCTGGGACTTTTTTAATAGATTCAAAGCGTTGTGTCAAAATTAAATTTACCGGGAAAATCCGAAACAAATTCCTGAAAGCTACCATCTCCTGAACCGAAGTAAAAGAGCTTTCCACAATTAATCCCGCAGCTTCTGGGTGTTTGATAGCTAAATCAATAGCGATCGCCCCTCCCATAGAATGTCCATAAATAAAAATTTTGCTGGGGGGAATTTGTTTCTCTTGTACTAAGTGATTCCACGCTACGGCTGCATCTTCATAAACCCGCTTTTCGTTAGGAAAGTCACCTGTACTGCGACCATACCCCCGATAATCAATTAGTAATACAGAAAACCCCAATTCATGCAACCGATTAGCATGACCAACGTTTGCGCCAACATTGATGGCGTTACCATGCAGATACAGCAACACATTCGCATCAGGTTGTGGCGATTTAATCCACCAACCATGCATCAATTCCGTCTCACCATGATTACTCTTTACCGGTAACCATATATCCTCGTATGGGAGATTAAAAAACTCTGGTGTTTTTTCAATTACAGTAGAGGGGAAAAAAATAAACTCTTCCTGTTTGACAAAAAGAACTAGACAGATGGCAAAGTAGGCAAGAACAACAACTATTCCTCCCGTAACTAGCAGCCGTAAATATAATTGCATTGAAAATAAATTATTACTGTTTATGGGAATTGAAGTACTGATACTGACACTTTAACAAATATTCATATATAGCAGGGAACGGGGACTGGGGATTGGGTACTGAGGACTAAAAATCTTTCCCCCCACACCTCCCACACCCCCCACACCCCTCACACCCCCCACACTCCCCACACCTCCCACAC
>NZ_JAYGHG010000012.1:0-102312 GCF_034931085.1 Nodularia harveyana UHCC-0300 | reverse complement strand
TTTTGTGAGCTTCTGTTTGTTCTCATGTCTTTAAACTAGAGTCACTGGCGATTTTTCTCCATACTTCACTACACAACTACTTCCTTTTGTCAAATTTTATGTTAAGAAAGATGTGGGTAATGGATAGCTTAAAAAGGGGGACTTTAAGAAAATTTCCCTGCTTCAGAAGGGGGGGTGAGGTTATTTAACCGACAACGGCTGGAGTTGTGACTTTTTCGGGTCTTTGGTGAGGAGGACGCATTTCTAAGCCCAACAAGTTCAGCATTTCTCTGTCAGCGTCGTAATCGGGACAGGGAGTGGTAACAGTGAGCATTTTATTATCATCGCTGGAAAAGATGGAATTGGCTCCAGCCATAAAGCATAAGGCTTGTTCTACTTGGGACAGTCTCGCCCTCCCAGCACTGAGACGTACATCAGAATTTGGCATAATAATTCTGGCTGTGGCGATCATGCGTACTACTTCCCAAATGGGTACATCTGGTTGATTTTCTAGGGGTGTACCGGGAACTTGAGAGAGAATATTAATGGGGACGGACTCTGGATGAGGTTGTAAGTTGGCGAGAGTTTCTAACATCCCTACACGATCATCTACACTTTCACCTAAACCAAGGATACCACCAGAACAGACAGTGACGTTTGTTTCTCGGACATGATCTATTGTATTCAGGCGATCGCCATAGGTTCTCGTGGTAATAACCGTATTATAATATTCCTGAGAAGTATCCAAATTATGGTTATAAGCATATAATCCTGCTGCTTCTAAGCGTTTTGCCTGATTTGTAGTCAGCATTCCCAGAGTACAGCAGACTTCTAAACCCATATCAGTCACTTCTTTGACCATTTCCAAAACTTGATCAAATTGGGAATTATCCCGCACTTCCCGCCAAGCTGCACCCATGCAAACGCGGCTGATACCTTTGGCTTTAGCTGTTTGAGCAATGTTAATAACTGTTTCTTTTTCTAACAGTGCTTGGGGCTTGACTTCGGTTTGATAACGAGAAGATTGGGCGCAGTAACTACAATCTTCAGGACAAGCACCTGTTTTAATGGAGATTAGCTTACAAACTTGTATTTTTGTTGAATCATGATATTGGCGATGCACGCTAGCAGCTTGATAAATCAGCTCTAGGAATGGCTGGTTGTATATCGCCTGGATCTCTGCTTTTTGCCAATTGTAGCGTATTCCCACCGACATCACTATCCTTGTTATAAAGTGGATTGGTCAAAAACCACCTGAACTTTCTTCAGTAGTACGATGATACAGCAAGATTGATTAATCTCATCCCCCAAAGTCGCGCCGGGGCGATTTCCACGAATTTGTCATTCAATCATCAGTTAATCAGCGACTTTATGAAATCAGAACTCCCACTCATCATCAGCGATCGCCTGAGCTTAAGAATTGCTATTAAAAAAGATATACCACAAATCATTCGATATTTCACAGAAAATAGAGATTACTTTACACCTTTCTATCCGATTTTATTGGATCAGTTATTTACCAAAGACTATTGGCAATATCAAGTTGAAAATCATGTTTTAGAGTTCATGCATGATCAATCATTAAAACTGTTTATTTTTAATCAAACAAATTCTCGTCAAATTATTGGAACAATAAATTTTACTAACTTTATTCGGGGGTCGGCACATTTTTGCTATGTGGGATATAGTTTAGCGGAATCGGAGCAAGGTCAAGGATATATGACAGAAGCTTTAAAAGTTGCCACTGATTATGTATTTGCAGAGTTAAATTTTCATCGCATCATGGCTAATTATATGCCCCATAATCGACGTAGTGGTAACGTCTTAAAAAGAGTAGGTTTTGTAGTAGAAGGATATGCTAGAGATTATTTATTAATTAACGGCAAATGGGAAGATCATATTCTCACAAGTTTAGTTAATCCTGATTGGAAAGCTGAGGAATTTTAAATAAAATACCAACATTTAACATGACTTATGCCAAAACCCTCACTTCGACAAGTGTTAGAGGATGTTTCAAAAGTTTTTAATGTATAAATAAACCCCTCTCCAAACCTCTCCCCTACCTCTCCCTAACCCTCTCCTAAAAGGAGAGGGGAAAGGAATTACTTTTATTACTGGAGAGGCTTTGAAACCCCTATTCCCTGGTAGGGAAGGGGGGAAGGGGGGTTAGGTTTTTGGAGATTATTGGTTTCATCTAATACTTTTCAAACATCCTCTTACAGTGAGCCTGTCGAACTGCTCAGTGACCACTCAAATCCTGATTCCTCTGTGTCCTCTGCGCCTCTGTGGTTAGTTATTCCGTAACCTCTGTCTAAGTTAATCTGGCCTCAAATCGTTAGATAATTCCACAATTCCCCTAGAACCATCCATCCTCACCCGTTGCCCATCTTGTAAGACCCAAGTAGCATTATGAACATCCATAATAGCGGGGATACCATACTCACGCGCAATGATTGCACCATGAGAAAGTCTACCACCAGATTCGGCAATTAAGCCGCCAGCCCTAACTAATAAAGGGGCCCAACCGGAGTCTGTGTAAGGTACCACTAAAATTGTATCGCGGTTGATTTCCGGTAAGTTTTGTAAGTCTTTCACTACCTTAATTCTGCCTTCCGCTTGTCCGTGACTGGCGGGAATACCCTGTATTTGGTCTGAGTAAAGTTGAGAAGGGGGGAGGGGATGGGGTGGTGTATGGCCGTAAACTAACAGAGGGATTTGGTTAAATTGACTATCTTGATCGAATTGCGATCGCCTCAATTTTACTATCCTCGATAAATTTTTACTCAGTTGAATATCATCAGTAGTGATTGAATGCCGTATTTCGTGCAATTTCAGAAAAAAGATATCGCCAGTATTGTCGAGTAAACCAGATTCTAACCAAATTTTCTCTAAACTGAGAAATCGCCAGCGCAACTCCGCCAATAACCGGGAATAAACTTCGGTGACTCTTCCTTTAATATCTACCCGTCGTTGTACTAACCCTCGTTTCCGCTTTGTGGCTAAAACCTTATCAATAGAATTTTTACTATTTTTTTCTGGAGGATTTTGCAATAACTGCACAAATAACTGCTGAATGAGTTGGGGATTTTCTTTCCAGGTAGGAACAGCTATATTTGTCCCCACATCACTTAAATAACCGTAATCTGCCAACAATTCGTCAAATTCATAGAGAATTTTATCTCCCTGCGGGGTTTCTGCCAATTTTGTAAATACTTGATCTGGTTCACACTCAGGTAATACTTGTTTAGCATCTGCGGCTAAAGCTGTTAGCGATCGCAATGCGGCTACTTCTGGAGCTATACTGTTATCAATTTCCCCATCTTTGACGCGAAAAATTGCCTGTCTCAAGGCTGCACTCAAGGGGGCTAAAATGCTGTAATAAGTTCCCAAGCGCAGCAATTCTAGAATCAAATCTATCCTAGCTAATAACTGAGGGGCTGTAAGTTCTGCTTCCGATTCGTTCGCTAATTGGGACAAACCAGGAATAAATTTTTGACTATAATCCCGCTTAAAATCTTTCTCTAAGCTGAGTTCTCGTTTTAGCAACCGGATTAATCCCGGTAAATTCTCCAAAGTTGTCTTTAAGGGCGGTTTGCTCATTTTCGCCCCTCTGGTTAAAAATTCCAGACTTTCCGGTGGTAAACCCATGCGGAGGAAAATCTGTCCTAAGAGGGAAGCATTAAAATAAGCTCTAGAATAGTGTAGTGTGGCGGTTTCGGCAAAGTCTAATCCCAACGAGCGATCGCCTAAAACTAAAGTAAAAATATCTCCCCAAACGCCACAAGTCAAGGGGCGATTAATCGACCAAGTGAGGGGATGTATGACACCTGGAATGACTTCGGCGGCGATTTTCCTCGTCCAGATGGGTAACAGAGTTGTAATGGGGCGAGATTGTAAAACCCAGAGATTTTGACTGTCATAGGTCCACTCAATATCTTGGGGCAGCCCGTGATATTCTTTTTCTAATCGCCTGACTAAAAATACTACTTGTTTAATTAATGCTTGTGGTACTTTTCCGCTTCCCTCCAACTGCACAGAGGAAATATTCTCTGTATCTACCACAAAACCGCGATATTGTTCTGGTGTAACTTTACCGGAAACAACTTGAGTGGGACTACCTGGTAAAGCTTCGATGACAATTGCATCCCCTTGTTGAGTAATGGGGTCACGACTGAAAGCTACGCCAGAATAGACACTGGGGATTTGTTGTTGTACCAGCACCGCCATTGCTGTATCTGGTAAACTGCGATCGCGTCGATATTGTACAGCCCCAGAATGATTATAGGAATCTCGCACTTGGGCGATCGCCTCTCCTAACTCCTCTTTGCTGGTGACATTCAGAATTGTTGTGTACTGTCCTGCGGCCGAAGCTTGTTCTGAGTCTTCCCCAATGGCGGAGGAACGCACCACTAAAGGAGATAAATCAGAAGGCTGAAGCATAGCAATCAACTCTTGGGGATCATCCCCTGGGCTAAGTACCCATCCTTTCGGCACAGGATAGCCCCAGCGCTTAATTTGAGATAAAGTTGCGGCTTTTTGTCCAACGACAGCAGGATCTAACTCGTTATTTAAAGACAATACCGAGGAATTACCCCGTAAATATGTCAACGCTGCTTGTGATTCTGTCTCAGCTTCTGCGGCGGGTAAATTTAAATCATCGGGAATTTTACTATAAATCCATCCCAATATTCCAGCTAAAATAATAGCCGCCAGAATTTTGGGGAAATTATCAACATTCAGAAGTACGACAAGTAAGGGAAACACAAATAAAACTCCGTATTTAACCAGTAGCCGAGATTGCAGTAGGCTAAACGTGATAATTGCTAATAAACCTGTAAATATTGACACCAGGGGATCATGAATGATAAATCCCCAAACAACATTGGTAGTTCCTGCGCCTCTACCTACCCCATATCGACCTAATACTAAAGCTATGAGCGCGATTAATTCCCAAAATGATCCTGAGGGAAAAAACACACGACATAGCAAAACTGCGGCAATTCCCTTGATGGCTTCTGACAAAACTGCCAGAATTCCTACCCATGTCCCACCGTGATAAAAAGCTGCTGAAACGCTGATGTTTCCAGTACCAATTTTTGATAATTTCTGGCCTTTGAGGGCGTAGGTAATCCCAGCAATAATTGGTAACGCACCCAATAGGGGACAGGTAATTAAAATAATTAAGGCTCCCCAAAATTCCATCATTCAATAGTGTCTATTCTTAATTTGAGAATTATATGTCTAAGTCTAAATTTTTTGGGGCTGAGGCGATTTTTGGGTTAATTGATGGACACTTGGCTACGGCGCAAACCGTGGTTGCAAGTGTCCGCGCAATTTCTAGTTATCAGTTTAGCGCATAGGCCGCTTGTAAAGCCCAAATAATCAAGGCTGCTATCGATCCCAGTAGTAGCACGGTAGAGATGGTCACTACTCTGGGCGAATCTGCACCCTTAAATTTCATAATTCCTCGGTTTAAGTCGGACATAGCTTGTAAACCTCCTACAGTGCTAATTTGTCCGTCTTGATTGTAGTCTTTCTGTTTGCCTCTGAAGCCTAGTTACACATAATATTTTGTTTAAGCTTTGCAACATTCTATTTTTTTGTTTTTTTTAACGCCAAAGAGCGCTGAGGTATTTGTTGATGAATTTAATACTAATTTTTGTTTTGGGGGTTGTGGGGTTTTTTGTGGTGGTTGAGATTGGATTGCGATCGCTTTTTGGTTTTGGTAATCCTCTGGTTTATCTTAGTGATCCACACATTGGTTATTTGTTGGCTCCGAATCAACGCACTCGTCGCTTTGGTAATCGCATTGAAGTCAATCAGTATTCTATGCGTAGTCCTCCCATAGAAAAGATACCGCTAGTTTCTACTTTACGGGTACTAATTATTGGTGATTCTATTGCTAATGGTGGTTGGTGGACTGACCAAAATAATACTATTTCTAGTCTACTTACCCGTTCTGGAAAGATTAGTAATTATCAGGATGTGGAAGTATTAAATGCTTCAGCTAATTCTTGGAGTCCGAGAAATGAGTTAGCCTATTTAGAGCGATTTGGCAACTTTAACTCGCAAGTGGTAGTGTTACTAATTAATACAGATGACTTATTTGGTACTGCACCAACTTCTTTACCTGTAGGACGCGATCGCAATTACCCAGATCACAAACCTCCCCTAGCATTGGTGGAAATATGGCAACGGTATATTATCAAACCACAGCCTATCCCGGAACTAGAAGCTTTAAAGCAGGAAGGAGGGGATCTAGTGGGGATTAATTTAGCAGCCATTGGCCAAATTCAATCATTAACTCGTGAACAAAATAGCCAATTTTTGCTACTGATGACTCCCTTGTTACGAGAAATTGGTGAACCTGGCCCCCGTGACTACGAAATTCAAACCCGTCAACGACTAATAGACTTTACCCAACAAGAGCAAATCACGTATATCGATTTTTTACCTCTGCTTAACGCCCACCCAGACCCAAAAGCTTTGTATCATGATCATATACACTTCAATTTGCTAGGTAATCAGTTTATCAGTCAGGTGATTGAGCGATCGCTTTTAGGAATGCTGACTGCTGAGTAGAAACCAGAGATGTTTGAAGAAAAAATATATCTATAGATACAAGACTAGGGAGTGTGGGGAGTAAAGAATTTTGGATTTTGGAGAAAGCGATTTTAGATTGCAGTCTAATCCAAAATCTAAAATTGATTGACTAATGACGAATCCAGAGAGCTAAACCACCACCACGACCACGAGCTGCAATTAAATCTGGGGTCACTAAAAAGAAAGCAAAAAACGGTAATTTAGCGATAGACCTGTCATAGAAATCCTCGGTTTTACCCTGAGAAGAGCGAATCTGTCGGTTGTAGACCATAGAACCAAACAGACACAAAGACAGATGGTTGAAGTCAAAGGCCAATAAATTTTTCTTACCTAAATAATGTGCTGGCCCTGTAAGCTGCAACAACATTGGGCCTAACTGCACCTGATTACCAATTTCACCTTTAGCCGAATCCATCTCATCATGAGAACTAAAAGAAATCTGAATATTTACAAATTTCGGCACATACAAACCCTTCCCTAAGATAATTCCCCCACGTTTTCTCGCTTTTTTCGTCCCAGTAGCAAAGCAAAGTTGCCATTTGCCCAGCAGTGATGTCAAGGGATAACTCAAACGTTGCTGTTTCGCAGCTTTTTCAGCTTGTAATAATGCCGTTACGAGTGTTTCAGGTGTGGGAAGTGCGCCCCCTTGTCCGCGATATGCAACTACGGCTTGAGAGAGAGTAGATTTAAAATCAGCCATTGATAAATATATCTCTATGAAGATTTTTTTAAATAGCTTTTGACTGTAACATAGTGGAGTTAGAAGTTTTCCTTACAATCTGCGATCGCTGGCAACTCAAACAACTGTCTTTGGTGTGGTGTGGGTAGAGTTTAACTTAACTCAATTTACTTACCGATAGACATTGCGAGGTATTAATATGGATGCTAACAAAATCCTGACTCTTTATGCAGCAGGAGAACGCACATTTAACAGAGTTAGTTTACATCAAATAAATCTTTGTGCTGCTGACTTGAGTGGTGCTAATTTTATTGAAGCTGACTTGAGTGGTGCTAACCTGACTCAAGCTAATTTGAGTGGATGTAATTTCAGTCGGGCAAATTTGACTGATACTGACTTAAGTGGTGCTAACTTGAAAAATGCAAACTTAAGTGAGGTTAACTTGATTGGTGCGGATTTGATTCGCGTTAACTTGGAGGGTAGTAACTTAAGTCGTGCAGATTTGCGGAGTGCAAATTTAGAACTTGCTAACCTGTTATATGCAAATCTCAGCCAGGCGGAAATGAGTGGCGTAAATTTCCGAAATGCTAATCTGCGTAAATCTAATTTAACTGGTTGTAATATCAATGAAGCTGAACTCAATGGCGCAGATTTAAAAGGAGCAATTATCACTGAGCCAGGGAAAATTGAAGGAGTATTGGATATAGGATTATCTCATAAATGGGTGACTTGGGCTGGCAATTACTCCTGTTCTGTGTAAATCATCTTACCCGCAACCCCTCTCCTGATTCAGGAAAGGGGAGACTTTAACTCAAGTCCCAGATAGGGTTACTTACAGCACATTTTGTCTGCGTAAATTACACAGAGTGGGCAAAACTTATATCGAGTTGATAGCAGTATGCCCACCAGTTTTTTACTGTGTAAAATGCCTATTATATCGACTTTTACGGTGCTGTAATTCAACCTTTTTCTAGAAATACTAATAAACTAAAGGCGCTACACCCCGCATTTGGCGCAAAGAATTTATACACTGTGGACAGTCACAGTTAAATAATTCCACGGCCATATCGCTTTCTTCCACATTAAAAGCCAGCAAGTTATCTTCATTGTCACCAGGAAGTTCTATTTCAGCTTGATATTCAGGGACTGTAGCCAATACAGAAGCTCTGGCACATACTGGACGCATGATATGTGGATTCTGTACGCAGATAAATTTATCTGCATTGTCTGTATCTGCATTGGCCGCCTGTGCTTGGTTAGCTATTGCTCCCATAGAAAGAATAGAACTAACTAACATGGGGGTGGAAAGCAAACTCAGTATAGTTTTTTTGTTCATGAGGTTTCCTTGTAAAACGATCCTGACTGCTCAGATTATCCGATCAAATCTTACGATTCAAGCAAATGTTAATCAGGAATGCTAACGGGTTGTACTATCTGATTGATCGATTAAAGTAACGCCAAGTTCCTGTTATTGATGATGAATGCGATCGCTATCGGCGAAATTTTTAGTTTTACGGGTTACTGATGGTTGCTGAAGCAAAATTAGAATTTCCTACTCAGTTAACCTACTCACGGTGACGCTGGTGACTGCTGGATGTATTTATAGTCCCATATCAATATTGCGAAATTTCTTCTGGAAGACTATCTGTTTTGTGTTGGTGAGTTAACATGAGGCGATCGCCAGAATAACACCTTGACTGTGAAACTTGATCTATTAAAGTAGAGACAAGATTTTTCCCATCTCTACATCTAAATCAGCAGATATATGGTCAGGATTTAATGAAAACTACGATTGTGGCGGATTAAATTCATAAATTCTTCGCGGGTTCTAGCATCTTCTGCAAAAACCCCACGCATAGCACTACTAACAGTCCAAGAACCAGGCTTCTGCACACCACGCATAACCATACACATATGAGTGGCTTCCACTACAACTGCGACACCTTGGGGTTTGAGTACTCTGTACAACGCATCAGCAATTTGGGTGGTAAGACGTTCTTGCACTTGTAAACGTCGTCCATACATTTCACAAATACGGGCGATTTTAGATAAACCGATGACCTTACCATTGGGAATGTAGGCAACATGGGCGCGGCCAATAATTGGCAGGATATGATGCTCACAGGAACTGAAAATATCGATGTCCCGAACTAACACCATTTCATTAGCATCTTCTGTAAAAACTGCCCCATTTAGCAGCTCATCCAAAGAATCAGTGTATCCCTTTGTGAGAAACTGCAAGGCCTTCATCACCCTTTTGGGAGTATCTTTGAGTCCTTCTCGATCTGGATCTTCTCCTAATCCAATCAACAGAGTCCGCACAGCTTGCATCATTTCTGCTTCTGTTACCTTTGGCTGCTGTTCAGCATTTACAGACGATAGTACCTGATCGGCAGAAGTTAGATCGGGACGAATCGATAAAGTCATTTTTTGAATTTTGTAAGAATGTTTTGCTGAATGAGTCAGTTGTGATATTTAGGTTGACTACCCCTGACTTATGAACGAGTGTAACATAACTTTACACATCATTTCCCTGACTGCGACTCATCTATATAGGGTATAGCAAGCCTACTTAATGCCCATAGGCGTGGGCATTAAGTAGGCTTTGTGTCACTTTTATTGATGTTTTTATTTTTCTCCATTCCCCAAAATCAATCAACTAGCAAAAACTACAAATTTACACATAAATCACAAAAGGACAGATAAAATTACTTAATAAATATCCTGCAATTATGGAACATAAAATAAAGAGCTTTACTTAACTTTTAAGGGTATGTGGTAAACATCACTAATTATCTGGAAATGATATCACCGAATGTCACCTACTAATTCACAATAGAACTTAAAATAATATTAAAGAAATAGATTATACTAGAAACAGAAAATAGAGCAAAAAATTGATATTTTTTAGATAAGTATCCGGTTAAGAATTGTTTAACTCAGTATAGTTAAATCTATCGAAAGTGATAAATAATCTGCTGGTAATGCCAAATGTGATAAAACCAAGTTATATGAACATCTGCTATTAAGATTTTTGTATGTTATAAAACTCACAGAAATTGCTGCTAAAAGGAAAGCATTTATATGGAAATAGAAAAATTAGATTGTTTTAAAGAATACGGCGAATTCATACTAGAAAATCTCGACTCAGTACCCCAGTACCCGTCTAAACAAGAAGATTGGATACCCACTGCCCTAGATGATTGTCTTCTGCGCCTCCGGGAAGCTGCTGAGAAAACTGTAGAACTTGCCACATCTCCAGTCAGAATTGGAGTCATGGGAGAATTTAGTAGCGGTAAAACTCTACTTTTGGGTAGCTTAATTGGATATGCTGACGCTTTGCCCATTAGTGAAAACCCCACTACAGGAAATGTCACAGCCATCCACATTGTGCCGCAATCTGGCTTTGTCACCACTCAAGCACACAATTTTCGGGTAGAGTATCTTTCTCATGAAGGGGTGAATGAGTGTCTGCAATTCATGTTAGAAGAAGCTAGCCGCCGGAATACAGCTGCTGGACTTCCACCTATGCCTCTCTCGAAATTAAGCACGGCTAAAGATATTCTTAACTGGTGTGAGGACACATGGAACAGTAGTAAAAACCTGGAATTACGTTATTTACTGCGAGAGTTGGTGTTATTCCTGCGGGCTTATCAAGCTTATGGGGAAGCCATGTGTGGTGGAAACTACCAAATTGATCCTAGCACTGCCCATGAGGGGTTAGAACTGGCAGAACAGCCAATGGCTATTCAAACGTTGCGGTTTGACGATTTACCACCATCTCATATCCGCTTACCGAGTCCACCCCAGAGGCTACCAACTAAGTTATTACAGAATACTTTTCCTCTGATTCGTCGGGTAGATATTGAGGTGAAAATCTCACGGGAAATTTGGGATTTTTCAGGGGCTTCGGAATTTGTGCTGTTAGATTTTCCGGGATTAGGGGCGGCTAATTCTGGGGCTAGGGATACCTTTTTATCACTGCGAGAGTTGGCAGAAGTACAGACTATTTTAGTCCTTTTAAATGGTAAAACTCCTGGTAGCGATCGCGCCAATAAAATCTTCACCATGATGCAGCAGCAGCGCCCAGGACAAGACCTCAAAGATTTAATTTTAGTGGGGGTGGGGCGTTTCGATCAATTACCTTTAGATAGTGAAGGTTATGAACGAGAACTAGACCGATTAATTGAAAGCAGCAGACTGTTAGAAGAACAAGATGTTTTACGCAAATTAAAAGTGCTGCAAACCACCATTGATGCTGCTAGCGCCTTCACTACCCAACAAGACCGGATAGTTTTATTATCTCCACTTTTAGGGTTAGCTGAATTAGCAAAACGTTCCACCACAGTTAAAGCAGGTTCACCAGAATTTTTAGCTAACTTAGACTATCCTGATTATCTAGAACGTTCTAAGCGATTACAACAAAAGTGGCAACTATTAAGTACACGTCTACTAGAATCCGATCCTCGCAGTCATTTAGGTAAACAACTCAGTTATTTTGCCCAAGATGGCGGTGTTGCTAAACTGCGGGAATTAATGCAAAATCATGTCGCTAATCACGGATTAAAACAGCTATATCAAGATACTCAAAGGGCTGCGGACAACTTACTGCAACAACAAGAAAACCTCAAAAGTATTATTGCTGAAATTCATGAACAAGGGATTCCCACCGCAGACAGTCAGGATTTAATTGACTTTCGGGCTGCTATAGAAAACTTAGATAAAACCTACCGCAACTTTCAGAAAACTTTAGGTCAAGAACCACTCAAAGACCGCCGGGGAGATGTAGTTAGCGATGTAGTTAAAAATGAACTAATTTTTAAAATAGTCAATTGGAATGAGTGGACTTTATTATTTAACAAAGCACACAATGGTAATATCAAAATTGCCGATTTTAAGGGTGCTGCGGGTAAGCTATTTGACCGAGGAAATAGAGTTAATAGTAGTCTTCCTACAAAGAGTGAAGATTTTTATCCGGCTTTTGCCAAAACTGTGAAAGAATTAGAAGATTATGCACGCGATCGCATTCATCAAGCCGTAGTAGATTTATTAAGTCAATTATCCCAAAGTATCGGCGGAGAACGGGATTATTTACAGGCGAATCTTCACCCAGAAATGGAAGCAGATATCGAAACTAAATTTGGCGTAGAAGAAGCAGATATCTTTTACAAATTACTGTTAGGCTGCGACCCTAATCAATGGCAAGAAGCTATTATCTCAGAAATTAAGACCAAAGAACAATCAATTTCCCCGGAAATTATGTTTCCCTTGGCGCGTAAAGATGAAAAACACAATATTGGTCAAATCTTTGATTGGTCTCCAGAAAAAAACCAAGATTTACCCAGAACAGGTAATCATCAACTTTTTGTTCTGCGACTCCGAGATGAAATAATTGCCTGTGCTAGTCTGCATTTGGTGCAGTATGTCAGCGAAATTAATCAACAGGTAAATGCGGAGTTAGAAGGAATTTTAGATCAAGTTATTCCTACTCTACAAAATCTTTCTAAAAAAGAAGCTTTGCTTAGACATATTGCGGCGGGAGATTCTCCGGGTAAGGTGGCGATTCCTTCTTGGTTACAGATTCTTTCTCATTTGTCTACAGTTTCTTATGAACAGGATGGTTTGAAGATTTAAGAACCACAGAGGCGCAGAGGACACAGAGAAGGAGTAGAAATCTAGCTTAATAATATCATAAATATTCAAGGTTTGATGTTGTTTTAGTATTAATATAAGGAGAAAATAATGGCTGTAGAAATTCGGCTTCCACCTAATTTTCAGGTACGTGCTAAGGAAAATGAATATTTGGAATTACCGACTATTCAATTAATCGCGGCTGGTGATAATGTGCCTCATATTGCCAGAATTAATTGTATTGTCACTGGTACACCAGAGGATTTAGCCCTGCAAATTAAAAAAGCATATAAACCCTTTGATTCTGTAACTCCTAAAATTTCTCAAATCGGGCAATTAGAGCAGTATCCTTGTAAATTAGAGCGTCCTTTAACGGAACCAATTAACTGTACTCTAGATGTGATTGTTGAATATTTTGATTCGGATGCTTTGGGCGATCCACTACTATCTGAACCTAGACAGGCTGGGGCTTCCTGTTATTTATGGTCGCCGCTAACTTTTGAGGAAGATATCATTGATATGGATGATATTGGTAGTCCTATAGAAATGAGTCAATATATTGAAAAGAAAATTGCAAATAAACCTCAGAAAAGATTTCCTGGATGGTTTGCTTTAGATTTTGGTACATCTAATTCTACAGTCACACTCTTCGATCCTATTGAAGTTCCCATTGCGGAAGTTTTACCTAGAGAACAAGAAGTACGTTTGCGCGATCGCATGGCAGAATGGTTAAGTTCTCCTGCATCTGTAGCTTTACCTGATGTTAATGCAAATGACTGGGAAAAGTTTATTGCTGATATTAGTAAAAACCTGGAAATTGAACCAAGTCGCCTCAAAGAGGTTTTTCAAAATGAGCAAAAGGAGCGATTTTTAGAAGCCATTCGCCAAGTAGAATTATGTTTAGGTAACAGTGATAAATTCCGGCGGGCGGCTAGTAAAAAACTCTATCAAATTTACCATGAAGTTTTTCGTGTCCCTACCTTAGAATCACAAAATTTAATTCCTGTTGTTTTAGATATTAATCGCCGAGATACAGAAATTCCCAGTGAATTAGAAATTGCCAATTTGACAGATTTACAACTGCGGATGGGTAGGGAAGCCAGGGATAACAGAAAAAAAGCGATCGCCCAAGGAACAAGCCTTTCTTTAAAAGAAATTATCAGCAGATTTCACCACTCACCCAAGCGCTATTTTGGACAGGATCGGACTTTTCCGGTAATTTTAGATAATCATTCCGAAATAATTAATGTTAACGAACTCGTTCAAGCAGCTTGGGCGCATTTAATCGAATTAACCGAAGATTATCGCCAACGGGCTAGACGCAGATTTTCCGAAGGAGACTTCCTCACAGCCGTTGTTACCTACCCCACAGTCGCCCCGCCATTAGTGCGGAAAGAAGTCAAAGAATTAGTTGAACAATTGGGGATAGATGACGTACAAACCGCCTATGATGAAGCCGTTTCAGTGGCGATATTCTTCTTATGGCGAGAATTTGGCGGGAATCTTAACATTGGGATTGAGTCCTTTAAAACCCGTTGTCGCCAAGTAGAAAATAAATGGTCACAAAATGTCCTGGTTTTGGATATTGGCGGGGGAACCACAGACCTAGCTTTAATTGAATTAACATTGGAAGATAAAACCCCCAGCTTCGGCGATGATGAAGATCGCGGATTAGGAGGACGTTACTATAAACTCACCCCCAAACTATTAGGATCTTCGGGACATTTACAGCTAGGTGGTGAATTAATTACCCTGAGAGTATTTAGATTATTAAAAGTGGCGATCGCTGATTTTCTCTTAACAGCTATAACCATAGGTGACATCGACAGCGAACAGCTAGAAGATCTAATCAACGCAGAATTAAATGAACGTTTCCTCGAACAAGGAAAATTTAAAAGTGGCAGCCTGTTAAAATGTTTAGATAAAGAAAATCCCGACGGTGACAGTGCTTATAAAGATGCCCTCGATACTGCCGAAAAAGTATTACCAACCCGATGGCAACAAGCACCCCAAAGACTACAAACATTTTACACACTTTGGGATCATGCCGAAGCTGCTAAACTCAAACTGGGGCAAAAGTCACCAACAGATCATCCTCTGTTAACATTTACCATTTCCGAAGCCCAAATATCCGAACTGCTAACTCAAAGTGCCATCAAATTTCAAGTTAGAAATCCTGATAATATTTGCGTAATTTTAGACAGTCAACAATTTGAACGCGCCGCCGCTTCCACAATTAAAGAAGGAATTGGTATCGCTAAAGGACTGATGGAAAGTCGCTTAGGTTTCCAAGAACCAAACATAGATTCCTGGAACACACATAAAGTAGATTGGTTGATTTTATCCGGCAAGACTTGTAACCTGGATTTAGTACAGCGCCACATCTACCAAGAATTTAGCAACTCTCCTTATTTCGTCTGGAACCCCGAACGCATCACCTTTGTTTTGGAATTTACCAAACTCGCCACTTCCGCCGGTGCTTGCTACGCCGAAAAACTTCGGAGGCTGAGATTTGACCCAGAAGAATCTAAGGAATTGTTACGCAAAGGTGCAAATCAATTAGAAATAGACGTAAAAAACCTATTTTATTATTTGCCTTGTAACTTCAAACGCAAAACCCAAAGTAACGAACTTTTATCCATATTTAAAGCCGGACAAGAATTATATCAAATCACGCCTTTAGAAACAGCCGCCAAAGTTAGGACAGAATGGCAAGGGATACAATTAACTAACATTATTTACCGCCAAGACTACGAAGAAGGAGACTTAAGGTTATGGGGTAGCTTTGATGGTAAAAACCTGATGAAAAAACTGGGAATGCAAGAAGCAGAGTTTCTTAAAAAAATCAAAGTCCAATTTGAAATTGATCAAACCTTGCAATTTAGCGTTTTACTATGTCAAGGAAATCCCCATTATTTAATTGATGTTCCCGGTATAGATGTCGGTGCAGCCTTATTAGCAGCCTCAGAAACATCAACCCTATTTGCTGATGGTAAATTAAAATGGAACATTGCTATAGCTGGTCCAAAGCAAAACTTAAATGATGGTGATATTGCCATTAATGTCATTGAATCTGCTACCGTAGATCAACCAAATGCCTATCATTTAGTATTTGAAGTAGACACAGATAATAGTAAATTCCTGCGAGAATTTCACTATATTAACCATAGCGAACAGCAATCAGAAAACGGTTTAATTAGTAATCCTTTACCACCTTTTCCCCACACCAGTCAGCACACATTTTATATCTATCAAACAGACACCACAACTAATACCAAAAAATGGATCAGAATCGGTGCATTAAGTAAACCAGAAGTCCCCACAGATTATCCTTGTAAATATTGTGTCACCCTAGACAACCAAGGTATTTTGAGAATGCACGCTGGTCAGGTTCCTTATTGGACATCAACTAGTCAAGAATGTCTCAAACAGCAAGGATGTGTTTATCATGCTGAACTGGAACTACAACCCAACGAAGTAGATAAAGAACGCGATCCCTTTTGCGGTATACATTAAATATTGTCTCTTCTTTGGCTTACTTGGCTGTTTGTTAAAAAATCAAATTTCTAGCATCTATTCTGTGGAGAAAAACCTAAATTTTAGTATTAATATTCATGCAAAAATTACATAAGTTATTAGCAATAAAAAACTCAGAAATAGCCAAACTACTAAAATTTAGCCTCTACGGACTAGAAGCAAGTTTAAATAAAGCCCGCACAGAATTTCCTCAAGACCCTGGAACAGAAATATGTGCAGAAATTATCCAAGAAATCGCCAGTTTATTGCAACCACCACAAGATGCGATCGCCATCATATCGACCCCAAATGAGTTAAAATTAAATCATCTGCGAGCAGCCTTTAATGCAGATTCTGAACTCAGATTATATTTAGGTAACTCCTCACTCCAAAGCCAAACCGACGCGGATTTATGGCAAGAAATTCACCGTCAACTGCTGCGAGTTCCCGAAAATATAGCCACAGCTTGGCGACAGCGTACATTAGAATTCGCCCAAGAAATAGGGGCGTTAGCAGATAATTCCCATCTCGCAAAACTACCCTTCAGCAGAGATGAAATTATTTATCCCGGACTTCAGGGTACGGTAAAAGCCCCAGGATTATGTTTATCTGCAAAGGAATTATTAAATACTGGTATTAACACCAGTGATAACTATGGAAATTTATATTATTTAGCTGGTATTGTGCATCTATTACTAAAATTTATCGACATAGAGCCAGACTTATATCATGCTTTAAAAAGCGTGTTCAGCTTCGATATTATGCCTTTACACAGCCAGCCAGAACAACAAACCCAATATATCAATACTTTATGCGATCGCTGGCATCGAGTCCAACAAGCCGAATCCAACTCAGACGAATTATTAAGTCTGCGTACATGGATAGACATAGACGAAGCCATACACTCCCTAGTATTTATCCCACCAGTCGAACGTTATTCTTGGTGGGGTAACTTACAACAAGAATCACGACGCATTTTAAAAAAAATAGCTCAAACCGCCATTAATCTCGGTTATGACATCAGAATTAGGCAATTATCTGGACTCTACGCTGATATCTGCAACTTTTCCAAAGACGACCTCCAACTAAACTGCGGCGGTGTTCCTGGGGAAGTTTTAACCTGTCTGCGCGTCTATGCGCGAATTAATCAAGAAGAAATCCCAGGACGTGTAATTTTTCGCTCATTACGTTAAACATTATCATTTCATTTTATTTACTGCTAAATATAGGAAACCATGACAATTACAGCAGTTTTAAAATATAGATGCTCATCATAAAACGGTATCCTTAATCTACAGAAATATGATGTAAATTCTAACCATCAAGCAAGAATCATATCAAATAAATTTCATCAATTATTAAAGCCATAATACCCTGAAATTTATGCTTTATTTCCCTCTCAGCTTACATTCTAGGCTTCAAAAATAAATCACAAATTGTAGTGATAGTAACAACTAGATTTATTATCAAGCTTTACTGATATTCCTAAAAAAATATAATATAATCCTGCAATTTTATTCCTGAATTATTCCTAGAGACATGAAACATTAACAAGGAACTTTTAAAAGAATAAATGTGTAGCAATTTTGGCTAAAAAATTAGAATTTCTAGATATCAATTATCGTAACGTCTGCTACAAAAAATATTCACAACTAACAATTTTATATTTGTTAGTATTTCTAGAAATTAATTTCCAGCCTAATTATTCACATATCGATTCTACATCCTGCTGAAATAAATGGGATGCAGAGCATTTCCTGGATTTTGATGTCAGAAATATCGTATATTTGCAAACATTTTCAGCCCATTAATATGGGTAATCAACAATTTCATTTTTGTTAAATAACATCTAATAAAAAATAGGCATATTTGCATGGATAAGATACAGAAAAAAACCTATATTAGTGGTAATCTGAAATTTATCAACCTCAACTATATTTGTTGGAGTTTACAAACAACCTTAGCAACATTTATCATGCTGTTGCTATCATTACTAATCAAGCCTGTATTAGCTGGAGAGATTGCCGATAATCAACCAACTCAATTAAATTTAGAAAATCCTCCATCAACTCTCAGTCTCCGAGAAAGACTATTAGAAGCTAAAAAAAATCAGGTTTTACCTGAAATACAGCCTAATTCTCATAAAGGTTTTCCTGTAAAAATTCAACCCGAAACCTTCGATAACTCTTTTTCCGAAGAAAATCCTGAGCCAGAATTATCAAATGTCTCAGAAACCAAGGAAAGGCTAATTCAACAGTTACTATCTCAACCGAAAACTAACCTTGATTCGTCATCACAAGAGCCAACTATCAGAGAAATAGAATCCTCGGAATCTGTAGAAGAGAGTGATAAAGTACTTGAACAACTGTTAATTTCACCCATCATCACTCGTGAACAACAATTAATTAAACGTCGAGGTCCAAAAGCATTCCCCGGTTCCACAGCCGGTACTCCCTCTGGTTATGGTGCGAGTGCTGGTCAGTTCTATGTTGGCGTTGGTGTACTTTTTCCCTTAGATGAGGATTCTGATGGCTATCTCGATGGTTCTTACGGTGCTGGTTTTGGTTTAGGAAATCCCTATAAATCTGTGGGGTTAGAAGTTAATGTTAACTTCAGTAGTTCCGGTGGCGACTTTCTCAAAGGTGGAGAATTTGATGTTGGTAGTAGCGGCTATTTGGGGTTAAAACTACATAAGTATTTTTCTGATGGTACAGCAATGGCTGTGGGTTGGTCAAATGCTTTGAAATGGGGAGAATCTTCTGGTAATAAAGATACTATTTATGGAGTAGTTACCAAAGCATTTCCCCTACAACCAAATAACCCCAATCATAAATTACCTTTGACTATTTCTGTGGGTATTGGTAATGGTGGTTTTCGTTCTCTAGATACCAGAGAAACAGACGAAAATGATGTTAATATTTTCGGCAGTGTAGGTTTGCGAGTTCTACCTCAAATATCCTTGGTAAGTAGCTGGACTGGAAATCGTCTCAATGTCGGTTCATCTATTGCACCCTTCAAAAACCTCCCGCTAATTATTAATGGTATTTTCACCGACGTTACTAGCAACTTTGACACTGGGTTAGGTTTTTCTCTCAGCGCCGGGTACAGTTTTAGATTTTAATCGCTCCGTGATGATGTAATTTCATTCACCATAAAAATAATGAAAAAACAACCATTCTTTCTGGCTTTTGCCCTAGCATTCACTGTTGTTACTTATTTCGTGGGTGCGTCTGATAGAGCATACGCTGGTAAAGAAATTGTACCAGGAACAGCCCCCGATTCTGGTTCTGCAATTGGGGATAAAGAAATTGTCCCCGGAACTGGTGCAGATTCTGGTTCTTCCACTGGAGATAAGCTGAATATATCGGGAACTGGTGACGATTCTGGTTCTGCAACTGGGGATACTTTCACACCTGCACCTGGGGTTGATTTAGAAATTGTTAAGGATGGTGATTCCCTCATCCCAGTGATTCGCGTTCCCATCAAAGTTCAAAATAATTTAAATAGAGTCGCTGATGATATACTCAATCGACCAGTGGATGATCATAGTCCACTTCGCACCATTAGGCATATCTTACCTGGTGGAGTAAATGCCTCACAACCAGCTAATCATTTACAGTCTGCTATCGTTAATTTAGGAGTTTCAACATCAAAAGCCACAGCATTGGTCAGTAACTTAAATGGACTAACTGGAGAAACGCAAAATGTGAATATCCATAAGTTCAATGATGCGGTTACTGTATATAATCAAATTTTGAATGAAAGTACTCCGCAAGTTCTTCAATCACTGGGACATAATCCAGAGTTTCTGACAATTAATAATGTGCTGATGCAACTTAGAGATGCTTTGATTCAACATTAATGTTATCTTCTCTGGTAACGTTTACCGAAAATGGCATTACCTAGTAAAAAAGTGATGATGACTGCGATCGCTAAATAAAGCAAGTTTTGTGTGAGATGATAAATCACAATAGTGGATATATTAATCATCAATGCCACTATCATAGTAGAAAAACCAGTGGTGAGTCTACCAATTGCACCAAATATCGGAATGAAATCCAAAACAACATTGATGGGTTCAAGTATCAATCTCAAACCTATCCACATAGCCAAGAAACTCAAAAATCTCAACCCCCAAGTAAATATATGGTCTTCCGTTTGAATCCGTCCTAAGAGATTTGTTTCAGTACCGGGAAATAGTCGAAACAGACGACGCTTATTTTTATCGAGGTAGGGAACAATTTTATTATTTTCTGATAATTTACCGATAACTGTCACTGGAATATTAGCCGGAAAAACTGCATATCTCATGCGTAAATCACCCAGATTGGGGGTTTGCAGAGTTCCAGAACCTTGATAAAGATAGCTACCAACATTTGTCACATCTGCTTTAGGGATAAGGTTTTGCTCAGATACTTGTAATTGTGTCGGTGTGGGTAACTGCACATAACCAGTGAATACATCTCCGTAGGCTTCTTTAACGCTACCCGCACGAGGTAAGGAAAAACTGGACATATCGACATCAAAAACTCCGATTTTGGCTGCATTTACTTTGTATGCTGCATTCTTAATATTTGGGGTAGGATTTTGATGTTTTTCTGGATAAACAAAGGATTGTGAATTTGAATTGATAGGATTACCAGATATAACGATTGATTTTTCATCTAATTTGTCTACTGATACCCAAGTTTTGTAATAAGTCGTGGTAACTTTCTGGTCTTGAGAACCGCCAAGATTTGTTTCAGTTTCCTTTGTTTGTTTTTCTACCCAGCTATACATATCTACCTCTCTAGCTAGAGCTATATATTCTCCTGGTTGAATAAATAAATTATCTCCCAAAGTCTCATCACTGGTAATCACTCCACTGGTGATAATCAATTTACCAATGTCTTGGTTATTAGGTACATCTGAAGGAATTGATATGGCTTGCTGTGCAGCTTGATTGAGGATGGTACTGCCTTCATTCCATATAATTAATCCAAAAGCAATGGTAATCGATAGTATCCCGATGACTATACCTTGAACAGCTTGCTTAATTCTAGTACCCCAACTAACCTCTCTGTACTCTACATATTGATTAAAATCGCCCTGGTCATCATCATAGTCAGACATGGAAATTTCCCCAACTCACTGATTAAGAACTTTTACTTGAGAGTAAATACTAAATACAATTGATTGGTTGTAGATATTCACCCTGAATTTTTGTCCGCTAGTGCGGCCATGTTTAGCTACAAGCCCGAAATCAGTATTTCCGTAAATCGACAAAACAAAATTTTTCTAGTTAGATTTTATTTTTCCCAAAACAGACATTTTTCGCTAATTTGAGGGAAAATCCAGAAATCACATCTCTGTACTCTGCGGTCAGCAGCTAAAGCTTCCACTATTCCAGAATAAATTTTGCCGAGAATTTATTTACTTATTCACCACCAGAGAAAAACAGTGGTAATAAAAAGGCTGTGATGATTCCTAGCAAAACAACAATTTCAATAATTCTCAGGGTAAAATTACTCTCTGCACTCAAATTCTCAGAGAAATTACTCAACCAATTACGCAAATTACCATACCAATTTCTGGGACTATCTTGTGTCCGTAATTTCCATGACAACATTGATAGTAACAACGGCGCACCACCCACCTTAGCAGACATCAACAGATGAATGGCTAAACTGCAAAGCATAATTACCCAAGCGATGAGATGGAAGTAATACCATAAGTGATCAAGTTCACCTACAGGTAACCATTCTTCTTTCATCATTCTGCCAGATATCACCGCCAAAACAGAGGCGATAAGCATCCCAGTATTAACAAGACGTTGTAGACTCACCCACCAAATTGGTTTACCAACCTGTGTGAGTTTTTGGATGGAGTCTGGTTGTAAGAGGCGCTGTCGTCCAGCATGAAAGCTATAGAGGGCGAAAGCTGGTAATAAAACCAAGAAACATAAACCCACTGTTCCGTGAATATCCTGAATTGGATCAATTTTGGGAATGGGGATTCCACCAAATCTTTGATCGAAGCTGTTGTAAACTAAAAATCCGGTAATAATAGCTGTAATTACTAAAATTCCACTGATACCATGCAAAATTCGTAATAATAAAGGCTGATAGGGGGCTGAAGGAGGCATAAAATTGAGAATTTTAACAGGTCTAATATCGCTCTAGAATATCTTAAAAGCCTGTCCCTTATCCTGTAATTTGTTGGTCATTCCTGAATATGAATACTCAAGAATGACTGTCAGTGTGAAGGAAATAAATCAACTAAAACCAGGCGCAACCAAGGTAAAAACGGTAATCTCTGGACGGGAGAACAATCTGAGATGCAGTCCTGTCATCCCTAAACCCCGGTTTGTGTACAACTGCATATCTCCTACCTGATCAAGTCCTAAATAATACCTCCTAGCCCAAGGAGGTAAAATCGGTGGTTTGATAAAAGGTAAACGCACTTGTCCACCGTGAGAATGACCAGATAACTGTAAATCAAACCGCCCAGCGATCGCACTAGATTTCGCAAAATCCGGTTCGTGTGCGAGTAAAATTGCTGCACCCCCAGGTGGTAACTTCTGCAACACTAAATCTAAACGATCTTTACCCATATAGGCATCATCCACCCCAGCAATGTGTAAAACCGCTTTGTCACGCTTCAAGGTGTAAATATCATTACTCAGGTTGACCGTACCGCTTGTTTCTATTGCTTGTATAATCCTTTCTACATCATTTTCATGGTCATGATTACCTAGTATGGCTACGGTCACATCTTGAGGGGTAAATTCAGCCAACATCGATTCCAGAGAGGGGATAAATTGCGGTAAATGACGAGTGATTAAATCCCCTGTAATGGCTACTAGGTCTGGTTCTTCTTGGTTTACTAAATCTACAATATGCCGGAAGCGTTGGGGAGTCATCCATCTATCTCGGTGAATATCGCTGATTTGCACGATGCGATAACCATTAAATTCGGAGGAGAGATGGGGTAAAGTGAATTGCAAATGATTGATGGCAATCCAATTCGGTTCGATAGATTTGGCGTAAAATAAGGTACAACAGCCTAAGATAAGAAACCACTTGAAACATCGAAAGGCTGAATTCCTGGCTTTTTTCAGCCACTTGCGATTTCTCAAGGGATAAACTCCTGTAATATGACAGCCAGATTTTAGATTATGGTATTCGTTTCAATTTGGCTGTGTCAGTTGATTGTGATAGAAAAATTAAATAAAGAATTAAAGTAGTTAAGATATTAATAAGTGATATAATATTCCTCTCTCTCACCCTGGTTTTATGGGACTGCCAATTGTTGCTATTATCGGTCGCCCGAATGTGGGCAAATCTACCCTGGTTAATCGTCTCGCCGGGGAGCAAACGGCGATTGTCCATGACGAACCGGGTGTAACGCGCGATCGCACGTATATGCCATCTTACTGGCGCGATCGTGATTTTCTCATTGTAGATACAGGTGGCTTAGTATTTAACGATGATACGGAATTTCTGCCACTAATTCGCCAACAGGCACTCACAGCCCTCTCCCAAGCTAGTGCGGCGATTTTTGTTGTGGATGGTCAAATGGGCTTGACTGGCTCTGATCAAGAAATTGCTACGTGGTTACGCCAACAACCAGTACCAGTCTTACTGGCGGTGAACAAATGTGAATCCCCAGATCAAGGCGCAATTCAAGCTTCTGAATTTTGGGAATTAGGATTGGGCGAACCTTTCCCCATCTCCGCCATTCATGGTAGTGGTACAGGGGAATTACTAGATGATTTAATTAGTCACATCCCCATCGTCACCGAAATAGAAGAAGATAACGAGATTAAAGTGGCCATTATCGGTCGCCCCAATGTGGGTAAATCCAGTTTATTAAATGCTTTTGTTGGGGAAGAAAGGTCAATTGTTAGCCCCATTTCTGGGACAACACGGGATGCTATTGATACCGTCGTAGAACGGAATGAGCAAGTTTATCGCTTAATTGATACCGCCGGTATTCGCAGAAAAAAACAAATAGAATACGGTACGGAATTTTTTAGCATTAACCGGGCTTTCAAAGCTATTCGCCGCGCCGATGTGGTGTTATTGGTAATTGATGCTTTAGATGGAGTCACAGACCAAGACCAAAAATTAGCGGGGCGGATTATCGATGAAGGTCGCGCTTGTATTATTGTGGTGAATAAATGGGATGCGATCGAAAAGGATTCCTACACCATTTACGACTATGAAAAAAGTCTAGAAGCCCGGTTACATTTTACAGAATGGGCAGAGGTAATTTTTGTCAGTGCTTCCACGGGACAACGGGTAAGCAAGATTTTAGAGTTGGTAAATGAAGCTGCTGAGTCACATAAACGCCGTGTGAGTACATCTGTCATTAACGAAGTTCTCACCGATGCTGTGAGTTGGCATTCACCACCTGCTACCCGTGGTGGTCGTCAGGGTAAAATTTATTATGGTACTCAAGTAGGTGTCCAACCACCAACCATTGCTTTATTCGTCAACGAAGCCAAACGCTTCAATGATAACTACCGCCGCTACATTGAACGGCAATTCCGCAAACAATTAGGATTTAAAGGTACACCTATCCGTTTACTTTGGCGCAGTAAGAAAGTCCGGGATATGGAATTGGGGAGTGTAAATAGAGCCACTCGCGTGAAATAATTACGCTGTTTATACAAGCTGATTAGGTGTGTTAGTCCGTGGGCTGATGCACCTTTTGTTTATATTGAATTAAATATCAAAACTGATTCAGCATTGAAAAAGATATGGATTTATTGCGATCGCTACCACTAGGACTATATTTAGAACAACCGCAAACTTGGCTACATAAACTCGATCCGCGTGTCAAAATTGCTTGGTTAATGAGCTTTCTCACTAGCTACAGCTTCGCTAATAACCAGTGGCGGATACTACTGGTAGTACTGTTGATCCTATTTACTCTCATGGCCAGGATACCCCAGCGAGTCTGGAAAGAACAAATGGGCTGGCTGTTAACACTGACGTTGTTTGTGTTCCTGTTGATTAGTATTAGTCCCGATGGTTTGGGTGTCCAGTATCAGCCCCGCCTACCAACTAACCTACAAGTATTAATTCCAGCAGCTAATAGCAATACAGATATTGTTCCAGCAGCAACAGGCGCAACCCAAGACTACAGCTATATCTTATTTCACAAAGGGCCGGTCACAGTTACCCGCCGCTCCCTTGATTTAGCAACTAGAGTTAGTACAATTTTATTTACCGTGATTTACAGCAGCAACCTGTATCTGCTGACAACCGCACCCGAAGAAATCACCACTGCTATAGCCAGCTTAATGCGACCCCTGCGACGTTTCCAAGTACCAGTTACTGAAATTACTCTGACTTTAACTTTATCCTTGCGATTTATTCCCTTAGTTCTGGAAGAAGTGCAGAACTTAAGTCGTTCTGTGATGACCAGGGCGATTAATTGGAAAAAACTGGGGTTAAAAGGATCTGTGAAACTTTGGCTGATCATAGCAGAGAGGCTATTGAAGAATCTACTATTACGCGCCGAACAAATGGCTAATGCAATGATGGTGCGTGGGTTCACTAGCCCCAATGAACATGAAGTAAAATGGCATGAATTACGCCTCCAAGCTAAAGATTGGCTGGCGATCGCTATCCTCACCGTATTTTGGGGTGCTAGACTAGTTCTAGGAAATTTGCCAATCTAGTCTCCTCAACATCTTGGCTATTTTGTTCCACAATGCAATAATTATGGCAATATGGAAAGAAGCCAGAACCAAAAGACATAATGGCCTTGCTGATCTTTTGTGCAGTTCTACGTTACTAGTGCCAACCCCATCTGCCGATTCAGAAAAAGATCCAGCTTTTCATGACCGCTATTAAATAGCCAGAATCACTAACTTTCGCATCAGCTAACTCAATATTCTGGCAAAAGGGGTGTATTATCTTCTGAACATTTGTACTGGACTGCGAAAAGATATATACTCCTACCTTGACTATTAAATGAATTCAGAGAACTTAGAAACTTACATAAATCATCCAACCTGGGGTTTGCTTTATCGGATCTGTATGGTCGATGAAAACCAGGATTTATTCACTACACTTTATGCCCAACGGTTGTTTTTTTTAGTGGTCAATGACATTAAAGGCATCAAATTTCAGTCCATAGGACGTACTGAAGCCAGAATGTTGTTAGAAAATCGCTTACGTACTCTCCGCCGCAGTGGTCAATCCCAGGAGTATGATCAACTTCAAAGTGTTTTTCAACGCACATTCCAATGACAAGTTCCATTAGCGAACGCATTACTAACATCTGTGCTTCCCTACCACCTTCAGTACGGTTAATTGCTGTCAGCAAAACATTTCCGGCGGCGGACATCCGCACCGCTTATGCCGCCGGAATCCGTGATTTTGGCGAAAACCGTATCCAAGAAGCTGCCAGTAAACAAGCCGAGTTACAAGACTTACCGGATATTACCTGGCACTTTATTGGCGGGTTGCAAAGCAATAAAGCTAAAAAAGCCATTGAATTATTTGATTGGATTCACTCAGTAGATAATTTAAAACTAGCGCAGCGCTTAAATAAATTGGCGCAACAGCTAGGAGTTACTCCTCAAGTTTGTCTACAAGTGAAACTTCTCCCTGACCCCAACAAGTCTGGTTGGACTGTCCCAGAACTATTAGTGGACTTACCCGACCTCAACCAGTGTAAAACTTTACAAATTCAAGGTTTGATGACAATTCCGCCTTTAGGTTTGACCGACACTGAAATACTCAAAGTATTTAAAAGTACACAAGAATTAGCCCAAAAAATCCAGCAGCAAAACTGGTCTCACTTAAAAATGGACTCACTGTCAATGGGTATGTCAGGAGACTACCAACTGGCAGTGGAAGCTGGCGCAACGATGGTAAGATTAGGAACTATTTTATTTGGTAACCGCACTTAGGGTAAAAATCATTAATTTTTGGTTCTGCCACTAATAGCAGTAGGGATAGAATACTGAGTATTTTCGGTGTTCACTGATGCTATATCAGACATTGATTTAAATTTACCCCAGGTGACGAACCACAAAAAAATGGGGTAAAGTCATCTTTATTTCTCACAATCATTAGTCTATAATCTTGACTCATTAATTGAGTCTGAGTTAATCTACAGGCGTTCCCCAAAATATAAATTCATCAACCCTAGTTGTAGTAGAAGCTACAAATAGCGATAAAATTACTAAGCTGTCTAGACTTTGTAGCTATTCAGTCCGGCTACATTAACTCGCAGCCAAAACAATCAGGGTAAATCTTATCAGGAGCATAACAATGAACAACATATTCGGTAAACTACGAGACTTTGTAGGTCTCAATGAACCAGTGGAATACGAATACTACGACGAAGAAGCAGATACAGATGCTGGTAACTACCAAAACCTGTACCAAGAACAAAATCCTCAACCAGCACCAGCAGAAATCCCTGCTCAAAATCGACGCTGGCGAGAACCCATAACTACAATGGGTGATGATGTAGCCACAGGATCAAAGTCTACGATGGGAAATGTAATTAATATGCCAGGAGCGATCAACGGGATTTCAGAAGTATTGGTACTTGAACCGCGTACATTTGAAGAAATGCCCCAGGCGATTCAAGCCCTGAGAGAGCGTAAGTCAGTTGTGTTAAACCTGACCATCATGGACCCAGATCAAGCACAAAGAGCAGTTGATTTCGTCGCAGGTGGAACTTACGCCCTTGATGGACATCAAGAACGCATCGGAGAAAGCATCTTTTTGTTTACGCCCAGTTGTGTGCAAGTTAGCACCCAAGGCGGAGTTATTCATGAAGTACCACAAACCCCCGCTCGTCCTGCACGTCCCGCAACCAGTTCCAATCAATCCTGGGGTAACGACGTTAACCGCATGGTACAGTAACCATAAATTAGTCAAAAGTTCAGCAACCAGGATTTTTGATAATTGTACGGGCGGGTTTAACAAAATATGGTATCTTACCATCAATTAATGGTTTAAACCTGCTCTTATTGACTATATAATTGAATGACTATTAAATTTGGCTTAATTGGTGGCGGGGTAATGGGAGAAGCGCTCTTATCCCGCTTAATTGCGCGGGAAATCTATCAACCATCAGAGGTGATAGTTAGCGAACCCTTACCGACACGCCAAAGTTATTTGCGGCAGAAATATAATATAACTGTAACTTCAGATAATGGTTTAGTCTTTACAGAAGCCAGCGAAGTAGTATTTTTAGCAGTAAAACCCCAGATATTCAGTGCGATCGCCCAAGAATTAGCAGATATCCTGACGATCCAAATCTCACCCCTCGTCATCTCTATTTTAGCTGGAGTATCCTTAAGCCAACTAGAATCAGCATTTCCCCAGTTACCAGTAGTTAGAGCCATGCCCAACACCCCCGCCACAGTGGGGGCAGGAGTTACGGCTATTTGTTTAGGTGCATACACTAGCCCCAAGCATCAAAAAATAGCACATCAAGTTTTTGCAGCAGTGGGACAAGTGGTAGAAGTTTCCGAAATGCTGATGGATGCAGTCACAGGACTATCTGGTAGTGGCCCTGCTTATGTAGCTTTGATGGTAGAATCACTCGCCGATGGGGGAGTAGCCGCCGGTTTACCCAGAAGCGTCGCCAATCAACTAGCCCTACAAACTGTCTTAGGAACAGCAACACTGTTACAAGAAAACAAAGTTCACCCCGCAGAACTCAAAGATAGTGTTACCAGTCCCGGTGGTACAACAATTGCTGGTGTAGCCCAACTAGAAAAGGCAGGATTTCGCTCTGCGGTTATTGAAGCAGTAAAAGCGGCAGCACTGCGATCGCAAGAATTAGGGAAATAACAAGCAGGGGAGTGTGGGAGGTGTGGGGAGTAAAGAATTTTGGATTTTGGAGAAAGTGATTTTAGATTATACTGCAATCCAAAATCTAAAATCTAAAATCTAAAATTGATTGACTAATCCCCAATGACTAACGAAGTTGACCGAAAATAATGGGATACAAGCCCCGTCACTTCGACACGTGTTACAGTGAGCCTGCGATGCCCTGAGCCTGTCGAAGGGTCGAACTGCTCAGTGCATCGCCTTCTAGGACGGCTTTATGTTAAAATTTGGGCATAGTCGCCATAGGGCATTGGGAGACTTTAAACGGACATGGAGGGACGATAAGACCACTTGTGGCGTGTTCCAGCGAAGTGTCAAGGAATCCTCGCTTCTTTAGGACGAGGAGGTATGTCAAAACATAGCCGTTAATATAATAAAAAGTCCGGTTGCAAATTTGATTGAGTGAATTATCCCGCACCATCTCCCAAACTTGACTTAGGGTTAATATTTCCCTTTGAACTTGATCAGTTCCAACAAGATGCGATCGCGTCCCTAAATTCTGGACGTTCCGTAGTCGTCTGTGCGCCCACAGGTTCCGGCAAAACCTTAGTTGGGGAATATGCCATCTATAGAGCATTATCGCGGGGGAAACGGGTATTTTACACCACTCCCCTCAAAGCCTTGTCAAATCAGAAATTACGTGATTTCCGCGAAGAATTTGGTTACGACCAAGTGGGACTGTTAACCGGAGATATTTCCATTAACCGGGATGCACCAATTCTGGTGATGACAACAGAAATCTTCCGCAATATGCTCTATGGCACACCCATCGGGCAAGTTGGTATTTCCTTAGTAGATGTGGAAGCCGTAGTGCTAGATGAGTGCCACTACATGAACGATCGCCAACGAGGTACAGTATGGGAAGAATCAATTATCTACTGTCCTCGTAAAATTCAGCTAGTAGCCCTTTCCGCCACCGTTGCCAACAGCGATCAACTCACCGACTGGCTAAATCGCGTCCACGGTCCCACCGACCTAATTTATTCCAATTTCCGTCCAGTCCCCTTAGAATTTTACTATTGCAATCCCAAAGGGCTATTTCCCCTCCTCAACGATAACAACACCAAAATTAACCCCCGACTAGCAAACAGAGGCAGAAGAAAGCAAGGAGACAGGGGTAAAGGTGGCAGACCAGAAGCCCCCACCATCGCTTATACCCTCAGCCACCTACAGCAACGGGATATGCTCCCAGCCATTTACTTTATCTTCAGTCGCCGGGGATGTGATAAAGCCGTGGCCGAAGTCGGTGATTTATGGTTAGTAAATAACGATGAATCGCAAATATTACGGCGGCAAATAGATGATTTTCTCAGCCGGAATCCTGAAGCTGGGCGTTCTGGGCAAATTGCCCCCCTATATAGAGGTATTGCTGCTCACCATGCCGGGATTTTACCTGCGTGGAAAGGACTAGTAGAAGAACTCTTTCAGCAAGGGCTAATTAAAGTGGTTTTCGCCACCGAAACCCTAGCGGCGGGAATCAATATGCCAGCCCGGACCACAGTAATTTCCACCCTTTCTAAACGGACTGACTCTGGACATCGCCTGTTAAACCCTTCGGAATTTCTGCAAATGGCTGGGCGTGCTGGTCGGCGAGGTATGGATTTACAAGGTCATGTGGTCACAGTCCAAACCCCCTTTGAAGGTTCCAAAGAAGCAGCGTACTTAGCTACATCTCAACCAGACCCCTTGGTGAGTCAGTTTACACCAAGCTATGGGATGGTACTGAACTTGCTGCAAATCCACACTCTGGAGCAAGCGAAGGAACTCATAGAACGCAGTTTTGGGCAGTATATGGCAACTCTGCATTTAAGACCAGAGTATGAAGAGATGGCAGAACTGCAAGCCCAATTAACCCAACTGGAAACACAAATCGCTACAGTTAGTGAACATGAAATATCAGTTTATGAAAAATTGCGGCAACGGCTGAGAGTAGAACGTCAGTTATTGACCACTCTGCAAGAACAAGCAGTGGAAAATCGCCAAGAAGAATTTGTGATGATGTTGAGCTTTGCAGTGTCTGGAACTCTGTTAAGTCTCAAAGGTGAAAACATCGCCGTTTCTACACCCATAACAGCAGTATTGGTAGGAAAAACACCAGGTGCTGCCCAAGCTCCTTACTTGGTATGTTTAGGGCAAGATAATCGCTGGTATGTGGTGACAACTGGGGATGTGGTGGATTTGTATGCAGAATTACCCAGAGTAGATGTGCCAGAGCATATCATACCACCAGCAGAATTAGCCATTAAACCGGGGAAATCACTGCGTGGGAGTGAAGAAACATTTGCGATCGCCCAACGCATACCCGAAGTCGAAGGCTCATTATATATGCCTCCAGAAGTGGTAGAACAACTCAGCCGCGTTACCGCCGTCCAAGAGCAATTAGAAGTTAATCCCATCCATCAATCAGGGAATGTGGGCAAAATATTCAAACGCCGGGCGCGTTATATAGAATTAGAAGCCGAACTAGAACAATTACAATCACAAGTTGACGAACACTCCCAACGGCATTGGGAAGAATTTGTCAATTTAATTTCCATCTTGCAACACTTTGACGCTTTAGATAACCTAGTCCCCACCGAATTAGGGCAAATCGCCGCCGCCATTCGCGGAGAAAATGAATTATGGCTGGGTTTAGTCTTCGCCAGTGGTGAATTAGAACATTTAGATCCCCACCATTTAGCCGCAGCAGCAGCAGCTTTAGTTGTAGAAACCCCTCGTCCAGATAGTAGAGTACACTTTGATCTCAGTAACGAAGTAGTAGAAGCCCTGGCAAAACTGCGGAACATTCGCCGCAAAGTCTTTCAAGTGCAACGGCGGTATAATGTCGCTTTGCCTATATGGTTAGAACTGGAATTAATTGCCATAGTAGAACAATGGGCGCTAGGAACACCCTGGACAGAACTCTGTGAAAAGACCACTTTGGATGAAGGCGACGTGGTGAGAATTTTACGGCGCACCTTAGATTTATTATCTCAGATCCCCCACGTTCCCAATTTATCCAAAGATTTCCAGCGCAACGCTTATCGGGCGATTCAATTAATTGATAGGTTCCCCGTCAATGAGGTAGCCGATTAAGCACTTTTATCTCTTGCTTAAAAGAAACTACAAACATATATTTTGGTAGAGACTTGGTAGCCAAACAAAGTCTCTACTTTACTAGGATTTATTAAAATTAATCAAAAAATTTAAATTCAAACTGGGATTTACAGCACATTTCAGTTATGTGAGGTACACAATGGCGGGCAAGATGCCCACCCCACAAGAGTTTGAACATTAATATATATACTTAATTTACCTACAACCTGCTGTAAATAATTAACTATCCTACCTTTGCGTCTTTGCGCCTTTGCGTGAAAAAAAAACTCTTAATCAGCAACTTAAACAACCCCTCAACCATTCCCTAAAACCATAATGATATAACTGATATTTAACTTCCTTCCCCGTAGATATTACTTGCAAAAACTCCAACCAACCTTCCAAAACCTCCATCACATCAAAAACATCCTCATTAATAACCTTACTAATATCCAACATTGAAAGCGGTTGCATTTCCCCACTAGTCAAAACCCCCAACACATTTACAGCAACATCAGATAAACCATCACCCTGCATTTTTCCCCAAAGTTCTTGATAGTAAACCTCCAAACCTGGGGGAACTGCATTAACATCATGATCATCATAAAACCCATAATTAAAAGCAGTTAAAACCTGCTGCACATACCTAAAATTTTCTTCATTTTCCCCAATGAGGTTTGACCTCTCCCCCAACCCCTCTCCTGGGAGGAAAGGGGAGTTAGGAAGGTCTTGTTCCCCCATTCCCTCGTAGGGAAGGGGGGTTAGGGGGGTTAGGTTCCTCCGCAAAAATTCCCGGACATCCTCCCGATTTTCCTCCGGATAATCTGCTAAATCTAAAACCTGTGATGGAGCTTCAATTAACAACCCAGAATGAGACCGTTGATAAGGACGACGAGCGAAAATAAAATAAACTTGATTGGGTAAATATCGCGGTAGATAAAATAAATTCGTTCCCACAGCTTGACTATTAATATCAACCCGATCCAAACTATCAATAATAATAATTAATTTGTTCTCTGGTGATAACTTCTCGCTGACTTGTTGCAATAAATTAGAAAATAACCAACTTCCCTCATTTGCATTGACAACTTCTATCTCCCTCCTCCCTTGCGGAGTGGTGCTATAAAAATTATCTAACCATAAACTTAACTGTGTACAAATATCTGTTAAAAATTCCTCAAGCCGATTTTTACCAGGAACTTGGGCATTATAATAAATAATATCAGGATTTTGCCGTAGCAATTGGGCAAGAATCGCACTTTTACCACTACCAGGAACACCGACAATTGTTAAATAACCCTTGGGGTAACGGTGGAGAAAATTATTAATTGCAGAGAAGACAAAATCACGACCGACAAAATTTTCATTCTTTGCTGAAGCAGAGAAAGATAAACTATTCATCTGTCACCTTCCTTGCAAACGCAGAAAATGTAACCTTCCTGATTCTTCCCCCGCAACAATTGTCACCCCATCAGGAGCAACTGCACAGCATTTTATAGGACTTTCTCCTGTGAACGTTGCTATTTCTTTCCCTGTTTCTAAATCCCACATTTTGATGGTGTTGTCATCTGAACCAGAAATCACGGTTTTTCCATCGGGTGTGAGTGCGATCGCATTTACCCAGCTACTATGAAGGGTGAACTTTTCTGTTCCTGTTACCAAATCCCAGATTTTGATAGTCTGGTCATGAGAACCAGAAATCACGGTTTTTCCATCGGGTGTGACTGCGATCGCATTTACCGAGTTACTATGACCTTCAAGGGTGAACTTTAATCTTGATCTTGATCTTATATGTTCATAAATAAAAGCATAAATACAAACGGACAAAACACAAATACAAACGGCTATGCGTGCGATCACATCTACCCAGTTACTAGCATTTTTAATTTGAACTCGATCTTGATTTAATATTGATCTTATACATTCATAAATAAAACCAAAGAATCCTTTTTTTTTCTGAGTTATATCCCAGATTTTGATAGTCTTGTCACCTGAACCAGAAATCAGGGTTTTTCCATCGGGTGTAACTGCGAGTTCATATACTGAGTCACTATGACCTCGAATGGTGAACTTTTCTGTTCCTGTTCCCAAATCCCAGATTTTGATAGTCTTGTCATCAGAACCAGAAATCACGGTTTTGCCATCGGGTGTAACTGCGATCGCATTTACCCAGTCCCCATTTTTCCGGCCGCGACTATCACCTTCAAGAGTGAACTTTTGTGTTCCTGTTCCCAAATCCCAGATTTTGATAGTCTTTCTTGAACTAGACATCAGGGTTTTTCCATCGGGTGTCAGTGCGATCGCACCTACCGAGTCACTATGACCAGTAAGGTTGAACTTTTGTGTTCCTGTTCCCAAATCCCAGATTTTGATAGTCTTGTCATCTGAATCAGAAATCACGGTTTTTCCATCGGGTGTGACTGCGATCACATTTACCGAATCACTATGACCGTCAAGGGTGAACTTTAATCTTGATCTTGATCTTATACGTTCATAAATAAAACCAAAGAATCCTTTTTTTTGCTGAGTTATATCCCAGATTTTGATAGTCTTGTCACCTGAACCAGAAATCAGGGTTTTTCCATCGGGTGTCAGTGCGACCACTTTTACCGAGTCACTATGACCTCGAATGGTGAACTTTTCTATTCCTGTTCCCAAATCCCAGATTTTGATAGTCTTGTCATCAGAACCAGAAATCACGGTTTTTCCATCGGGTGTAACTGCGATCACCTTTACCGAGTCACTATGACCTTCAAGGGTGAACTTTTGTGTTCCTGTTCCCAAATCCCAGATTTTGATAGTCTTGTCATCAGAACCAGAAATCACGGTTTTTCCATCGGGTGTAACTGCGATCGCCGTTACCGAGTTACTATGACCTTGAAGGGTGAACTTTTGTGTTCCTGTTCCCAAATCCCAGATTTTGATAGTCTTGTTACGTGAACCAGAAATCACGGTTTTTCCATCGGGTGTAACTGCGATCGCTGTTACCCAGTCACTATGACCTTGAAGGGTGAACTTTTCTTGACCTGTTCCCAAATCCCAGATTTTGATAGTCTTGTCACGTGAACCAGAAATCACGGTTTTTCCATTGGGTGTAACTGTGATCGCATTTACCCAGTCACTATGACCTTGAAGGGTGAACTTTTGTGTTCCTGTTCCCAAATCCCAAATTTTGATAGTCTCGTCATGTGAACCAGAAATCACGGTTTTTCCATCGGGTGTAACTGCGATCGCCGTTACCAATTTACTATGTCCTTTTAGAGTGCGAATTAATCCCCCACCACCAGGAGGTGTGAGGCTACCTATTAAACTATATACACCTATATTTTTATCTGTGGCGATTTGTGCTAATAAATTTTTAATTTCTGGTAAATCAAAATATGTTAGTCGTGCTGATAGCTGTCCCTTGAGTTGTTTTGGATCTTGAAATATTATATGTATTGACCTAAATAAAGCCCTTTGAATGAAATTTAATGCTTTAATTATTTTCGCATATTTTGAATTATTCTTTATTTCGGAAGTATCTAATAAATCATAATCTTCAATTAGTGCTGGTAATCCAAATAAGGGATGATTTATTTTTGCTTCAATAAAGTAGTAGTTAGCTAGTAATTGAAACAGTTTTGTATATTTTTTACTATCTAATAATAACCGGGTATATTCACCTAAAAACTGTTCTTTTGCTTCCTCTGACTGTTGATCAAACCAAGAGCGAAAGTTACTCATAGTATTAATCCCTCACCCATATTCTTAGCAATTTCGGCGCTAATTTCTGGTAAGCTTACCCCCGCAGCTTCCACTATCTCCCGACGTTCTAAAAAATCCCGAAAACTCTCATGATAAAAGCGATAACGAGGCGGTTGATAGGTGTTTTGTTCCTGTAAAAACTGTGTCCAATCTTTGAGAACTTCCTGCACTTTGAGATTATCTTCTTGGGAATATTTCACAATCATTTCACGGGATACGGCACTTTTTAAAGCACACATTACATAAATGATTTTGATTTTATCCTTGGGTAAGGGTTTAGTTGCCATTCCCATAATGCGCCAATGACTCTCATAGTATCCTTGCAAACCTGCGGGTAATTGTTCTAGTTTTTCGTCGTTATAAAATCCGTCTGCTATTGCTTCTAATACATAGCGTAAATACATGAAATTATTTTCACTTTTAGCAGCAATAGTTTCCAAAAATTTATTTATACTCAAATGATTTTGTTGATTAATCCAATTTTCCAGCCCTGCTTTATATTTATCTAAACCCATAAATTTTAAAATATAGGTTTTGACATCATCATTACTTTTTTCTTCATATTTTCTTAAATCCAATTCTGCATACTGAGTATTTGGGGAAAGGTTTAATCTTTTATCATCTGAATTATAAGGTCTTCTAGTGAGAATAATATAAACCTTATCCGGTAAATACATTGGTAAATTTAATAAATTACCATGATCTTCTTGATCAACTTCGTCTAAAGCATCAATAACAATGACGAAATTTTCAAATTTAGATAATTTTGCATTGGCTTTAGTTAATAAAGTAGATAAATCATCATTTTCTACCTTTTGCAACTCAAACTGATTTACTAATTGTTGACGAATTAATTTAACAAATATATCGGGACGGTTTTTACCTTCTGCACGAATATTAAAAAAGCAACTTGTTCCGGGATTATCTACTATATATTTAGCAGCTATAGCACTTTTACCCATTCCTGCATCACCAATAATTGTAAAATAACCACTTTTATTATTTTCGATAAATTCTTGAATTGCATTAAATACAAATTTGCGTCCACAAAATATTTGTGTTTTATCTGCAATTACGGTTTTAAATTCATCTGGTATTAGTGGTGGAAACCAATCATCAACAATATCTGAAGGTTTGAGTCTTTCATCCATACCATTTTTTTCAAGTCCTGCATTTATAGCATTGACCACATTTTCAATTACGAATGTATCAACTGCTGTAATATTAGGGCGATTTTGTCCTACTAAATATTTGATTTGATCCTCACTTGCTTGAGATTTTTTTGCTAGGGATTCAATAGTAAAACCAGCTTTTTTCTTATCATATAGAGATTTGATTTTAGCTTTTCCCGACTCACTAGCTTGTACTTTACCCAGTTTATTCATAAATATATATTAGTAGTAGATTGATTATTTAAACTATAGCAAGTATGGATTATTGTTGTCTAGGGAATTTGGGGTATTGATATTTCCCTAAAATCCCTAAACATTAGGGAAAATTTATTAATAATCATTACCTAATATCCCTTTCCAAAACATTGTGAATTACCTACTATGTAAGCAAGTCAGGAAAAAAAATCAAATCCAAAGAACTAAAAATTATGAAAATTCCATTTTTCCCCCAAAGTAAACAAAATTCAAAAAATAATGAACAGGAAGTCATGGAAGAAATGAAACAAAAAATCATCGCTGAATTTATCCGTCAAACCCAACTTACCTTTAACCTAGCTTTAGCTGTAACCACCGCATCAGCAATTATAACTTTATTGGGTGTGGGTTTATTATATTTAGATAAAATTCCGGAAGCGAGTCTGACCGCAGGAGGGGGAATTATCGTTAGTATTGGTAGTGTGCAGTTTGCAAAAGAAACCAGGGAAGAATTAGAGGAGATTTTGAAATCTTTAGAGGATGTCTAAAAAGATCCCCGCTTCTTTTTTGTGAACATTTTAATCGGTGCGTTAGAGAATCGTAACGCACCCTACAAATTATTTACTAATTCTCAAAAAGAGTCAGACAAAAATATTTTTATTTTACCCAGGCAAAATTGCTTTCAGAATAGAATCAGAGAAGTAAAGTCCTTACTACAAACTTTAATAATTTACATTTAAATCAAATTCTCTAACTCTTGCTGCAAATCATTCGTTAAATCTGCGACAGCTTGTCTTGCACCTAAACGATTTTCTTTATAGGCTGGATAACGGTCTGAAACTGATATCGGCTCACCAATGGTAATCTTTACCTTTTTCTCACCTAGTTGCGGCATCTGGCTAACTTTATCACCTTTAATGCGAGCGATCATTTTCCATAAAATTAAAGTTGTCTCGGCAAATCTTTCGGCTGTGGGTTTTTCGCGGATATAATTACCAGAAACGGCCACAAAGCCTTCAACTAATCTCATGTGCCACATTCGGGAATTGGCTTCTTCAGCAACGCGATCGCCTAATGCTATCTCTACAGGTGATAATGCTTTGATATCCTGAAACTCTTCTCTAAATATATAATTCCACCCAGCCTGTTCTACCCGACGACAGCGATCGCTTAACTGTCCTCTGGATAATAAGTTAAAATATTCCTCAGATATCCGTAAAGCTGTATCTAATAAAGCTTGTAACCGAATGACTAAAACCGCATTACGGTCAGTTGTTTCTGCTGCTATCGTTTCAGCATCCGGCAAACTTTGATGATAAAACCGCTTATAAAAATCTTCCATTAAAGACAGCAAATGCTCTGCTAAAGTCAATAACCGGGGATAAAGAGACTCTAAACAGGGAAGCTGATTTTCCTGTCCCGGAGTTACCACCAAACCACTAGCCGCTTCTAACTCAGTTAATAGATTGGCGATCGCCCTCCAAGGAGCAGAAACATAACTATATTTAATTCCCACTGGTATAATTAAAACTTGTTCCGAGCGTTCCTGCTTTTGCAAATCCTCCGCACACCAAAAGCCTAACTGAGCGATCCCCGGTTCCAAAGGACTGATAAATTCCGACAAACCATTAGTAGCACCTTCTGGCGCAGCAGCCATCGGGAACCTCCCATTAGCAAACAAATCACGCGCCGAACGCAACCCTGTCCAGTCAGCCTTACCCCTTTGAATCGAAGTCCCTCCTAACCGCGAAGCAATCCAACCCGCATAGGAACCCGCCCAGAGAGGAATCCCCCGATCATAGATAAAATGGGCATGAATCGGCATTTGTAGCGCTGTGTTCTGCTTTCGTGCTAATTTTGGCACGAGTTGAGAAAATAAATAGGTCAAACAAAAAGGATCATCTGTTTTAGGATGGCGAAATGCCAACACAAAACGAACTTTACCCTCTCGAAACTGGCGATAAAGATCCACTAAAACCTCGACATTATCTGCTTCCACTTGGCTAATAGCTGTTTTCCAGCTAATCCAACTCGGTAACAACAGATGAAAAACCCGAAGAACTAAGGGATTGAAAGCCGGAGGAATAAATTCTAGGGGTGGTTGTGCTTGGTAAATTGCATCTGACAAGGTAATTTGCTCCTGATTGATGGAAAATTATAGACTTAACCAATTTTAAAGACTAGTAATTCTGGAAAGGGAAAATAACGATGCGACTGTCACAAATGTTATTCGTAACACTCAGGGATGATCCAGCTGATGCGGAGATTCCCAGCCATAAATTATTACTTCGTGCAGGGTACATTCGTCGCATCGGTAGCGGTGTTTATGCTTATTTACCATTGATGTGGCGGGTACTACAAAAAGTTTCCCAAATTGTCCGCGAAGAAATGAACGCTACAGGCGCACAGGAATGTCTCCTTCCCCAATTACAACCCGCAGAATTATGGAAAGAATCGGGACGGTGGGATACATACACCAAAGCCGAAGGAATTATGTTTTCCCTCATCGACCGTCGTGAACAACAATTAGGATTAGGTCCGACTCATGAGGAAGTCATTACCACCGTTGCCCGTGATATGATTCACTCCTATCGCCAACTACCGTTACATTTATATCAAATTCAAACTAAATTCCGTGATGAAATTCGCCCCCGTTTTGGCTTGATGCGGGGAAGAGAATTTATTATGAAAGACGGCTATTCTTTCCATGTGGATGAAGCTAGTCTCAAGGAAACCTACCAAGATATGTATCAAGCCTACAGCAATATGCTCCGCCGTTCTGGTTTAGCATTCCGGGCTGTAGAGGCTGATTCTGGGGCGATTGGCGGTTCTGGTTCCACAGAATTTATGGTGTTAGCAGATGCGGGAGAAGATGACGTTCTCTACACTGAAGATGGCAAATATGCGGCTAATGTAGAAAAAGCCGTTTCTTTACCTGCGGATGCGGAAACTTCTCCTTTTACAAGTTATGAAAAACGGCAAACACCAGGAACAGAAACCATAGAAAAAGTTTGTAATTTTCTCAAATGTTCACCCACGCAAATTGTCAAAAATGTCCTTTATCAAACCGTTTATGATAATGGGATGACAGTTTTAGTATTAATAAATATTCGGGGTGATCAGGAAGTTAATGAGGTGAAGTTGCAGAATGAATTGACCAAACTGGCTGCTAATTATGGCGGTACAGCTATTATTGGTTTGGATGTACCAAATGCCGAAATGCAACAAACATGGGCGGCAAAATCTTTACCTTTAGGTTATATTGCGCCGGATATTGGAGATGAGTATATTACTGCTAATAAACAGTTAGATTCTCAGTTTTTGCGGTTAGTTGATTACACCGCCGTTGATTTAAAAAACTTTGTGACTGGTGGAAATGAAAGTGACTATCACGTTGTGGGTGCTAATTGGGGAGAGCAGTTTAAACTACCTGAATTAGTAGTAGATATACGGAAGGCCAGACCAGGCGATCGCGCGGTTCATGACCCTGAACAAACTCTACAAACAGCCAGAGGGATTGAAGTCGGTCATATTTTCCAACTGGGGACAAAATATTCCGAGGCTATGGGCGCAACCTATACAAACGAACAAGGTGAAGAAAATCCCCTACTCATGGGTTGCTATGGCGTAGGTGTATCCAGGTTGGCACAATCGGCTGTAGAACAATCTTATGATCAAGATGGCATTATTTGGCCAGTTGCGATCGCACCATATCATGCGATCGTCACCATTCCCAACATTAAAGATGCTCAACAACTCGAAATCGCGCAAAAACTCTATACTGAACTGAACAAAGCAGGTGTAGAAACATTACTCGACGACCGAGACGAACGCGCCGGAGTAAAATTCAAAGATGCTGATTTAATTGGTATTCCATATAGAATAGTTACAGGTCGCGCAATTAAAAATGGCAAAGTCGAAGTAGTAAAACGCGCTACCCGTGAAACTCAAGAAATAGCCGTTGAGGAAGTAGTTAATACCCTGCAACAGTGGATTAATGAGGCAATAGCAGGTTAAGATATATCTCTTATTAGGCAGGTGTTTGGCCTGCCAATAACAGTATTAACTGCTATGATTTTGACGTTTAACAAGTTTTGGTTTGGGAATTATTTTAGGTATTGGGTTAGTATTTTCAGGAATTTTATAATTACTCACAGCTTCAGCAATTAACTGTACTTGGGCTGGTGTTAAACAATCAGAACAACTAACCATCATTTGCAGTAATGCGGGGACACCTTGAAAAACTGGTACTGAACACTTATTAATTCCTAACCATTGAGCTATGGGAAAAACCACAGGAGCGTAAATACAATTATCAGGTAGATTGGGAAATAGAGAAACTATCCATCGACTAAACATTTTTTGATGGTAAGCACTTTGAGAAGTAGGACTATCAGAAAGTGATACCCAATTTTTACCTTCTCTACGTTTCCATTTATCCTGATATGCAGTAAAAGATCCTTTCCATGTTTTAATTTCTAATAAAAAAATGCCTTTTGAGCCAATAATTAAGTGGTCAATCTCTGTTAAACCACCTAAATCATCAGTGGGTATTAACGCATTATTAAACATTATCCAAGTATCTGGAAATGATTTTAAAATAGTTGATACAAACCACTCACCGCTACTACCTTTTAATTGATTTTTGACTTGTTTAAATTCATATACAAATGAACCTAATTGACCTAATAAACTATTACCTAATACTTGATTTATTTCTTGGCGCTTAGTAGATTTTTTAGCACTTATCTTTTTTTGAAATACTTCTCTGAGTTTTGGGGACTGTTGCAGAGTTTTCATCGTAAATTAACAAATTTGATACTTTAAGCCTAGTAGTTATAAAATTTAATTATACCAGGTAATAGACTAAAAAATTATCATAGTTAGGGTTTAATTACCTGTTTATATCCTCACTTTTTTCTCAGCTTATATGTATATGGATCTGAAAATTTTAGTATCTATCTCTGGAGAATTTGATTAATATATTAAAGGGGCAGATTGCTTTACCACGTAAAATCACACATAAATTTAGATACTACATACCTATGTATATTTAATTTTACTAATAGTGAGGATGTAAATTCTTAAATATTTTCTGATTCACCCAGTTAGTATCCGTATTTTCAGAAAGGATTATATTTACATTAAGGTTGACCTAATGGACTATAAATATCAACCTAAAATTAAACATGAAATACAGTTACTATAGGTGCAAGATGATAAATTTGTGAAATAGCCTCAGTAAGAAGATTTCCCATTTAAATCTAGTATTGGGATGGAAACAGGCAAAATATCACCTCAGTATAATTTTCATAAATCAACGCCTCTTGAGATTTTAAGAAACTCCCCAGGTATCCATATCGTCTTTAAACAAGCTGTTCCTTTGAAACACGCTATCTCACTCTTCTGTCACCAAGGTTTTAAATATGAATAACCAGCAAGGATCTAAACGTATTTCTTCAGGTGTAATTGCAGTAATATCAGCAGCAGTTGTCGCGGTGGGTGGTGGCGTAGCTTGGCTTGCTTCCAACCAAACACCTACACCAATCCAGCCATCTCATAACGTTACACAGCCTAACCAGCAAACACCTAGTGTTTATTGGCTCAAACCCAGCGCTACAAGTTTTGATTTGGTTCCCCAGCCGATTCAATTAGCGGCCATACAACCGAACCAAGCCTTAGAACAAGCTTTCCGAACTTTATTGGAGGGACCAACAGAAGGCACAGATTCTACAACTATTCCCCAAGGAACCCAACTGCTGGGGGTGAAGACGGAAAATGATGAAGTTCACGTTAATTTATCTAACGATTTTACCGTAGGTGGCGGTAGTGCCTCAATGATCGGTCGTGTCGGACAAGTGGTTTATACTGCTACAACTCTAAATCCCAACGCTAAAGTATACATTGAGGTAGACGGAAAACAGTTAGATGTCTTAGGCGGTGAGGGTTTGGAATTGCAACAGCCCTTAACTCGTGAAAGCTTTCAGCAAAACTATCCGCTTTAGTTGAGTTATCAGTTATCAGTTATCAGTCTAGGCTCTGGTTACTGTTCACTGATAACTGACGACTGACTCAGCATTTGCCATTCAGCCAGCGAAAACTGCGAGCTTGGTTTTCCAGCCTAGTGGCCAAGCGATCGCACACCCGATTACAAAATTAAAAAATCATTTGATCTGCTACCTGGTAGTAAGCGCAAGTCCCTTTACTGCGGCGGCCAAGGATTCTATCTTGCCACATTACCTTCAGGCTTTGAGAAACATTTGCTGGGGAAATCTGTGTCACCTCTACCAATTCTTGCACCCATTTTTCTACTTTAGGAGACTCTGCGCGAACATCCCATAGCAAGTTTCACAACGGTGGGCGCATCGGCTGACTTCACAGGGGGAAGTATTAGGCTAGTTATTGCACCACTGATGGCGTTAATAGTAACGCTTATTTTATGAAGATTTCCCCGCCAGAACAGAGAATTTTACCAATAACTGATATTGATAGATGGATTAATCCCTAATCAGGGTTAATTCGCATCAAAGCCTGGCCATATTCCACAGGTTCCCCATTTTGCAGGAGAATTTCCATAACCTGCCCGGATACCTCAGCCTCAATTTCATTCATCAGCTTCATAGCTTCAATGATACAGACTGTTTGACCACTGCGGACGCGATCGCCCACTTTTACAAACGGTGCTTCACCTGGTGCGGGAGCGCTATAAAACGTTCCGACCATAGGGGAATCCACTTCTACTAATCTCTGATCAATAGTTGATGGGGGATTTGCTGACAACTGCACACTGGGAGTATTTACAGCATTCTCTAAAATCCGACTAGTTCCCACCTCCATCATTTGACTTGGTGGTGCTGACGTTGCGGCTGAACCGGATTTACGTACAGTTAGTTCAAAGTCATCGCTTTTCAGCGTTACTTCTGCAATATCTGTTTGGGCGATAGTTGCCAACAGTTGGCGGATTTCATTAAATTCCAATGGCACAGTTTTTATTACCTCGACCTAACCGTAAATCAAAATTTTAATTATGGCAGGGATTTAATCCCTAAAGCAGGGATTGAAATCAGAATTGCTTCTAGAAACAGACTAACTTATTCCCTGCCGAGATATTTATCTTCACGAGTATCAATTTTGATACGTTCGCCTTGAGCTACAAACAACGGAACCATCACAGTTGCGCCGGTTTCCAACACAGCTGGTTTAGTTCCACCTGTAGCCGTATCACCTTTGATTCCTGGATCTGTTTGCACAATTTCCAAAACCACAGAGTTGGGTAATTCCACTTCTAGCACTTGCTCACCCCAACGAATTACACTCGCTTCCATACCTTCGGTTAGGTACTTGACGCGATCGCCAATTTGGGTAGCGGTTAATCTGTTTTCCTCGTAGGTTTCCATATCCATAAACACGAACTCATCGCCCTCTTTATAGGTATGTTGCATCGTGCTTTTTTCCAGATTCGCTTGAGGTACAGTTTCCCCAGCCCGGAAAGTTTTTTCCACAACACTGCCATTTTGGACATTTTTTAATTTCGTCCGCACAAAGGCAGAGCCTTTACCGGGCTTGACGTGGAGAAATTCCACAACACGCCATACATTCCCGTCTAATACAATTGATACACCGGGTCGAAAATCGTTACTAGATATCATTAAACTTTCAAAATGTGGAAGACAATCGGCATTTATTGTACCCTTCAAGAGTAGCAATTAGTCATTAATCATTAATCATCAACTAATTAGTTCAGTGATTGGGTACTAGGGACTGGGATAACCGTGAGCCTAGTATTCACAAAACTATACACAAGAAGGGAATTATAGCTCTTTGTCTCATTCCTCATCCTTAATTCCCTCATTACTCAGCACTCGTACTATGGGAAGATGATTGATGAGTTAAGCCTAGTCAACAATTTCATATTGCATTTGAGTTATTCCATCATGTTTAACATATTAAAGTCCTGGCTGAAGAACAGCTTAATGACAATATTGTTACTAACAATATTTTTAGGCATCAGCACAGCTGGTTGGACTCCTCCTAGTAACGCCGCCCTACCATCTGGAAATCCCATCACTGAAGGCAAGGCTTTATTAAGGTATGCACTCCCTATAGAGAATAAACCTGTACGGCAACTGCAAGGTAGTTTAGAAGATATCTCCAACCAACTGCGAGCCAATCGCCGATGGGGTGCTATCTCTAGTGACCTCAAAAGAGCCTCACGCATTCTCGATAAACCTACCCAAATCCTAGCAAGTGTTCCCGAAGAACGCCAACCTCAAGCAGAAGCTTGGATTGCTGAATTAAAATCCGGCGTAGATTCACTACGGGAAGCGGTGAAAGTTAAAGACAAAGAACAAATTCTCCAAGGGAGAAATAAACTACTGGATGTAGTTACCCTTTTAGAAGAGTCGATGGTGACAGAATTTCCCTTTGAAATTCCTGCTGAGTACAGCAACCTCCCTCAACTTAAAGGTCGCGCCACGATCGCATTTCAAACCAGCAAAGGCGACCTGACTATGGTTGTGGATGGTTATAGCGCCCCCGTCACAGCTGGTAACTTTGTCGATTTAGTCCGAAGAGGTTTTTACGACGGCTTAGAATTTACCCGTTCCGAACAATCTTACGTTTTACAAACTGGAGATCCACCGGGAAAAGAAGTAGGCTTCATTGATCCCAAAACGAATAAATACCGTGCAGTTCCTTTAGAGATTTTGGTGGAAGGTGACGACGAACCCACCTATGGTATTACTCTCGAAGAAGCTGGCCGTTATCTGGATATGCCAGTTTTGCCTTTTTCTTCCTTTGGTGCATTAGCAATGGCTCGCCCGGAAACGGAAGCAAATGGGGGTTCCTCGCAATTTTTCTTCTTTTTGTTTGAGCCAGAACTCACCCCCGCCGGTAGAAACCTGTTAGACGGTCGCTATGCCGTTTTTGGCTATCTCACCGACGGTAAAGATATTTTGGATAAGCTCAAGGAAGGTGACAAAATTGAATCTGCAACTGTAATTCAGGGAATTGAAAATTTAGTTGAGCCACAAGCAGTCTAAAAGATTTCTTAGTTCTGAGTCCTGAGTAGATATAAAAGTTTGAGGAGTTGTTGATTACACTCCTCTTTTTTTTCCAAAATCTAAAATCTAAAATCTAAAATCTAAAATTGATTGACTAATGACTAAAGTTAAAGATATTGGCGAACAAGGGATTTTAGCAAAATTACAGCGTTTCTGTCCCCCAGGAATGATTGGCGATGATGCAGCAGTACTGTCAACAGTACCTGATCAATCTTTAGTAGTCACCACAGATGTATTAGTAGATGGTGTGCATTTTAGTCCTGTCACCACATCGCCTGAAGATGCTGGTTGGCGGGCTGTGGCTGCTAATTTATCTGATTTAGCCGCAATGGGGGCTTCTCCTTTAGGAATGACCGTCGGTTTAGGACTACCTGGTGAACTGATGGTGAGTTGGGTTGAGCGTTTATATCAGGGAATGACAGAATGTCTCCAGAAATACAATACCGTAATTGTGGGCGGTGACATCGTGCGATCGCCTGTAACCACTCTCTCAATTACCGCCTTTGGTCAAGTTCATCCCCAGAGAATTATCCGGCGCTCCACTGCTCAAATAGGTGATGCGATCGTCGTCACAGGTGTTCATGGAGCATCCCATGCGGGCTTACAAATGCTCTTACATCCCGAATTAACCCCAAACCTCAGCGATACAGAAAAACAAACACTCATCACAGCACACCAACGTCCCCAACCAAGATTAGATGTTTTACCCATACTCTGGCAAATTCTCGAATCCTGCCCTCCATTTCCCCATCCCCCCATTACCGGCATGGATAGCAGCGACGGCTTGGCAGATGCGATTTTGCAGATTTGCCGTGCTAGTGGTGTTGGCGCTATCCTCCAAGCCAGTAAAATACCCTTACCGACAACTTTTAACCACTGGCTCACACCAGAACAAGCAATAAAATATGCCCTTTATGGCGGTGAAGACTTTGAATTAGTGCTGTGCTTACCAGAAGTTCTAGCCCACACTCTAGTTACAAAACTTGGTAAAAGCGCTGCTATAGTTGGAACTATTACAACAGGTTCCCAAGTAATCTTACAGGATCAACAAAAAAAACTCCCCGACCAAGTTTTAAGCCTCAGCCAGGGATTTCAACATTTCATGCAATAGACAAAAGTCACTCAGGACTAAGTAACTAAGCCCACTTTGTAGCTACTAGTTCTGCCAAATCTAGAACTCGTTGGCTGTAACCCCACTCATTGTCATACCAAGCCATAACTTTCACTAAGTCATTACCCATAACTATGGTCAAGCTGGAATCAATAATAGAAGAAGCGTCACTACCTTGATAATCCGAAGATACTAATTGTAGATCACTGTAATCCAAAATACCTTTCAATGAACCCTCTGAGGCATCTTTGAGAGCTTGATTAACTTCTTCAGTAATAGTACGCTTCTCAACTTGAACTACGAAATCTACCATTGAAACATTAGGGGTAGGTACACGTAAAGCCACACCATTTAGCTTACCTTTCAAGTCTGGGATTACCAGTGCTACTGCTTTTGCTGCACCTGTAGAGGTAGGAACAATGTTAATAGCTGCTGCTCTCGCCCGTCTTAAATCCCGATGAGAAGCATCTAGTAAACGCTGGTCACCAGTGTAGCTGTGGGTAGTGGTCATCGTACCTTTGATGATCCCAAATTTATCATTCAACACTTTAGCTATGGGAGCCAAGCAGTTGGTAGTACAGCTGGCGTTACTAATGACATGGTGCTGCTTATGGTCATAATCATGATGATTCACCCCCATGACAAAAGTACCATCCTCGTTTTTACCAGGAGCAGTAATCAAGACCTTTTTTGCTCCAGCATTTAAATGCTTTTGCGCTCCTTCTCGGCTGGTAAATACGCCGGTTGATTCAATAATCAGATCAATGTCCCACTCTTTCCAGGGCAAGTTTTCAGGATTGCGATCCGATACACATTTAATCGTTTTACCGTTAATGATAATAGAATTATCATCAGCTGCAATGTCAACATCCTTTAACTTTCCCAACATTGAGTCATACCTGAGGAGGTGAGCGTTGGTCCTTGGGTCTGATGTGTCATTAATAGCTATCAACTCAAGGTTGCTATTTTGTCTGCCTACCCAGCAGCGTGCAAAGTTACGTCCAATACGCCCAAAACCATTGATTGCGACTCTAATCACAGTGCCTTGTCCTCTGTATTTATGCTTATAAATTGATATCTTTGACCCCAATCATATCGCAAAGGGGGGAGTATTTATAACCATAAATTGTTGGATCGATCAAAAAAACACATAATTTATTCAGATTTACCGAAACCCTAGCAAATCATTATTTTTTTAAACCCGCAGATTTATCAGATCACTGATGTTCATGGCTATGTGCCTTTTAAAATGTCATAAACCAATTAATAGCGGTAAAGCGCATAGATAAACTGCGTAGTAGATCAAGAGTCGAACTCACGAGGCGCGACTCTGGAATATTGCTTTATTTTGAATCTCCCACAGAAGTAAGAATCTTCTTCATTCTATGGATGGGAAGTATCCACTGAGTAGAGATTATGAGTGATAATGTAGGATCTGACCGATTCTGGGACTAAATAGCGAATTGACTGGCTGTCATGGCAAAGTTTACGGATGAGACTTGACGAAATTTCTACTAAAGGTATATTCAATAATTGCCAGTCAATAGTCAGGGACTGACCTTGGAATTGTTGCTCTACTTGCTTGCAGATTAGCTCGCTCTCAGCTATGGTCTCACCACCTAGCAGCCGAGGTGCGATTAACCAATCACACATTAAAACTAGTTCATGTCCTCGGTACCAACGAGGTAAGGTTTTAAAGGTATCCAAACCTACAATCCAGTACCAGTGAGTATCTGCATAGCAACTAGATAAGTCTATCAAAGTATTGATGGCATAGGAAATCCCAGAGCGCTTGGTTTCTACTGGGGAAACCGTAAATGCGGGGTTTTCTTTTGTTGCTAGTTGCAGCATTTCCCAGCGATTTTGCCATACAACCGTTTTTTTATGCGGAGGATTGAGTGATGGTACCCAAATTACCTTTTTTAGAGGTACTTGAGACAAAGCTGTTTGGGCTACCAGTAAATGTCCCCAATGAACTGGATCAAATGTGCCACCAAAGATGCCGATGTGCTGCATGCAGTCGTGCCTAAACTATTGAATTTCCTACAATTTTAAATACGTATGTACTATTTTTATCCATTCGCTCTACATTTTAAAGGAGTTTTATCAGCAATGTATTACTATAGCCCACACCAGTAAGGGATTGAGAAAGATGTATTTGAAACTACAAATTTTTCTGTCCCGATGCGGCATCAACCTCCAGAATAATCTTAATAACAGTTTAGAAATAGCAAAAACCTCCAACAAAGGTAAAATCATTCTCAATCGGTAAAACAACAGAGGAAAATAATCGGAACATCGGGTATAAACAAGATGCAAGCGTAGTTACGGTAAAAATCAAATTCCTGTTATGATACGCGTGTCATTTGTGATTATGGTGTGGTGTAAGAGGACTAATCAATGAGTAATTATGTAGATTTTAGTGGCAGACCATTTCATTTCATTGGAATTGGGGGGATAGGGATGTCTGCCCTGGCTTATGTTTTGGCAAAGCGTCAAATGTTAGTATCAGGTTCTGATCTTCGTCCAAGTCATATTACACGGAATTTGGAGTCGATTGGTACACATATTTTTGGTAAACAAGAGGCCAGTAATCTAAAATTCTTTGGCTCTCGTGAATTAGCTAATAGAGAATTATTAAACTCACAACAAATATTACCTACTGATAGTAAGTCAACACTGCCTCAAGTTGTTTGTTCAACAGCAATTAATGCCAATAATTTGGAATACAAAGCAGCACTAGAATTAGGATGTCCGATTTTACATCGTTCTGATGTACTAGCTGCGTTGATTTCAGATTACCATAGCATTGCAGTTGCTGGTACTCACGGTAAAACTACCACTAGTAGCATGATTGGTTATATGCTGTTAGACGCTGGTTTAGATCCCACAATTTTGGTTGGTGGTGAAGTTGATGCGTGGGAAGGGAATGCGCGATTAGGGCAAAGCCAGTATCTGGTAGCTGAGGCTGATGAATCAGATGGTTCTCTGGTGAAACACGCCCCGGAAATTGGGATTATTACTAATATTGAACTTGATCATCCTGATCACTACGAAACGTTAGAAGAAGTAGTTAACACCTTTAAAAAGTTTGCCGATGGTTGTAAAAAAGTTATAGGTTGTATTGATTGTGATACAGTACGCGAGTTGCTAGGCAACACTTCGGGCGATCGCCTGCAATCAATAATTACCTACAGCCTTAACCCAGAGACAAATGCAGATTACACCGTTACTAATATTGACTATCGTGCCGATGGTAGCACAGCCCTGGTTTGGGAAAAAGGCAAAGCCTTGGGAGTATTAAACCTGCGGTTGCTCAGTCAGCATAATCTCAGTAATGCCCTATCAGCAGTAGCTGTTGGTCGAGCTTTGGGTTTAGAATTTGGCGCAATTGCCAAAGGTATTTCCACCTTTGAAGGCGCTAGACGACGTTTTGAGTTACGGGGAGAAGTGGGCGGTATTACCTTCATCGATGACTATGCTCACCACCCCAGTGAAATTTGCGCTACTCTCGCAGCAGCACGTCTGCAAGCCAGACCAGGACAAAGGGTAGTTGCCATCTTCCAACCTCATCGCTATAGTCGCACACTCACCTTTTTAGAAGAATTTGCGGAATCATTTACTCACGCCGACTTAGTTGTAATCACAGATATTTACAGTGCAGGTGAACCAAATTTAGGGCAAATTAGCGGTGAACAACTAGCAGAAAAAATTGCTAAACAGCACCCAGAAGTTCTTTATCAACCTAATTTACCCTTAATGAGTGAATTCTTGGTGCAAACGCTGCATCCTGGAGATTTAGCATTATTTCTCGGTGCAGGGAATTTAAATCAGGTGATTCCTGAAATAATTACCAAACTTTGTCAACCTGCTACAGCCACATCCTAAATTAGGAAAAAGAGCAGTAGACACTAAGTTACGCCGGAGTGTTTCCCTCTAGCAAAGATTCTATCCATTGATATTATTGCTGTACTTTTACGGCAGTTAAATGTAAAAATTTCACAAAATTTACGTAAAAATGAAAATTTCCCAGGCAGATGGAAATGTCTGCACAATTATTGCTTCAAATACACAGAAGCAAAAAACAGAAGACTCGAGTGATAGTAAAATAATTTACTTAAAAGGCACTGATTGTATTATTAAGTCACAAGCTTCTTTATCTGCATTTACTTCTTATAGAGTGGGGGGGTCTGCGGAATGGTATGTTGCTCCTCGTAATTTAGAGGCACTACAGGCTAGCATTGAGTATGCCAAGGAACATGAATTACCTGTAACAATACTAGGTGGCGGTTCTAATCTCTTGGTGAGCGATCGCGGTTTACCAGGACTAGTAATTTCCACTCGTCATTTGCGCCATAGCTACTTTGATCCCCAAACAGGTCAATTAACCGTAGCAGCAGGAGAATCAATTCCCACTTTGGCATGGGAAGCCGCAAAATTAGGCTGGGAAGGATTAGAGTGGGCTGTGGGTATCCCTGGTACTGTTGGTGGTGCTGTAGTCATGAATGCTGGGGCGCATAATAGCTGTATTGCAGATATGTTAGTCAGCGCCCAAGTACTTTCCCCTGATGGCACATTAGAAACTCTCACCCGCGCCCAAATAGGTTACAGCTATCGGAGTTCATCACTGCAAAGTAACCAATCTTCCACAGAGTGCGGTTGTCAACCTATTGTTACCCAAGCCACATTTCAACTCCAACCTGGTACTGATCCAGCACTAGTATTGGCAGCAACCAAGCAACACAAACAACACCGACTAACTACCCAGCCTTACAATTTTCCTAGTTGTGGCAGCGTGTTCCGTAATCCTACACCTTATACGGCTGGCTGGTTAATTGAACAAACAGGTTTAAAAGGTTACCAAATTGGCGGAGCGCAAGTAGCATTACTACACGCAAACTTTATTGTTAATCGTGGCGGGGCCAAGGCTAGCGATATCTTTTCGTTAATTCATCATATCCAGCAACAAGTAAAAGAACGTTGGTCGATTTGCTTACAGCCAGAAGTAAAAATGATTGGTGAGTTTCAGGCGGCTGGTTAAACTGGGGACTGCATACCCAGAATTAATTATTGGTAATAAAACAGGCAAATTGCCGACCGCATCTATAATTGAATTTGATTTTGTTATTTAACCTACACAGGGATAATCGATCATGACAGGAAAAGGACAGGGATTCGGTTTTGGTTTGGGAAAAATGAAGGAACTCGCGGACGCTTTCAAAAAGGCGCAGCAAGTTCAAGAAGGTGCTAAACAGCTTCAAGAAGAATTGGAGCAAATGGATATCCAGGGAGAATCCGGGGGTGGACTGGTAAAAGTCATCGTTAGTGGTAACCAAGAACCCAAGCGGGTAGAAATTGCCCCAGAGGCCTTAGAACAAGGTGCAGAATTACTTTCTGACCTCGTGACAGCTGCAATGAAAGATGCTTACGTTAAGTCCACTGCAACAATGCGGGAACGGATGGAAGAATTGACTAGCGGTCTGGAACTACCTGGATTTTAGCTTAAACAGCAAGAAGCCTCTCACTTCCACTATCGTGTTAAGTGATGAGATGAATTGCGCGTGAATTGACGACAGTCTCCCGACCAATGCGACAGCGAGGAAGGGAGACACGGAGGAAACGAGCAAAATATTTTAAATTTGGTATAATGGATTTGGTTGACTTCACCCATATTGGTGTCTGATAAGCCTCTGTCCAATAGCATTGCGATTATTGGTAAGCGACTCCGTTGCACAGCATAGAAGCAAGTAGGCACATCTTGATTAATACAGATCACCTCCGGGTTTGTCCTATAGCGCGAATAAGCCAGCATCTCATCCAGGACAGTAAAATTTGTAGGGTACAAGGTAAGAAATTGCATAGTCTGCGGAGGGGCTTCTCGTGGACTTAAAACAAAGCTCAGTCAATGTCTTCATAGAAGAGTCACTGAGAAGCCTAAACTGTATGCTTGCATCAGTATAGGAGTATGTCACTCTCAATCATTAGTCATTAGTCATAAGTCATAAACTATTAGACTGATGACTGTAGACTTTTGACCTGTGAACTATTTATGCCTTACAAGCTGCTGTTTGTCTGTCTGGGGAATATCTGTCGTTCACCATCGGCAGAAAACATTATGAATCATCTGATTGAACAGGCTGGTTTAAGCGATGGCTGCGCCGACACCAAAGGTGTACGCATCCTCTGTGATTCTGCTGGTACGTCTAGTTATCACATTGGTAGTCCACCCGACCGACGTATGAGTGCTGCTGCTGCGGCTAAGTTGGGGATTAAGTTGCGTGGTGAAGGTCGCCAATTTCAAAAATTAGACTTTCAGGAGTTTGATATGATTTTGGCCATGGATCAAGAAAATTATGATAATATCCTCGCTCTTGACCCCACTGGGCAATATAACGACAAAGTTTACCTGATTTGTCAATTTTGCTCTCAGCACACCCTTAAGGAAGTTCCAGATCCATACTATGGTGGTGTGGAGGGCTTTAATCAAGTGATTGATTTGCTTATGGATGCCTGTGAAGGTCTACTCGCACATATTACTAGTCATCACCTCAAGACCTAAAGGCTATTCAACCAGGCCATGCTTAATGGCAAAACGCACCAGCTCCGCCCGGTTGCTGGTGGCAGTTTTTCTTAATAAACTACTTACATATTTTTCTACTGTTCTCGGACTCAAGTGCAGTTGGTGTCCCATATCAATATTAGAAAAACCATGAGTCAACAGTTCCAAGACTTCCTGTTCTCTGGGTGTCAAAGATTCTAACATCTGGGATTGCTGAACATGAGTAGATAGAGAATTGGATGTTTCTATCTCTTTTGTTACGAAAGTGCCTAAGTTCTCTTTATGAAAACATCGGTACTCAGATTGAATAATACGCGATCGCTCTAAAAGATTACGAATTGCTGCTGCTAACTCTTCTAATTCAAAAGGCTTGGGTAAGTATAAATCGCAACCAGATTGGTAACCCAGAATTCTTTCCTGGGTCTTGGTGCGTGCTGTTAATAAAATTACAGGTAATAACCGGAATGCAGATTGTTGGCGTACCTGACGTACCAGTTCATAGCCGTTCATCCGTGGCATGACAATATCTGTAACGATCAAATCAGGATGGTAATTATCTACCATTCCCAAAGCTTCTTGACCATCATTCGCCGTCACCACGGAATAGCCAGACAGCTCAAGATAATCACTAATAGAGAGACGAGTACCCAGATCGTCATCCACAATAAGAATAGTCAAGGGCATTGACAGTACACCCCTAGCATTTTTTTACTCAGAAACTGACTTATATATAAAGGAACAAGCTGGAAACTCACTAATTGATAGAGTTTAATTATCTGTTTGTTTTTTAACCTCCTTGGCGATTGCCATGTCAGCGAGCGAAATCAGTGAACACAGGTAAATATAGTGTTCCTATATTTCATCCTATGACAGGATCACCAGCTAATGACTGTCTAAGGGTAGATTTATAAAGAAAATCTTAAATACTAAGTAAGACTTCATGAATCTTAACATAATTTGATATTTAATGCTCAGAAGCTCAGTGTGGCTTTTTAATTCTTAACAATAAAGCCATAAGATACAGATATTCAGGAATATAGTGTAAATTAATATTTAAATTGCCATAACTTTTCTAGAGTTTTTACACCTCTACTCATGTTGGTGAAAACCTGCATGAGCAAGTTATGTCTTATATCCAAGAATCCCCGTGCGTTCACGCCGGGGAGTGTCAAATTGGGAAACTTTTAATGGAAAAGGGAAAAAGCTAAATTATAAAGAATATGGCAGACAAGCTAGCCCCAAAATTTTTGCAGCACATTTAAAGCACACAAAATTTTTTCAATGAGCGAAAAGAGCGAAAGTTACAAAGTTATTAGTGATAACCGTCAAGCCCGTTATTTATATGAAATCCTGGAAACTTTTGAAGCTGGAGTTGAGTTAGCAGGAACAGAAGTGAAATCGATTCGCGCAGGTCGAGTTAATCTCCAAGATGGTTATGCTTTGATTCGTAATGGCGAAGCATGGCTGATCAACGTCCATATTTCTCCTTACAACGCTAGTGGTCAATATTTTAATCATGAACCGCGCCGTACCCGCAAACTGTTGTTACATCGCCAAGAAATTCGGAAGTTAATTGGTAAGGTAGAACAGCAAGGTTTAACACTAGTGCCTTTAAAAATGTACCTCAAACGAGGCTGGGTAAAAGTAAGTATAGCCCTCGGTAAAGGTAAAAAAATCCATGATAAACGGGAATCACTGAAAAAACGCCAGGATCAACGTGATATGCAACGGGCGATGAAAAGTTATTAAGCCTAAGCAAGTATAGCAGGGAGCAGGGAGCAGGGGAGCAGGGAGCAGGGGAGCAGGGAGCAGGGGAGCAGGGAGAAGCCTTGAAACTCTTTAATTACAATGGTTTTATAATCCGTTTGTGTCCTAACCACCTTGGTGGGTACTATATTTTGTATATCTTCAGTGTGAGTTGAGAGCAAGTTGATGTTATCTTCAGGAGCTACAAGACGGTCCTGGATTATAGCTCCTTAATTATGGGATATTGCGAAGTTCTAGTTAGTGTGAGGTTCTCCCGGAGATGAATGAACGTTTTGAGCTATGGGTTTCCAGTAGCTAGCAATTACAGCCACCATTAACCACCATAGGCTATTGACTTCAGGGCGAAACCAAATGGTATCCACAGTCCCGTGAGCCAGCATTCCTGCTACAGTGGCTAATGCTCCGATCAACCAAAATCCCTCTACATTTCTAGATTGCTGCAATCGTCGCAGTTGCACAAATCCATGATTGAAAGTTACTATTATCAGCCAGAGAAAAGAGGCTAAACCCACAAAACCAGTTTCTACAGCTATCTCTAAAAAGAGTGAATAGGCGCTTAAAGCTGTATAACGAGGACGTTGATAGAGGGGGTAGATTTTATTAAAAGAATTGTGACCAGGGCCAATTCCAATTATGGGGCGATCGCCAATCATCTCGAAAACAGCATCCCAAACATTGCGGCGAAAATTATTACTGCTATCTTGGCGATCTGCAAAAATACTCAAGACTCTGAGTTGGACTGGCTCGACAAATATGACTGCTAGCAACAGCAAGCCCATCGTACCGCCTAACATCATTGGCAATGACCAAGTACGCCAAAAAGGAGACATTTGCACACTCCACCAATAAACTAGCAAAGCGATCGCAGTCAACACACCCACCACTAGAGCAATCCAGCCACCACGACTAAAAGTCAAAACCAAACAAGCCGCATTAGCAATAAACATAGTTAACGCTAAAGCCTTCTGAATCCAACTTTTCCAGGCAAAAATAGCTACCAAGCTTAAAATGACAGCTGGTAAAAGATATCCAGCCAACAAATTCGGATTACCCAAATAACTATAGACCCTAGTCGTCTTAGCAAGGGGAGATTGTGGATCTACCCAAGTCGCCAGGGCTGTAGCTCCAAAAAACCACTGCCGCAAGCCGTATATACTAACTATTAAAGATATATGCAAATACAGAGTAATTATCCAAGAGCGTAAACGAGGCGATCGCAAAACCCTCGCACAAAGAGCAAACAGCAATAGATAAAGTGTCAATACCACCAAATCTTTAACAGCAGCCTGTTTCACAGGTGACAAAGCAGTAGACACCACAGCAATTGACCAGTAAAGCAACACCAGCAAGTGAATTGGTGTAAATAAAGGTGTATTTGCTGGCGCTGATTCATCGGATAAAGTCAACAGCAGCCAAAATCCTACACAAGCTACTAACAATAATCCTACAAGGCTACTCGACACAAAAGGAGCAAGAGCATACACCAAACTCAGTAAAACGGCTGCTATTGAGTCTCCCCACTGCATCAAAAGGCTACTTTGCCGCCAAGAATGCAATAACCCCACCAAAAACCGACGTAAATAGCTCGTTGCTAGATATTCTTTGAGCGGTAAATAAGATAAAGTAAATCGTTGCCAGACTAAATTCATCATGCAGGGTAACAACCAATAAACACTCCCACAGCTAAAAATCGGTGGGATTTTTCAGTAATAATTGCCATTGTATGCAGAATTATTTCTGGTGGATAATAATTGCGTAATTAGCCAGTTTAATTAATCCGTGATATTCTCTGACGAAGTAGCCATCTGTAATGGCAAAGATAATACATAGCGTTGTCCTGATTCTGGTGAACCTTGAATTGTGATCTTACCCCCGTGAAATTTTGCCAGATCAACGCTTAACAACAAACCCAAACGTTCCCGCGTCAAGTTACCACGAGCTATAGCCTCATCCTCAGCAGAATTAATCATCAAGGAATCTGAGTCAGAACCATTCAAGTTCAATCTTTTCTCCACTAAAACTTCCATTCCTGACTCCCCCTGTTTTTCTGTATATGTATCTTCCCCTGTCAGTTCCAGCCTCGATAAAGAATTAAGCTGAAAATAGGAATCAACCTCCGTTATGCCATCTCCGAGCCAAGGATGACACACCCAAACAGTAATATTCACCTGATTTTGGTAATCAGAAATATGAATTCTGACGATACTCTCTGTCGCAGAAACTTGAATAACGCTAAAAATTAGGTGATACAGGATTTGTCGTACCTTATCTTTATCCAAAAGCCAAATCCGTTCATATCCTGGCTCTATAGACAGGTGAATATTTTGCTCACGGCGGTTAGCTGCTTCTTGGACAGTATTTATAACTTGTTGACATAGCATTTCAATATTTACAGGAGATAAATTTAGTACAGACCATTCTTTATCCAACGTTCCTAGTTCGGTGATTTCGTTAACTAAAAACAACAAATACCGTCCACTATTTTGAATGATTTCCAGGTATTCCCTCTGTTTGATCGTTAAAGGCCCATAAATCTCACGTCCTAACATCCCAGCCATCCCTAGTACAGATGTTAACGGTGTACGTAACTCCTGAGTAATATGTCCCAAGAGTTGCAGTTGTAGTCGCTTAGTAGAATCGCATTCTGTGGCTAAAGTAGATCGGGTGGCTCTCACACCACTAGTCTGTTGATCATTAACTGGTTTCGCCGCAGGATTATATGAAGTTGTTGCTAAATTTTTTGACCGCAGCATTCGGTTACGCTCAAATTCACTCATACACCAACGAGCTATTATTTGTAAAAATTCAATCTCCCTATTTGTAAAGTTACGTGGCACTAAATCGATGACTTCCAATGCACCCAAACAATTTCCCGCAGCATCAATTAGAGGCGCTCCTAAGTAGGCACGGATACCATAATCCTTTACCAATGTGATATGTTTTATCAATGAACTACTGACTTTTTTTGTATCATTAATGATAAGTAACCGAGAACTTTCAACGACTTGGGTGCAAAAAGATTCTTCACGTAACAACTGACGGTTTTCTGCGAGATGATTCATTAGTCCCAGCCGAGATAAACCCACAGCTGACTTAAACCAATGAAATTCTTGATTGACAAATCCCAATATAGAAATAGGCACTTCTAAAAAGTGGGCAGCAGTTTGAGTGGCTTCTTCAAAAACCGGAATGGTTTCTAATCGCCGCAAACCTAATTCTGATAATGCTTCTAGGCGTTGTATTTCTTTTGCTTCTTCAAAAACCCAACCATCCTGGAAGCCAAGCAAGTTTTTTTCAGGCTCTACCATCACGACTGCTACCTTGATATTTTCTCAATCTTGTAATTTATATAACCACTGAGTTTAGGTTATGATTTTCTACCTTTAAGCATTCCCCAATTTCATTGCTAATCAACCAAATGCAAAAATTTTATTCTCTACTCGTGAACAGGTGACGTAATCTGCCTTATTTGAAGTTTTGATGGCAAATGGCGTTACTCTAATATTTCGTGAGTGTCATTTAATACTAGACAGGACTTACGCAACAATTGCCAAAAATCTTGATTTATCGTGCGCGAAAAGCCGCCCTGCCCGCAAGGGCTGTAGAACGCCAAGAAAACGTAGATTATGCGTAAGTCGTACTAGATATTCAATCTCCAGAAAAATTTATCTAATTTTTAATCTGTAATTCTTATAAAATAGTTGTCAATTTTATGCGTGCGCTTGGCAGATATTGATAGTTTTTTACTAATGAAAAATAGATTATATGTCTATCTTATGGTCGCTCTATATTCATCTTATTTCTGAAATTACGACAGAATACAAATAGTTTTCCCAAGAAATACCTGGATAATATGAATTATTTCATCTGCTATTCCTCTATATTTCAGGAAATGTAGTGAGTAGAGTTAAACTTATTTCTTTTGTTCCTAGCGGGTACTACGCCGTCTGTAAGTTTACTCTCCTTCATCTCTGAGTGTGAGGTCAACTTATAGCGATCGCCAAAGACGTTAGGAGATAAACTGATCATAGAAGTTAGACACCGCAAAGCTTTTACCCTCATCCCCATTTACAAACAATTAGTATAAATAAATACGAACATGGTTGATTTTACTTTTTTAAGTATATCTGACACAAAAAATAGTAAAAGGTGCTATTTTTATACAAAGTTTGTAGATGCAAAGTGAAAATCAATCAGCTGATGGAATTAAATTTTTGAACTAAATAAATACTTGATTCAAACTTTACTATTACTTCGTGAGTAAAGGCTTGTATTTATATGCAAAAATTTGATATTTATTTTTGAGGTTATTCAATAGTTACGTATTTGCTAACAATAGATTACATATGCTAATAAATGCTAATATAGTAGTATGGCTTATGTACCACTAAGAGAAGCAGTCAAAAAACTGGGATTGCACCCAAACACTTTAAGAAAGTACGCAGATAATGGCAAGATTGAAAGCATCAAAAACGAAGCAGGACAAAGACTCTTTAACGTCGAGTCCTACCTTCGTGGTGCAACTAGAGCTTCCATTATTTGTTACTGCCGAGTCAGTTCAACCAAACAACGAGACGACCTTGGTAGACAAATTGCTTACATGCAATCACTCTACCCAGATGCCGAAATCATCAAAGACATCGGCAGTGGAATCAACTTTAAAAGGAAAGGATTGCAAGCCTTACTGGACAGACTTATGCGGGGAGATAAGCTCACGCTTGTTGTTGCCTGTCGTGACCGACTCGCAAGGTTTGGATTCGAGCTTATTCAGTACATGGTCGAGCAAAACGGTGGACAGATCGTGGTTCTCGACAACACTGTACACTGCCCAGAGTCAGAGCTTACCTCGGATCTTCTCTCCATCCTCCACCTCTTCTCTTGTCGGATGCACGGACTCAGGAAGTACAGTAAAAAAATCAAGGAAGATCCGGATCTTCCTCACAACGGAGCAGAGGCGGATCGTTAAACAGTGGTTTGGTGTATCCAGATTTGTCTACAACACTACTGTCAAGTTGCTGCAAGACTCTAGCGTTAAGGCTAACTGGAAAGCGATTAAGACTGACATATTGAATGGACTACCAGAATGGAGTAAATCAGTCCCTTATCAAATTAAATCAATCGCCATCAAAGATGCTTGTAAGTCTGTCAGCAATGCCAAGAAAAAGTTTAAAACCGGTGGTGGTATTAGCAAGATGAGATTTAGGTCAAGAAAAGACGCTGTACAATCTTGCTACATTCCTAAATCGGCGGTAAAAGATGTGGGAATTTACCACACTATATTAGGTAAGGTAACCTTTAAAGAAGCCTTACCGCAAAGCTTTGGGGACTGTCGTTTAGTGTTTGCCTACCGTGATTACTATTTGACAGTTCCAGAGGACGTGCCACAACAGAAGTCTGATAACCAAGGACGTGTTGTAGCACTTGACCCCGGCATCAGAACATTTATCACCTTCTTTTCTGAATGTAATTTTGGTGAAATTGGAACATCTGCTAATTTGCCAATTCAGAAGCTATGTTTTCGTTTGGATAAGTTAATTTCTAAATTCACTAAAGCCAAGTGCAAACAAAGAAGAAGGATGAAGCTTGCCGCCAGTAGACTGCGAGGTAAAATCAAAAACCTTGTAGACGAATTGCACAAGAAAACTGCTCGATTTTTGGTTGATAACTTTGACATTATTTTACTGCCAACCTTTGAAACATCTCAAATGTCTAAGAAGGTGAGGGAGTCCGGTCTTGGGGTTTCCCCAAGTGTAGGAACTCCCGAACCCGTAAGGGCGAAGCGACGGATTAGGTCAAAGTCAGTGCGCCAAATGTTAACACTCTCTCACTACCGATTTAAGCAGCTTCTTAAGCATAAGGCTTTTGAGACTAATAAAGTAGTTATGGATGTCAACGAAGCGTACACATCAAAAACAGTCAGTTGGACTGGTGAAATAATCCCCAACCTTGGTGGTGCTAAATTCGTTAAGTCTCCATCTGACGGGCAGGTGATGAGCCGGGACATGAATGGTGCGCGAGGGATTTTCCTTCGTGCATTGGTTGATACGCCCTCTCTTAAGGAGTCTATTTGTTAATTAATGTTAGCAAAAAAGTATCGGATAGATAAGAAAAATATGAATTGTAACATTCCTTTTGTAGACCTACATTTACAACACGAGTCGATTCAAAAGCAATTGCAACAGGCAATACAGGATGTATTAGCACAGGGAGATTTTATTTTAGGGAAGGCACTGTCAAATTTTGAAGCAGCTTTTGCAGCAGCATCTGGCACAAAATATGGTGTAGGTGTGGCATCAGGAACAGATGCGATCGCACTCGGTTTACAAGCCTGTAATATTGGTCCTGGTGATCAAGTGATTTTACCAGCTAACACCTTTGTGGCAACCTTAATAGGAGTGTTAGCGGCTGGCGCTGAACCTGTTCTAGTAGATTGTGATCCCCAAACAGCCTTAATTGACCTAGAAGCCGCCGCCAAAGCAATTACACCCAAGACAAAGGCAATTATTCCCGTCCATCTGTACGGGCAAATGGTATCACCCCAACAGCTATTAGACTTTGCTGAGACTTATAAACTACTAATTTTTGAAGATGCAGCCCAAGCTCATTTAGCCGCAAGAGAAGGATATAGCGCTGGTTCAGTGGGGATAGGTGCAGCTTTTAGTTTTTATCCCAGCAAAAATTTGGGAGCATTTGGGGATGGAGGAATGCTACTGACGCGAGATTCAGATGTTGCAGAAAAAATGAAGCGCCTGCGAAATTATGGTGCATCGCAAAAGTATTTCCATGTAGAAATGGGAACCAACAGTCGTTTAGATACATTGCAAGCAGCCGTTTTATTAACAAAACTACCACATTTACCTGAATGGAATAGCGATCGCCTGAATATAGCCCAGCAGTATGATCTGGCACTAGCACCCTTAGCAGATGCTGGGATTATTCCCGTAGAAAACCAAAGCAGCAACGGACACGTTTATCATTTGTATGTCATCAAAATTGATCACACTTGTGTCCTAGAACGCCAGCAAATCCAAGACAAACTCACAGCACTCGGAATCCAAACAGGTATCCATTACCCAATTCCTTGCCATCTGCAACCAGCCTTTAAGCACTTAGGCTATAAACCAGGAGACTTTCCCCAAGCCGAAAAGCTTTCCGAGCAAATCTTGTCCTTACCCATGTACCCAGGCTTAAAGCATAACCAAATTCAAGAAGTTGTAGCCGCCATCACATCCAGTCTCAGTAATGAAAAACAAAGGTTATTATGTATTTGATTTTTCCTGTGCATAACAACTACCAGCAGTTCTAGACTTTAAGTTGTTAATTCTCAATTGATTTTAATCATGGCATTTCAGCAACAGATCAAACAAAGAAATACGGGACAATTGCTAAACATAGCAATTTTCGCATTTTTGGTGCTAATGTACGCACCTATCTTACTGCACTGGGTGGATGGTTGGCTCAACAAAAACATTAGCATCGAACACGAATACTTTAGCCACGGTATCATTGGTCTACCATTTGCAAGTTACCTGATTTGGTTAAACCGAAAAAAGTGGCATCGTCTTCCAGATACCGCCCATCCTTTAGGTGCTGTATTGCTAGCAATGGGTGGGGTATTTTACCTCAGTGGTGTTCCAGAGTGGGTTAATCTCTCCCTACCGACAATACTGGCTGGATTGTCCTTATGGTTTAAAGGTGTACCAGGGTTTCGACTGCAAGCATTCGCCTTACTCCTGATATTTTTAGCAACCCCAACCGCCTTACCCTATCTTCTAGTTCCCTATACCTTACCTCTGCAAAGCTTCATTGCCGGCACAGCAGGCTTCATCCTCAATCAATTGGGGATGAAAGTCATCGTTGATGGAATCAACATCTACGTGAATGGTCGCATTGTCGAAGTTGCGCCCTACTGTGCAGGGCTAAAAATGTTATTTACTACTTTCTATGTCAGCTTAATGCTGCTGTATTGGAATGATTCATTATCTTCACGGCGCACAACTGCTTGGTTTTTATCTTTTGCCCTAGTTATTAGCATTGTTGCTAATATTCTGCGTAACACTTTACTCAGCTTTTTTCACGGTACTGGGCGAGAAGCTGCTTTTAAATGGCTACATGACAGTTGGGGTGGAGACCTTTACTCTGCTGGTATGCTGCTATTATTAGTGCCTTTGCTGAATGGGATTAATAATTATTTCTCTACAGATTTAGAATTGGAGTCAGAAGCAGAAAATCTAGAATAAGAAAATAGACAAACACAGGGAAAAAACTAGCCCAAATTTCCCTGATTTTATCCCTCATTCAGCAGAAAAATAGTAAAAGCTTTTACCTGTTTTTTACCGAAATATTTTGCGTCAATATCGCAATTTTTACAGATGAAATCCTTATCTAAATTTTTCAAAGAACAGCAATTAACTCATGTAGCTGTGGTTTCCTTTTTACTACTGTTATTAGTCATCGGAGGGTTTCCCGGATACTTCAAAGGACGGTGGGAATGGAAAGAACCGCCACCTGTTCCCAACCTCACAGCATTGAGACAAATCCGTAAAATCGGGATAACGGTTCCTAACTGGCAAACTGTCGAACAAGCGGAACAATTCGTGAGTACCAGTAGATGGTCATTGCAGATTATCAAGGAAGAAAATAGTCAAAAACAGGCAATATTACTATTACATCCCCAAAACGGTCCGATGGATCAACCAGAAGTGGAATGGACTGATGTTAATAGCTGGGGAAAATCTCGCTGGAAAAAATGGGATATAGCGCAATATCGGTTGGCGGAATTTACTGTAAATCAACCCCCCAAATCAGGAGCAAATAGTGAGACGAAGGTGCAAGCAAGGTTTTTTCGCGTCTCCACTTCACAGGAAACTTTCGCTGTCTTGCAATGGTATGCTACTCCCAATGGTGGACATCCATCACCGTTGCGCTGGTTTTTTGCAGACCAATTGGCACAATGGCAAAAAACTCGTGTTCCCTGGGTTAGTGTCAGTATTATAATTCCGATGGAACCCTTCGGCCAAGTGGAAACTACTTGGCCTTTAGCTGAGTCTCTTGGTAGAACAGTACAAGCTAGATTAATGACTAGTCCCTTTTAGAAAAACTTCCGGGTGCATTGGTTTGTGCAGAAATAATCGATGACAAAGTTATAAGTGGCACTATACTGTTACAGATTTAAAGTATTTTCAGAGTAAAATCATCATTTGGTGAGACTTACTTTGATCTCAGTTTTACCATAATTTCATTTTTTGATATGCGTGTATCTTTCAGCACCTTATACTTTCTAGGTTTTCCATTAAGTATTTTATTGACAACTACTGTTCAACCTGTTGTTGCTCAATCTTTATCAACTCCCGACAAATCCACAGAACAATTACCTGTTCTGCCATCTGAAGAAGTTAATTTAGAACAATTATTACAACAATCTGTGCCTCCCTCTGGTGCTGTTGACGTAGAACCACGGTTAGAATTACCTGCGCCTCCCTCTGGTGCTGAGAGTTTTGATCAGGAAATTTCTTCCCCTCTCAACCGCTATCTTTTGGGGCCAGGAGATTTAATTAGTGTTGTATTTCAGCGCCCACCTGGCCCATACCGCTTAGGAACAGGTGATACGATTACCGTTACGGTTCAACGGTTCCCTAATTTGAGTTTTCAATCCTCAATCAATCCAGAAGGCAACATAATTGTGCCACTGATCGGCACGGTGTCTCTACAAGGTTTAACTTTAGAAGAAGCGCAAGAAAAAATTCGGGTGTCGCTGGATCGCTTCGTGATTGATCCGGTAATTGTTTTATCTTTAACAGGCCAGCGTCCAGATACTAGTTTTCAAGCCCAAGTTGATCCAGAAGGAAATATAGTAGTTCCGCAAGTGGGAACAGTTGCTGTAGAAGGCTTAAGTTTGCAAGAAGCACAGGAAAAAATTCGCCAGAGTTTAATTGATATTTTGGTGGAACCGATGTTGGTGGTGTCACTGGCTAGGCCACGACCAGTTCAAGTTACTATTAGCGGTGAAGTTTTTCGACCAGGAATTTATCCAGTGGGTTCTTCTACACCTCGTGTTGCTGATGCTCTGTTCATCGCAGGTGGTTCTACAAGCAACGCAGACCTCCGCCAAGTGAAAGTGCGTCGGAGATTGATGGATGGTTCTGTGATTTCAGAAACTATAGACTTGTATGCAGTATTGCAGAATGATGGGTCACTACCGAGTTTACGTTTACAAGATGGTGATGCGATCATTGTCCCACGTCAGGAAGTTGGTAATAATGATGGTTACGATCGCACCCTAGTGGCGCGTTCATCCTTAGCTGTACCGCAAATTCGCGTCCGGGTGTTAAACTATGCTGGCTCAGGAATTGTCACTCAAGCTCTGCCTAATGGTAGTAGTTTTGTCGATATTTTGGCAGGAATTAATTTAGATCGTGCTAACATCCGCGATATTGCCCTAATTCGTTTCGATGCCGAACAAGGTAAAGCTGTCACCCAGAAACTAGATGCCCGAAAAGCTTTGTCTGGTGATGCTTCCCAAAATGTGGCGCTTCAAGATAATGATGTGATTGTTGTTGGCCGGAATTTAATTGGTAAAATTACTAATCTATTTAGTACTATCACTAGACCTTTCTTCGATGCTCGCAGTTTTATCCGTTTCTTTGAATTGTTCGATAGATAGGACTGTGATGGGAAGCTATAAAGTTGATGGCGATGGAATATAGGAAATAAGCAGGGGGTGACTAATGAAGGATTAATAATGAATAATAATTCAGAACTATTGACTATTGACTAAACTCGAATCTGTTTATATATGCCTCTGCCATGACTCCACCAATTGTTAAGCGCTATCTGATTGCTTTTGATAAATACAAGTGGATGGGATTAGCCAGTTTTGCTTTAGTGGTCGCCGGATCAACTGTGGTGGCAATTCAGCCAGAACCCCCGCCGACCTATACAGCAGATGGCGCACTTGCCTATACGCGGCCGCCAGTTTCATTCTCTGTTACTGGTACTGAAATTCAACAACAAGGACAAGAACTGAGTAAGCAAATTTTGCTATCAGACCAGATCCTGCAAGCCGTATCCACGAAGGTCGGTATCACTCCCTCAAAGATTAGCTCCAAGACGGCTCTGACTCTCCCAGAAAGAACTCGGTCAGGTGAACTGCGATCGACAATTATTGAGTTGAGATATCAGGATAGTGACGAGAACCGGGCGCAGCAGACATTGCAGGAATTAATGCAAGCTATGATTGCCCTCAGCAGTGAGATTAATACTGGGCGATTAAAGGCAATTATTGAAAAAGTTAATGAGCGCTTACCCGAGGCTAAGTCGGAACTGGAAGCAGCAGAACAAAAGTTGGAACAGTATGACCGCCGAGAACGCCCGGCAATATTAGCGGCTGAAAATGGTAGTTTGCTGGGTGCAGTCACTAATAGCCAAAATCAGCAACGATTAATTCAACTGACTATTGCAGGTATTGATGCCCAAATTGGCAGTTTGCAAGATAAGTTAGGTTTAAATGCCGGACAAGCTTATGTTTCTTCGGCGTTAAGTGCTGATCCGATTCTATCCAACTTGCGATCGCAAATTTATCAGGTAGAATCTCAAATTACTTTATTTAGTAAGGATTTACGACCTGAAAATCCCACAATGATTCAGTTGACTCGTCAAAAAGAATCTATTGAACAATTATTACAACAACGGGCGGCTGAGGTAGTAGGTGGTGACGGTGCGGCAGCCCCCTTACCAGGTGATGTTTCTGGTATTCGCGCCCAAAGTAATTTAGATCCAGCGCGACAACAACTTGCTAATCAGATGGTGGCGTTGGAAACCCAACGAGAAACACTCCAACAGCAACTAATTCAACAAGTGGGAGAAGAAGAGCGGCTGCGGCAAGAGTATTCTCAAATCCCCAACAAGCAACTAGAGCGATCGCGCTTAATCCAGGAAGTAGGATTGAAAAAAGCCATCTTTGACCAAATGCAGGCAAAGTTAACAGATGCTCAAACCGCAGAAGCTGAAACAGTTAGTAGCTTAACAATTGCCAGAATACCTAACGTTGAGAGTGATAGTGGTTCACCTCAGAGTGTACCTCTGACCTTGGGTGTGGGTGCTTTCCTGGGCTTACTAGTAGGCGGTGGGGTGATATTTTTGCTAGGTTCCCTGGAAGGAACTTTCAAAACCAAGGAGGATATCCGCGACAGCCTCAGACAACGGGAAATTCCCCTTCTCGGAGAATTACCTATAATGCCTGTTGATGATTTGGCTCAAGGAGCATTACCTGTAATACTTTCCCCTGATTCTCCCTATTTGGAGTTTTATGAAAAGTTTCGCAGCAATGTGCGCCGTATTGGTGGTAAAAACTTCAAAGTCTTGTTAATTAGCAGCACTAGTAGTCAAGAAGGAAAAACGGTAACAGCTTATAACTTAGCGGTAGCCTCCGCCCTGGCTGGTAAAAGAACTTTAATTATCGAAGCAGATTTGCGATCGCCATCTCATGCTTCATCTCTAAACGTTATCCCCGATGGCGATGTCTCCGTTGAACCCCTGCGCTATTATGCTAGGTTGAATGAGTGTATCCGCTTAGTTCCTGAAGTGGAAAATTTATACATTATTCCTAGCCCTGGTCCCGTAACTCCATCAGCCGCCATTCTCGAATCAAGCGAAATGCGGAGACTCATGGATGATGTTCGGGAACGTTTTGACTTGGTAATTATAGATACTCATCATCTCAGTTTATCGAACGATCCTCTGTTAATTCAACCCTATTGTGATGGCATAGTCTTAGTAGCACGTCCTAACCATACCCAAGAAAATATGTTAGGAGAAGCCATTGATCAACTAGTTGAATCTGAACTGGGTTTGTTAGGGGTTATTATCAACGGTGCTGATATTATTGTTTCTCCGTCTGACACTTACTCAATTAACTCAGAACCCGAAATTTTGTCAGAAGTTGGCGCAGGTAGTAATATCTAAACAACAAGACAAAAATCAGGAATTAAGAGGGTAGGGAGTCGCATTTTCTCTTCTCCCCACTCCCCTTAGTAAATTAGTCGCGCCGAAATAAGCCGAATAATGGAGAAATAATCATCCCAAAAGCAAAGCCACCGATGTGCGCCCAGTAAGCCACACCGCCTGTTTCTACGCTCATATTAGATACAGCTTGTAAACTCAGAAGACCAGATATCACATTCTGGATCACGAAAATACCTATAAGAATAATTGCCGGAACCCTGATGGTGGTTACGAAAAAACCCAAAAAGGCTAAGGTTAAAATCTGAGATTTTGGAAACCGAATCACATAAGCGCCGAGAACTCCAGCGATCGCACCACTAGCTCCTAAAGAAGGGATACTGGAATCCATACCAATAAACCACTGAGACAAAGCAGCTAAAGCACCGCAGCTTAAATAAAAAATCAGATACCTGAAATGACCCATACGCTCTTCAATATTGTTACCAAAGACCCAGAGAAACACCATATTTGAGATCAGATGCCACCAACCACCGTGTAAAAATTGTGACGTAAATAAAGTGGTCCATTCTGAGGCAAAATTATTAGTTAATTCTCTTGGTACCACCGCATACATCTGAAAAAATTGCTCTAATTCTTGACTGGATAGATTGATTTCATGTAGAAAAACTACAATGTTCAAACCAATCAACCCGTAAGTCAAATATGGGGTAGTTTGCGTCGGGTTTTCATCATGGAGGGGAAACACAGGTGCTTTTCCTAAATATCGATTATTTGCAATATAGCCTGTGTTGCTAACAGCCGATGATATTTTGAAACTTAACCAGATACAGATTCTTCATCGGATTTGTCTTTAAATAAACCCAGTAGCGGCCCCAGAACTGCCCCAAAGACAAAACCACCTGCATGGGCCCAATAGGCAATACCGCCACCTTCCATACCAATATTCGTGGGTGCTTCTAAACTCGCTATGCCTTGACACTCCCCTGCCTAAAGGCGAGGGGATTCTTGGTTCATCGAGTCCACTTAGAGTAGATCCCTTGCGGTATCTAACCCAGAGGTGGTTCTCTCCCCAAGCGTTGACTTCGGGAATGCCCTTCCCTAGTTGGATTATGCCAAATTTTGTTTGAATTAAATTCTGCATCGTCTAGCCCCCATGAAGATTTTACCTATTCCTGGGCAGGAACTAGAACTATGGAATAGAACCCCATATCTTCAATTGTCAAGGTACAGATTGCCGCTAGGCAGTTGGGTTTTTATACAGGTTGATTACCGTTCCTGTTAGGGTTAGTATATCACAAAATCACTTAGGGCTAAAGCCCTTAGTCGGCTTTCATCCCCGACTTAGCATAAGTCACATAAGGGGTAATTTTTGTAGGATTATTATCTTTAATGGGAACCACTAGTATTTTCCTGATCTACGAGTCACTAGGCTCACACTACTAAATTTTGTCACCATTTGCTTCTACCTATGGTTTCAATTTTCAGAAAATAGCCCTGACTCAAGAAGTATTTTTTCACTCTAATTTCTTTGTGTTCTTTGCCATTAGTTCTTTGATATTTTCACAATAGATACATAATGCAGATTATTCATTCTCTCCATACAGCCATTCTCGTGACTGATTTAGAAAAATCTGAAAATTTTTATGGCAAAGTCTTGGGATTATCCAAAATAGAGCGCTCTTTGAAGTATGCTGGCGCATGGTATGAAGTCGGTAACTATCAAATTCACCTGATAGTGGCATCTACTGTCCCCACAGATAACCCGAATCAAAAATGGGGACGTAATCCTCATATTGCCTTTGCTGTGGCTGATTTGGATATTGCTAAACAAGAGTTACGCGCTCAAAATTATCCTATTCAAATGAGTGCTTCCGGTCGCGCCGCCCTTTTCACTCAAGATCCAGATGGGAATATCATTGAATTGAGTCAGCAGTGATATGGGGGTGGGATAATGAAAATTATTGCTTACTCTTACAGTAATCCTCTACTAGAACCTCCGGTTGATGCGAATGATTGGGGCTGGGAGGTGGATCGAGTTTATCAAGATTTGGGTAAGAGAATACAGTTACAAAAATTAATCACAGACTGTAAAACTGAAACCGCAGATTATCTGCTGATACATCGCTTAGAAGAATTGGGAGACACCTTTGAGGAAGTGAGCGATCGCTTGCATGAACTGGAAGCAATGGGTATGATGATCATCGCCACCGAACAACCCTACACTTCGGAACATTCCCAGATAGGCGGGGATTTATGGAAATTACTCCAGGAAATCCAAAGTCAGCAACATAGCCGCCGCATCCGCCAAGGACACGCCTATAATCGTCTCCAGGGTTCACCCCCTCCAGGTAAAGCCCCCTATGGCTATCGTCGTAGTAAAGAAAAATATACTATTGATCGCAGTACTTCCACAGTAGTTAAAGATTTTTTTGAACACTTCTTGCTTTATGGTTCCCTGCGTGGCGCAGTGCGTTACTTAGCAAAAAAATACGGTAAAAAAATTTCTGTCACCACCGGGAGACGTTGGCTAACTAATCCCGTTTATCGCGGTGATACGGCTTATCAGGATAATCAAATTATTTCTGATACTCATATCCCTATCATATCCAGAGACGAAGCCGCCCAAATTGACCGGATTTTACGCCGCAACAGTCTTTTACCATCTCGTACTGCTAGCGCCCCCCGTTCTTTAGCTGGGTTGGTTGTTTGTAGTCATTGTCAGTCCCACACCACAATTACCCGTGTCACCCAGCGCCACCAAGATCAAGAGTATCTTTATTTACGTCCTATTAACTGTTCTCAACATCCCAAATGTCGGGGTATTCCTTACCAGCAGGTATTAGAACATACTATCGAAATTATTTGCCGTGACTTACCTTTGGCTGTAGGAGGAATGGATTTTCCCCAGTTAGTTACTATTAAGGACAGTTTAGGTCTAGCGATCGCCCGTCAGCAAGAAATACTCCAACAATTACCAGCTTTAGTCACCACAGGTATTTTAGATGATGAAACCGCAAAGTTAAGAGCTTACAAAGTCCGCACAGAAATTTCTCAACTCCAAGCCAAACTAGCCACACTTCCCCCAGTCAATTTGCGTTCTGTTACTCAAGCTATTTCCATCCCTCAGTTTTGGTTCGACTTATCAGAAGCAGAAAGAAGGTTTTACTTTCGAGAATTTATCAAACAAATTGAAATTATTCGCCACGAAAAAGAGTGGGAATTACGGATAATTTTTATTTTTTAGCAGTAGATGTCAGTAGTTTACCTGGATTTTCACCAGTCTAGTTGATCTTTGGGGAAATCATCAATGATTTTGCGACAGTTAAACACACTATAAATCCTTACCAAGGATTAAGGAAAAATGATGACCCCTACTAATTAACTTTATTTCCTTCCACTTACTTGTTATCTTTGATATTCTCAGTTTTCGAGTCTGGAATATCCCAAAATACTTTTATTCTTTTTTTTCTCCAGATAGGGAAAATTTTATAGGAAGAGAAAATAAGAAACAAATATACTGGGGAGGTAAATTGCTTAAAAACCCTTGTGATTATTGGTTAAAGCTTTTCATCAGGGTAGTTATACAAATCAAATGACACTATCATCTCTGAATTTCCTGCATCAGATGCTACCTTATTTTTTAGGGATTTTTTTAGTTGAAATGTACCCTATCAATGTTTGGAAGCCAACAAGTTAAAAAGTCAGTACATAAACATTAAATAAATGATTATATATCAAATGATATGTCAACTCATGAATACCTTTTGCTATAGGTAAATAGCATATTTAGATTGCTAATAGTTGTATCATTTTCTGCACCTAATAATTGTTAAATAAATTGCCCCTGAGTTGACTAAATTTATCTAAAAATTATCGCTGTTTAGGGAAAATTGCGTTAATCTTAGAAGTTAGGAATTATTCAGACTAGATATTGTAAGGGGATGAAAACATCAAAGATTCGCCAATACTAACTTTATGTGAGATTGTGCCAAATTTATCACTTATCTATAGCTTGTCCATAGCAAATCATAAGGCGCATCTTCATCAACAAACGGTATGAGGTCTTGATGTGATTAAACCAGCAAGTAAAATGATGATTATAGAGTATGCAAGAAGGAAGCTTTATTTGGGGACATCTAGAAAAACAGCATCGCCCAGTTAAGAAATGGGTAGACTGGGTGTGGATAATTGTACTGATGTTCGCCGCAGTCTTACTATTTAGTATCAATCTTGGGGGACTACCTCTGGGAGATGACGAAGTGACTGTTGCACAGGTGGCTAAGGAAATTTGGACTGCACCAGCAGGTTCTATGGGATGGCTTTACCCAACTTTAGATGGTGAACCGTATCATAACAAACCACCTTTAATCCATTTGCTGATTGCTGGGGCTTATGCTTTGGGAGGCGTGAATGAATGGACTACCCGTTTACCTAGCGCAATTTTGACTTCTTTATCCGTACCATTGCTGTATTGTATTGGCAGAGAAATATTTCGTCAACCTTGGGCAGCTATTTATAGCGCTTTGATTTATTTAACAATGCTACCGGTGGTGCGTTACGGCAGATTAGCGCTTTTAGATGGGGTAGTAGTGACATTTTTAATGATCATGATGCTGTGCCTGTTGCGATCGCGCCGGGATTTACGTTACTGTCTGGGTATTGGCATGGGATTGGGGTTGATTTGTTTAACCCAGGGGCTATTAGGTATCTTACTAGGTGCGATCGCCATTGTCTTTTTATTTTGGGATACACCCAGATTACTCACCAGTTACTATTTCTGGATAGGCATCTGCATCGGTATTTTACCCGTAGCTGGTTGGTATAGCGCCCAAATCCTCTACTACGGTGGAAGTTTTACTCAAGTTGGTCTGATAAATCAATCCCTTAGTCCCATTGGGAAAAGCATTCCCAGAAATAATGCACCACCCTGGTACTATCTCCTGCAAATTCTCCTCTGGACATGGCCTTGGTTATTATTTTTACCGCAAACTGTGCGTTTAATTTGGGAAAATCTTAACCTTAGCTGGGCAAAACTCTTGCTGGTGTGGAGTTTACTCTATCTAGTGATAATTTCGTTCATGAGTATCAAACAACCTTGGTACTTATTCCCCATTTACCCTAGTTTAGCCTTAGCCTTTGGCATTCAGTTAGCAGAAATAGATAATTTACCTATTACATCATCCTATCCCCGTGTTTGGGTGGCTGGTTTGTCACTATTGGCTGTAGTGGCTTCTGGAGGTAGCATTTATTTCAGCAGTGGCACAGTACCCAAAACTGACTTACAACTGATTTTTGCCTCTGTAGCTTTGACGATGACTCTAGCCGCCATATTAGCAGAACGAGGTAATGGGCAATTTCTCAAGATTTTATTGTGGGGAAGTTATGTTTCTCTACTACTATTAATGAAATCAAACTACTGGATTTAAGAAATATTCCCTGCTGATTGAGTAGCGCTAAACAGCCCTTATCGTTTCAGCCTTTGTGAATATTCTTCGTCATCGGAAATTCCTGATCGTAGTTTGTATTTTGCTGCGTTATGGGAATCATACTGAATAAAATAGCCAAACCCACAACCAAGTTTAATATAGGTCGCTTAATCAGAATAAAATCTCGTATAATTCTAGCTAAAGGACTACTTTGACGACGTAGAGACGAACAAAGCATGATTTGTCTCAGCATATAGGGATCACGGACATAATGTCCGCTAGGACAGACCACTAGTCTTTGATGACAATACGGACAGCTAAACAAGCCAATATGTGACTCGGCTACTCTTTGCTTGGCATTTTTTTGACAAATTGGGCAAGCAACATAATCATTCCCAAAGGTGTGTATATTCATCTACCTCGTCCGGTTAGTCTATTTACTCGCTCTATAACAACAGCTATATTCCATTGTGGGGGAATACTTAGTAGTCGTCATAATTTAATCGGAAAATTAGCCATTAATCACATCAATTATATTTCTACGAAAGATGGGTGAATGGCAGCTACACGAGTATAGCTAGATTTAGCTAAGGATGGCTTGTGTTTACTGCTTATTTGAGAGAGAACGATGTATTCTTGACTAGATTATAAGTCAGCAATAACTCACATTCGACTAGCGATCGCCGATCTCAATATTTAACTAACCGCGCTCAACTCCTCAGACCTCTAGAGGCTTGAGTAAAATTGTCACAAACCGAAGGTCTTTTAACTCAATCTCTGTGGTTCTATAAAATTATACTCAAATAGTCTGTTAAATCAACAATGACTGACAATCAGAAGTAGCAGCTAAAAATTTCATTTTTTTTCAGATTCTCCAAAATTTACCCCACCCCTAAATGACTCTCTTACCTCCCAGCGAACTGAGGAAGGTAACGGAACAACCTATATTTCCTACACCTTTCACTCGTTTAACACAACTAATTAACCAGTTTCAACTATCCCCAGAAACAGTCGTCCTCTTTTTAGCCCTGCTGATTGGCGGTGGGACTGGTATGGGCGTAGTCACATTTCACTACTTAATCGAGCTAATTAATTACCTGATGCAAGCCAAGTTAATCGGTGCAATTAGCATTTGGGGTAACTGGACTCTCGCCTGTGTTCCCATCCTGGGGGGCGTAATTGTGGGATTAATGCGTTGGTACGCCCAAGACTTTGGCCCTGGACTTTCATCCATGATTGCAGCCTCTCAGGGAACAGAACTCAAGCAACAATTACGACCAGTCACAAAAATGTTAGCCGCATCTGTATCCTTGGGTAGTGGTGCTTCCTTGGGAACTGAAGGGCCAAGTGTAGAAATTGGTGCAAATTTTGGGATGCTGTTGTCGGTAATTCTCCAAGTCTCCCAAGACCGACAAAGGTTACTTTTAGGTGCTGGGGCGGCGGCTGGGTTAGCTGCTGGTTTTAACGCTCCCATTGCTGGGGTATTTTTTGCCCTAGAAGTCGTCATGGGGGCAACATCCTTTGCTACCTCTGGTGTCAGTGTCGTGCTGCTAGCCGCAGTAGTAGCCGCATTAATTGCTCAAATTGGCTTGGGCGCACAACCTGCTTTTGACTTACCTGTATATCAAGTCCGGAGCCTTTTGGAATTACCCCTGTATTTGGGGTTAGGTTTGGGAGCGAGTTTAATTTCTCTGATTTATTTAGCCACAATTCGTTTAGTAAAAGCTATCTTTGCTCGATTAATTTCCGGTTTTGGTTGGTTAGGAGGTATCCCTCAACCCATTCATCCGTTAATTGGCGGTATTATTTTGGGCGCAGTCGCTTTACAATTTCCCCAAATTTTAGGCATCGGTTATGAAACTGTAGAAGCCATGCTTCAGGATGTCGAGTTTTCTCTGCATTTATTGCTGATCTTGTTAGTCTTAAAATTATTAATTACTGCCATCAGTAGCGGTAGTGGCTTTGTGGGTGGTTTATTTGCACCAGCTATGTTTCTGGGTGCTTCTTTTGGATCTGCTTACGCTAAGATTATTACTCTGTTATTTCCGGCAATTAGTGAAGTGATGGCGGCTCCCCCAGCCTATGCAATGGTAGGTATGGCAGCAGTTCTAGCAGCCAGTGTCAGAGCGCCATTAACAGCTATTTTGATGTTATTTGAATTAACTCGTGACTACCGGATTGTTTTACCATTAATGGCCGCAGTGGGTTTAAGCGTGTGGGTAACAGAACAGTTTAAGCCAAACTTTAACTCTAATTCTAAGCTCCAACAAATTGGCTTGTCTGAGTTGAAAGACGAACAGGCGGAAATTGTGCAGCAAATTCTAGTAGGAGATGCGATGGTTACTTCCCCCAAAAAGTTACCTGCTACTTTGGGAGTCTTAGAAGCAGCTGTAGAAATGATCCGCGATCGCTGTCGCAGTGCTTTAGTAATTGATCAAGCTGAGAAATTAGTTGGTATCCTGTCTCTGGAAGATATTAATCGCTTTCTATCTGTCCCGCAAAATTACACCAATTCTACTAGGGAAATTAAGGATTTATCTTATCCCACACTAATTGATATTTGTACCACTGAAATTCTTTATGCTTGGCCAGATGAACTCTTATCTGAAGCTTTAGATCGGATGACTCTTCGAGGTTTACACCAATTACCTGTGGTAGCTAGAGATAACTCTGAATATATTTTCGGCTTATTAGAAACAGAACAAGTTGCCTTAATATGCAGCTTGGCTGTGACACGCAAGGCAATTCAGCCCTATTTATCAGAAACCATCATTGATAGTGAGCTAATAGTCAGTGGCCAGTGCAACAATTAACAACTGACAACTGACAATTTATTAAGCTGAAGCTTCTATGGCTTCTAAACCTTATTTCTCATCTTCGTCTACCTGTCTCAGACGAATATGTTTTTTCCCTAGAGTTATTAAAAACTCATCTCCTTGTTGTAGATTCATCTGTTTTGTATAAGCTGAACCTATAAGTAAATTACCGTTTGATTGCACGCTAATTCTATAGCTAGCACTGCGACCGCCACGTCCATTGGCACTTGGTGAACTGTCTAACTGAATGCCTTCAGCATCTATGAGGGCATTCAGAAATTTCATCATATTCACACGCTCTATGCCATTTTTGGTCACGGTATAGTAGCCGCACTGCTTGGCTTTTTCTTCTTTGCTAAGGCTTTCTAGCTCTTTAACTTTTTTCAGCAGTTCTTCACCCTGTAGGGGTTCTATTTTTTTCAGTTTAGGCATCAACTTAGATGGAAAATGAATGGTTCAAGTAGTTGAATCGATTTGATTTTAGCTGATAATGAACTAGTAGGAACAAAATCCTTTAGTTTTTATCTCAGCCCTGCCAAGTATATTACACTCTAATGTGAAATTGTTGCACAATTATCAATATTGTCAAGAAAATCTATTCCCTAGAATCTTCATAACTATATCGAGTTTGTAAATCACTGCTAAACTATATTTGTTTAAGTTTCCTAAAGCCCTAGGCTAAACTTCCATACTCAGCTAGCTTGATCATGACAACAGAAGATCATCCGAAAAACTGATCTTTCAATCATTACCATTAGTAATTATTGACTGGTCAGTGGTCAAAACAAAACCTAAAATTCCCAGCATGAAACTAACTACCAGAGGACATTACAGTGTAAAGGCATTGCTAGATTTAAGTTTACAGCCAGCCTATGGACCCGCATCAGTAAGAGCGATGGCCCACCGTCAAGACATTCCTGCACCTTACCTGGAAAAGTTGCTCATAGAAATGCGTCGGGCGGGATTAGTCAAATCAATTCGGGGTAGCATTGGCGGATATCAACTAGCATTAAAGCCAGCACAAATTTCTATAGGTCAAATTTTAGAAGCAGTGGGCGAAACTATTACTCGTTTACCACATCACAATCCCACTCCAGATCAAACTGAAGATTGGGTAACATTTACTCTTTGGCAAAGACTAAACCAAAAACTTAAAGAAGCTTTGTACAGTATTACTCTAGCTGATCTTTATTATGATGCTCGTAGTTGGCAAGCTTCTCTGGGAGAAGAAGCCAGTTTTGTTGTTTAGTCATTCATCAAAATAAATGGCATCATCTGTGATTTTGATCATTGCAGCATTATTAGATTACTGCATTGGTGATCCTTGGGGTTGGCCTCATCCAGTACAATTTATGGGTGGGATAATTTCTCGCCTAACTAAAATTTTTACTTCAGTCAGTTTGAATCCTCTTACACAACGCATAGCTGGAATTTTTTTAGCCCTCACCTTAATAATTGGTAGCGGTTGTATCAGTTGGTTAATAATTGAAATTGCAAAAAAGTGGTATCCATTGTGGGGAATTGCCTTAGAAAGTATTCTCCTAGCCAGTTGTTTCGCTTTTAAAAGTCTCCGCACAGCTGCTGAAGCAGTTTTAGAACCATTAATAGCCGGAAATATAGCATCAGCTCGCCAGATTTTAAGTAATTATGTAGGTCGAGATACACAACAGCTTTCCGAACCAGAAATTTTGCGGGCTGTGTTAGAAACTGTGACAGAAAATGCTACTGATGGGGTTATGGCTCCGCTTTTTTATGCAATTATTGGTGCTTGTGTACCCGGTTTGGGTTTAATTCCTCTAGCTTTAGCATACAAAGCTAGTAGTACCCTTGATTCAATGGTGGGTTATCGGCAAGCGCCTTATACTTATTTAGGATGGTTTAGTGCAAGGTTAGAAGATTATTTAACTTGGTTACCTTGTCGCTTAACGGTGATTACCTTGGCACTGTTATCACGTAAACCCTTAGATGTGTGGCGAATATGTTGCCGAGATGCAGTTAAAGACCCCAGTCCTAATTCAGGATGGAGTGAATGCGCTTATGCTGCTATTTTGGGTGTGCAAATGGGAGGTACAAATTGGTATGGCGGATTACCGAGACCAAAACCACTACTAGGAGATGCCATTCACCCTATTACTCCAAATTCTATTGAAACTGCTTTATTATTAACTCGATATTGTTTTTTATTGTGGTTAGGAATAGCGATCGCTTTATTACTGATACTAGTATACAAATAAACCTTCTACCCATTCCCCAGCTAAACTATGTCTGCCAAAGTAGTTGAAATCCTTTCCTCAGAAGACCTGCGCCGTACCTTAACACGCCTCGCCTCCCAGATTGTGGAAAAGACCCGTGATTTATCCCAACTGGTACTCATCGGTATCTATACCAGAGGTGCGCCATTAGCAGAATTATTAGCACGTCAAATTGAAACCCTGGAAGGTGTCAACGTTGCAGTGGGGGCATTAGATATTACATTCTATCGAGATGATCTAGATAAAATTGGCTTAAGAACTCCAGCCAAAACTAACATCCCCTTTGACCTCACAGGGAAAACAGTTGTGCTGGTAGATGATGTAATTTTCAAAGGTCGGACAGTTCGCGCTGCTTTGAATGCTGTAATTGAATATGGTAGACCGGAAGTAATTCGCCTGGCAGTTTTAGTGGACAGAGGTCATCGAGAAGTACCAATTCACCCAGATTTTACTGGTAAGCAACTACCTACCGCTAAAGAAGAAATAGTTAAAGTTTACCTACAAGATTGGGATGATAAAGATGCCGTGGAGTTGATGTCAGCAAATAGCTAAATTCTCTTCACGAACTTTAGTTAATGCGATCTGTTTTATTCGGCTTGTAGCCACTTCTTAGATATCAAATGGGTTCTAAAGGACTTACGCAGGAATTAAGGAATAACTAACCACAGAGACGCAGAGGACACAGAGGAATCAGGATTTGAGAGAGTTTTTGCGTAAGTCATATCATATTTATTTATCAAGTTGAGGCGGCTTAGAATTGGTTTCGTAACTGTAAAAAGCATTGTCAAACACTAACTGTCGCCTTGATCCTTGATCCGGATGCGACGCTCAAATATTTCCTTAATTACCAGAGTTGCACCAGCCAGACCCGCTAATACAACTGAAGCAGCAAAAGCACCTTGAGAATCGTAATTACGATAAGCCCCCTCCACATATAGAGTCATGGTTTGAGTCCGGCCAATTAAGTTACTAGATACTACAGCAATAGCACCATACTCTCCCATAGCGCGGGCAGTAGTGAGGATAATTCCATAGAACAACCCCCAACGAATAGAAGGTAGTGTGACTCGCCAAAAAATCTGCCATTCTCCAGCACCCAAGGTTTTAGCTGCTTCTTCTTCCTGAGTACCCACTTCTTCTAGTATGGGGATAACTTCACGAGCCACAAAAGGCATTCCCCCCAGCATCGTCGCCAGAGCAATACCCGGAAAAGAAAAGATAATCTTGATATCGAGGAACTGTAGCAAGGGATCTAGTAGCCCATTCCGTCCATAGAGGGAGACCAGCATTAAACCAGCGACAATGGGGGAAATGGAAAAGGGCAAGTCAATAATACTTAGTAACAGGGTGCGCCCCGGAAACCGACGGCGGGCAATTACTAAGGCTGCACATAGCCCAAAAACCACATTAAACGGTACAGCTATTCCTACGGCCATTGCCGTCAGGCGCAGCGCTTGAGTAAAATCTCGGCTAGTGAGGGTGGCAAAAAACGGACCGATACCCCGGCTGAAGGCTCCCATAAATACATAAAGGGTAGGCAAAAATAAGACCATCCCTAAATAGACCACCACCACCGTAATCAAAGCAATTTTTCCCCACTCTCGATCTTTCTGGGATTTAACTCCTACTAGCACGGACTGGACAGATTTAGATTCAACCGTCATAGCGTTGCCTCCAAGCTTGTAATACGTTCACCATCAGCAAAAGTACCAGGGAAATCAGTAGTAACACAGTGCCAATAGCCGTAGCCCCAGCCATATCGTTCTGTTCGAGGCGCTGAAATACTAGGATGGGAGCAATTAAATCTTTATAGGGAATATTAGCTGCTATCAACACCACTGAGCCATATTCTCCCACTGCACGGGCAAAGGCCTGGGTTGTACCGGTGAGAATAGCAGGTAGAAGGGGCGGTAGAATCACCCGCCAACTGGTTTCCCAGCGAGAAGCCCCCAGAGACCAGGCTGCTTCTTCGATGCTATGGTCTAACTCTTGCAGTACGGGCTGCACGCTACGAACCACAAAAGGCACTGAAATAAATACCATCGCCACTGCTACCCCCAGGCGAGTAAAGGAAACCCTAATGCCAAGGGGAGTGAGAAATGAACCAATCCAGCCTTGCTCGCTGTAAACAGTAGCGAGGGTAATACCAGCAACCGCCGTGGGTAGGGCAAAGGGCAGGTCAATCACCGCATCTAAAACCCGCTTGAAAGGGAAATCGTAGCGCACCAGTACCCAAGCTGTGGCAGTACCTGCAACGCAGTTAATCGTGGCGGCGAAGAAGGCAGTGACAAAGGTAATGTTGTAAGTGGATAGGGCAACAGGGTCGGTAGCTAGCCGCCAAAACTCTTGTGGGGAAAGGGTTGCAGCCCGCAGTATTAAGGCTGATACAGGCAGTAACAGGATGATGGAGATATAGGTAATGGTGACTCCCCAGGGCAAAGAAAAGCGCTTGAGCCAATTTTTGGGGGCGAGAGGGAAGGTAGATTGTGGATTTGAAACTGTCATGGCTTCAGAATATTAGTTAGGCCTAGCGTCGAACAATATTTGCTTGGATATCGTCAAAAATTCCGCCATCAGCAAAGAATTTAGGGCTGACTTGATTCCAGCCGCCAAAGTCTGCAATCGTAAACAGGGTGGAGATTTGAGGATAGTTATCGGCAAATTCTGCAATTACTTCTGGTACTACTGGTCGGAAACCTGCTTTGGCAAACTCACGCTGGGCTGCGGGGGTAAAAAGAAACTGGACAAAGGCTTCTGCTACTTCGCGGTTACCTTGCTGATCAACATACTTATCTACTATGGCAATGGGGTTATCAATAGAAATATTAATTTCGGGAACTACGTAAGGTAAGTCCTGTCCCTGTTGTTTAGCTAAAATTACTTCGTTTTCATAGTTGATGAGTGCATCTCCCTGTTTTTGGACGAAGAATGCATCTGTGGCTTCACGTCCATCTCTGGGTAAAACTGGCACGTTGGCGTAGACTTTAGTCACAAAGTCTTTGGCTTGTTCTTCAGTACCGCCTGTTTTGATGATGTTTCCCCATAAGGCCATGTAGTTCCAACGAGCGCCACCGGAGGTTTTGGGGTTGGCGGTGACTACACTGACATCGTTGCGGGCTAAATCATCCCAGTTTTTAATGTTTTTGGGGTTGCCTTCACGGGTAACAATTACACCTACGGAACGGTGAACAATTCCATCACCGTTGGGTGTCTTTTTCTCCCAACCTGGTTGAATTAGTCCGGCATCCTGGATTTGTTGGGTGTCTGCTGAGAGTGCGAGGGCTACGATGTCGGCTTCTAAGCCATCAATCACTGCACGGGTTTGGGAGCCTGATCCACCGTAGCTTTGCCCAAAGTTGACGGTTTGTCCGGTTTTTTCTCGCCAGTGTTCTACAAATAGGGGAATAATGTTTTTATATGCGGCACGGGTGACGGCGTAGCTGACGAAGGTGAGTTCTTTTGTACTGGCATTACCACTATTATTGGGAGAGCAGGCGGCGATCGCAATAATTAAGCTGACTCCTACAAAAAACAGCGAAATAGAACTTTTGAAAGATGTGCTTTGCCATCGATTACGAATATCCTCCCACATAACAACCTGAGACTCCTGAATTTAATCTACAGCTAATCGATGAAGATTTAGTATTTTATTGATTAGTCATAGATATTACAGACAACTCAGTGAAATAGCAACATAATCACCATGATCTCAATCAGTAATATGGTGATTCAATTAAATTTGAATTTTCAATTATATTTTTTTCTGATCTGCATCATGCTAGACCTTCCCAAATCTCCGCTCTCGTTGCTGGTAGACAGACAAAGCGCGGTGAAACTCATTGCGGTCAAAATCCGGCCATAGAGCATCTGTGATATAAATTTCCCCATAAGCCATCTGCCACAGTAGGAAATTAGACAATCGCATTTCACCACTAGTACGGATTAATAAATCGGGGTCGGTAATTCCGGCTGTATATAGGTGACGCTCAAACAACTGCTCGTCAATTTCATCAGGTTTAATTACACCTTCCTGGACTTTTTGGGCGATCGCGCGACAAGCTTGTAAAATTTCCTGTCTTCCGCCATAATTAGTCGCTACTGTAAACCTAATGGCTTGATTATGCCTCGTTTCTGCCATTGAACGGGATATTTCTGCTTGTAGCGATGGTGGTAAAGCATCCAAATTCCCCACAAACTGGATTTGCACATTCTCCTTAACCATTTCCCGCAGTTCTTGACGGAGAACTCTTTGAAACAAAGTCATCAAAAAATCTACTTCTTCCTGGGGTCTTTTCCAGTTTTCGGTGGAAAAAGCATAAGCCGTGAGCGCCTGAATACCCCAATCTTTACAACAGCGCAGCAAATCCTTGAGAGCATCCACTCCTCGCTTATGTCCCATAATTCGGGGTAGACCTTGACGTTTAGCCCACCGACCATTACCGTCCATAATCACTGCAACGTGCTTTGGTAGTAGTTCTCGTTTTAAGTCAGAGGGTAAATTTTGCAATTCAGTGTGTTGTGCTGTCATTTTTTATTTCGAGAAGCGGTCGATGGTAATCCGATTAAACGTGAAACTAGTGCTATTGCCTTAAGACCCATCTGACGACCCAAACCTAACAGACCAGGAGCAACAGCTTCCCGATCTACAGTACTCGATAATCGCACCTCTAAAGACTCTTTGAGTGTTCTAATCGTCAATGGTCTATTGAGATTTCCTCGTTCCGCTAAGGAAATAGAACCCGTTTCTTCTGATACAACCACACAGATACAATTTTCGACCCGCTCAGTAATTCCCATTGCAGCTCGATGGCGTGTTCCCAACTGGCGCGAGGCTGTACGTCCCGAAAGTGGCAAAATTATACCTGATGAAACAATCCGCGAGCCACGGATCAAAGTTGCGCCATCATGTAGTAAAGTTTTTGGCTGAAAAATTGTTTGTATAAGTTCCTTAGAAACATCAGCATTCAGCTTTACCCCAGGTACTGAAAAATCCCGCTCGTGAATCGGACCAGTTGTTTCCAAAATCAGCAAAGCTCCTATGCGGTTTTTTGAAAGTTCTTTGACCGCATCCACAATTTCATCAATCACACTATCAGACTTGGGGATTGTTAAACTCGATGGTTTAAATAATTGCTGAAATTCGCCACGTCCCACTTGCTCCAAAAAGCGGCGAAACTCTGACTGAAGACCAACTGCTATGGCCACAGCGCAGCCAATCACTAACTTTTCGAGAACAAAATTAAGTAGTGGTAGACCAATTCTGCCACTGAGTGCGGAGGCTAGCATTAAGATGATAAAACCCCGCACCATCCAAAGTGTTCGGCGCTCACTAATAATAACTAGTATCATGTACGTCAGCGCTAACACTAACAAGATATCCAGAGTCCCAAGCAGCAAGGACTGCGACCATCCCAGGTTTGTCAGCCATTGCTTCCACGAATCTCTCATGACATCTGGATTACTCTTTGTTCTCCCTTAATATTCTGTCATTTCGCTGTGATTTTCATGCCCCAAAGGTTGACGCTTGAAAAATCAACAGTTATCAGTTATCAGTTATCAGTTATGTAACTAGTGAAAGCTTTGGTGGCGGTTTTCAATTCCTCACATACGCCTGTTAACTGTCAACTGTTAACTGTTAACTGATTTCACGCTGGTTACTTCCGCACGTTTAGTCTATCTGGTAGACAGTCTTGTTTAATCAAGTCCTGATAATTTTCGCGGCGCAAAATTAAATTTGCTTCGCCATTTGCCACTACAACAGCTGCTGGTCTAGGTAAACGATTATAGTTAGATGACATACTGTAATTGTATGCACCAGTCCCCATCACTACGAGTATATCTCCTGGTTCGGTTTTTGGTAGTTGGGCATTTTTAATCACAATATCCCCTGATTCGCAATGTTTACCAGCAATTGTGACTGTTTCTGTCAGAGCCGCAGACATTTTGTTAGCTACTACTGCTCGATAAACTGATTGGTAAGTAATTGGTCGGGGGTTATCAGACATACCGCCATCAACTGATACGTAGGTACGAATTTCTGGTATAACTTTTGATGATCCTATAGTATAGGCGGTGATACAGGCTGTGGCAATTAGCGATCGCCCTGGTTCACACAGTAATTTTGGTAAAGGCAGATTTTCAGATGTACAAGCTGTTTGAATAACTTCGCAAATCGCCTTAACCCATTCTTCAATACTGGGGGGATCATCAGATTCGGTATACCTAATTCCTAAACCACCACCAACATTTAATTCTGTGATCTTTAACCCGTAATTTGCCGCTTTCTTCAACCACTGCACCATTACAGCCGCCAGATCCTGATGGGGTTGGCGTTCAAAAATTTGGGAACCAATATGAGCGTGTAAACCGATGCAGTTTAATGTCGGTTGCTGACTAACAAAGGTAAATACTTCGTCTAAATCATTGGGATCAAAACCAAATTTACTATCTAAATGTCCGGTGCGAATGTATTCATGGGTATGACATTCAATCCCTGGTGTTAAGCGCAACATTAGCCGGATAGGGGCAGATGTTTTCCCATCTTGTGCGGCAATTTTCACCAAGGTATGCAATTCTTGCCAGTTATCTGCCACAATTGTGCTACCAGATTCGATGGCTAACAGGAGTTCTTCTTGGGATTTATTATTCCCGTGGAGATAGAGTTTGTCAGGGGTAACACCAGCATTGAGGGCTGTGTAAAGTTCGCCTCCAGATACTACATCTATTCCTAAACCTTCTGAGGCGGCGATCGCACAAACAGCTAAACAATTCCAGGCTTTAGAAGCATATAATACCTGAGATTCTCCCTGGTAATATTTTTTGAATGTGTCCCGATATTGCTGGCAAGCTAAACGCAGGGTTTCCTCATCTAAAATATACAAAGGTGAGCCAAACTGCTGTACTAGGGTTGTGACATCACACCCACCAACTTCCAGGATATCTTGACTATTAACTTTGGCAGTTATAGGTAAAAGTTCCTGGTTGGGGGAAATATTGACATTTTGAGGTCGCTGTTGAGATAAATACTGACTACCAGCATTTTGAACGCCAGTGGGGTGAGTCGATACCATAATTTTTATAAATTGTCCTTGCTCAAAGTTGAAAGTTGTTTGGGCGTAGGTGAGAAATTCTCCCGATTCTCAGTTTACCGAAAATAACGCGGGAACAGGAGATATGCCTAACATCAGTTCGTTATTGTCTTAACCTACTTTTTCCCCAACGTGACATTATTAGATTTAAAGCTGCAATCCCTAACTTCAGATCATCTCAGTGCCATCTTGGAATTAGACCAAGCCTGTTTTGGCGGATTGTGGACTCTGGAGGGCTACCAAAGAGAGTTAGACAGTCCTAACAGTGAACTACTGGGGTTACTTTCCCCGGTTCATGGGTCAGAGTTGCGAGGAATGGGATGTTTTTGGGCGATTTTAGAGGAAGCACATATTACAATTTTGGCGGTTCATCCCCAATATCATCGTCAAGGCTGGGGACAGTATTTACTCTATTCTCTGTTGGGGAAGGCTAGCGATCGCGGTTTGGAGCGAGCCACCCTGGAAGTTCGGGCTTCTAATGTGGCGGCTATATCTTTATATCAAAAATTTGGCTTCCAAATAGCGGGGCGGCGTAAGCGTTATTACCAAGATAATGGCGAGGATGCTCTGCTGCTATGGTTATCAGATTTACAGTCGCCTGAATTTGCAGTCACTTTGGAAACTTGGCATACTATTTTGAGCGATCGCTTGCGGGTTATTGGTTATTAGTCATTGGAAACTAGAAATCTTTCCCTCCCACACTTCCCACACTCCCCACACCTCCCTGGCTCTTCCCCAGGGCTGCTATCAGGATCACATTAATGTAAAAAAATCAGGTTATTTTTAGTTTTTTTACATTAAAATATTTAATCAAAAAAAGTTTAAGTTTAAATAAACTAATATATGATTGCGTATTCTTGACTATATCATAGACATTATGTTAAAAGGTGGTGTTTGTAAATGGTTAAAAAAATCTTTAACCACTGTGGTCTGTTGCATAGCAGTCAAACCCAGGAATACTGGTAAACTCAAGCTCCTCAGTATAGCAGCCACAGAAAAAGTAATAAATAGTTAATAATTACGCCATCAACTTCGGCGAAACTTTTTGGTAGCCTATAATCTTTATACAGGCATCCAAAAGCAGAGCCTGTGCTAAAATCAGCATACCGGCACGACGCAGGTGATGGGAAAAATGCCATGTTTGAACGCTTCACAGAAAAAGCCATTAAGGTAATCATGCTGGCCCAAGAAGAGGCCCGCCGCTTAGGTCACAACTTCGTTGGAACCGAACAGATCCTCTTGGGTCTGATTGGGGAAGGCACAGGAGTTGCAGCCAAAGTGTTGAAATCAATGGGTGTCAATCTTAAAGATGCCCGCATTGAGGTAGAAAAAATCATAGGCCGAGGTTCGGGCTTTGTAGCCGTGGAAATTCCGTTTACGCCACGGGCAAAGCGAGTTTTAGAACTATCCTTGGAAGAAGCGCGCCAATTAGGGCATAACTACATTGGCACCGAGCATCTGTTGTTGGGCCTGATCCGGGAAGGGGAAGGTGTGGCAGCCAGGGTGCTAGAGAATCTAGGGGTAGATTTATCTAAAGTACGAACCCAAGTCATCCGTATGCTGGGAGAAACAGCAGAGGTTTCAGCCACTGGGCCATCAGGACGCACCAAAACTCCAACCTTGGATGAATTTGGTTCAAACCTCACCCAAATGGCGACGGACAACAAGCTAGACCCAGTTGTAGGACGCGCCAAAGAAATTGAGCGGGTGATCCAAATTCTGGGTCGCCGGACTAAAAATAACCCAGTATTGATTGGTGAACCAGGGGTTGGTAAAACGGCGATCGCTGAAGGTTTAGCGTCACGGATTGCCGATAAAGATGTCCCCGACATCCTGGAAGATAAGCGCGTAGTCACTCTAGATATTGGCTTGCTAGTAGCAGGAACCAAGTACCGGGGTGAATTTGAAGAACGCCTCAAGAAAATCATGGATGAAATCCGCTCTGCGGGTAATGTCATTCTGGTGATTGACGAGGTACACACCCTCATTGGTGCAGGTGCAGCGGAAGGAGCCATTGACGCAGCAAATATCCTCAAGCCAGCTTTGGCTAGAGGCGAGTTGCAGTGTATTGGAGCCACAACTCTAGATGAGTACCGTAAGCACATCGAGCGAGATGCAGCCCTTGAGCGACGCTTCCAGCCAGTAATGGTGGGTGAACCGTCAGTTGATGAAACTATTGAAATCTTGCACGGATTGCGCGAACGCTACGAGCAACACCACAAGTTGAAAATCTCTGATGAAGCTCTTGTAGCTGCGGCCAAATTATCTGACCGTTACATCAGCGATCGCTACCTTCCAGACAAAGCCATTGATTTAATCGATGAAGCTGGTTCTAGGGTACGTTTGATTAACTCCCAATTGCCACCCGCAGCCAAAGAGTTAGACAAAGAACTACGTCAAATCTTAAAAGAAAAAGACGACGCTGTGCGCTCCCAAGACTTTGACAAAGCTGGGGAACTGCGCGATCGGGAAATGGAAATCAAAGCCGAAATCCGCTCGATCGCTCAAAGCAAAACCAACGCCACCGGGACTGAAGGTGAAGAACCTGTAGTAGATGAAGAGGATATTGCTCACATCGTCGCTTCCTGGACAGGCGTACCGGTGAACAAACTCACCGAATCTGAATCCGAGAAGTTGCTGCACATGGAAGACACCTTGCATCAGCGCTTAATCGGTCAAGAAGACGCTGTGAAAGCAGTTTCACGGGCAATTCGTCGCGCTCGTGTCGGTTTGAAAAATCCTAATCGACCCATCGCTAGTTTTGTCTTCTCTGGTCCCACTGGTGTAGGTAAAACCGAGTTAGCGAAGTCCTTGGCATCTTATTTCTTTGGTTCCGAAGAAGCAATGATCCGCCTGGATATGTCGGAATATATGGAACGCCACACCGTCAGCAAACTGATTGGTTCACCTCCTGGTTATGTCGGATATAACGAAGGTGGTCAATTAACAGAAGCTGTGAGAAGGCGACCCTATACAGTGGTGCTATTCGACGAAATCGAAAAAGCTCACCCCGATGTCTTCAATATGCTGCTGCAAATTTTAGAAGACGGGCGGTTAACCGATGCTAAAGGTCGCACAGTAGACTTCAAGAATACTTTGCTGATTTTGACCTCCAACATTGGTTCTAAGGTAATTGAAAAAGGCGGCGGCGGTATCGGCTTTGAATTTGCCGATGATGCTACCGAAACTCAATACAACCGTATTCGCTCTTTGGTGAACGAAGAACTCAAGCAATACTTCCGTCCAGAGTTCCTCAACCGTCTAGATGAGATTATCGTCTTCCGTCAGTTGAACAAGGCAGAAGTTACACAAATTGCCGATATCATGCTCAGGGAAGTCTTTGGTCGTCTAACTGAAAAGGGTATCACTTTGGAGGTTAGCGATCGCTTCAAGGATCGCTTGATTGAGGAAGGTTACAGTCCGAGTTACGGTGCAAGGCCGTTACGTCGGGCGATTATGCGCTTGTTAGAAGATAGTCTAGCAGAGGAGATTCTCTCTGGTCGCATCAAGGATGGTGATACAGCCTTAGTTGATGTTGATGAAAATGGCGTTGTCCAAGTTAGTTCTGAACAACGTCGGGAATTAATGCCTCAAGGTATTGAGTCCTAGTTAGAATTTGTAAAAGTTAAATAAGCGGTGGGGAATTTTGGTTCTCTGCCGTTTTTTTTGTGTCACGCAGAGGCACTAAGGAGCAAAGAAGCAAAGAGGGAAAATGAATTATTTAATTACAGCAGTTTGCGATCGAACCCGCCACAAAAATAAGTCCCAGAATTAAGTCTAGAAATGGGTTCGATTATTTCTGTCTGTGGCACGGTTGATAACAATTTGCTGTAAGATGTAAATACAGTTGTTATTGATCTGTACTTTTAAGAGTATTTAATACCGTATCTATTTTATTCTCAATAGCATATAGTTTATTAGGAGGAAGCTTGCTTATAAATTGGTCATAGTTCCAATCATTATCTAAAATCTCTCTTATTGTTTCTGCATAAGAATAATATTTTTCAAATAATTTAATGTCTTCTTCTGGGAACGTGAATGAAGCATTAAATGTACAGTCTATTTCTATAGATTGAAATGATTTATATAATTCATCTTCGTAAATGACTGCACCTGTTTTTAATCTATTTTCAATTATTGACCAAGCTGGATGACCATGTGAAATACCTGGTTGTACTGCTGAAGGTGAACAAGTAAAAATAAACTCGAATTTAAAATCTTTATGACTTAATATGAGTTTTGCTTTTGGAAAAAGATTATCTTCATATCGAATCAGCAACTCAGTATCTAACGGTACAGTGAAAGATGGATTGCCATCTCGGTCAATACCATCAATTGCTAAATTCTTCACTTCTTCTCCCAAATTTCCATATAAAATTACATTTCCATATAAACTTGGTATATCATTTATAGAGATTTTTTTAAGATTTTCTTTAAAAGTAGTTTCTTGATAGTTAGATTTAACAGAAACATTTTTTTGATAAACAGGAGGTCTTCTTTGAATATTTATTAACCAATAGTTCTGAAAATAAAAAGATAAGTTGTGTATCAACACATAGGGAGTGATTCCTAAAAAGAAAGATTGTCTTGATTTATTAAACATATCCTTCGTAAAACTTGGTGTTTGAAAAATTTTTGATGAAAGAGGACTTGTTACTGCATTATAGTTGTAATGGCACAGGGGTTGTTCTATTGGCGCGGTTACATTGAGAGAAACCTTATTGTAGGTAATAATAGTCCTACAATTATAAGTAAAATCTGCATCTTCTTGATGAGTAAATAACCATTGTAATTGGTAATCACCCACAAGTCTTTTACCATGTCTAGTTCTAATATAATAAATCCTAGTTTTAATATCTATTCCTTCTTTTTTATTTATAAAAGCATGAGGTATCTTATGTTTTTTAGGAATATTAATGATTAATAAATCACCTTCCTCCAATTCTAAAAATTTGATATCATATTCAATAATAGGACTAATTTGCGTATAACAAATATTATCTATCATTCCCTTATCTCTATCAATATCAAAAATATTCTTACCTTCAATCTCTCCATCGTTTTTAGCACCTATTATTATCCTACCACCTAGTCTATTGGCAAATGCTACAATTGCATAAGCTAAGTCTCTTCTTCCATCCTGATTTCTTAATATATCTGACTGTTTTAATTCATATTTTAAATTTTCTTTTTCGGGATGTTTTAAAATTTCTAAAACTTGTTTTTTTAGTGTTGACATTTTCTTATGATGTAAAAAAGTATCATGTTATTATATACCAGACTTAAATCGTCTGTATAAACCGAGATAGTATTAGTGTATTGTATTTTTTGAACCTAGTTCCAATTTTTTGGCTAAGTTTACCAAAAGTATTGATTTGCATGGAGGTGCTAATGCTGGAAAAATGTGATGATCGCTTTTAGTTAGCTAATGCTGGAGGGGGGAGCATCTCTCTTTGTTAATGTGGAAGTAATGCGTCGCTTTTACTCCGTAGAAATATTACATAAATCCCCAGCTAACATCACTGGAATTTCTGAACCTACAAATCCACACACATCACGAGTTACAATCACATCTACCGTAGATATCATCGCACAAGCGTACTGCACAGAATCCTCAAAATCTTTAAAATTTAAAGATATTGCTTGTTCTAAAACATTTTTATCCACCGCACAAATGTGTAAATCTGAGAGAATTTGTGATATTGCATCTTCAGCAACTTTTACACCTGCGGCTTTACGAATAATATAATAAATATTAGTAATTGTGGTAGCAGCAATAAACCCTGCAATTTCACCAGCATCAATTTTTGCAAATAACTTGACTGCATCTTCCACAAAAGGCTCTCGTTCAAGTAAAAAATCAAGAACAATATTCGTATCAATAAAAACTCGCATTACTGGTATTTCTCAGTTAGATAACTGACATAATCTGCAACAATATTTTCATTACTTGATATGTCTGTACCTTTAGCAATACCACGCAGTCGGGATAAGTTACCCTTCTTTGAGACTGGTTGAGTTTCTTGTTGGATTGATTCTAATAAAGTTTGTACCAATAGCCAGCGTTGACTCATTGGTAATTTCAAGACTTGTTTTTGCAATTCTTGTAATGTCATGAGCAGATATTTGAGTTTGTTTTATCTCAATCATACATAAACGCAGAATATTCCCCCCAACTTAACCGTTAATATCCATATTTATTTGTAATTGTCAAGTTAATTTATGTTAAGGCGATCGCATAGCTTACCGAATAAATCGTTTTTATAGATTGATTAGAAAATAGAATTTAATTCCTCTTAGTTCCTAGTAATTAAATGATAGAGAATTTAATCCTTCTCTACCATGTTTGATGTATCGTACCCAAACTGCTTTAATTATCTAGTTTTTCCTTAGTCATTTACCACCGTAGAAAAAAGCCACTTCTTTCTCCTTGAGGACGGCGAAACCTGCTTTCACAAGCATCTGATCGAGTTCTGCTTGAGGAATGTGTTTTGCGCCAATACGCACAATGCGCGATCGCATGGTATTAGACACTCCACTACGCTGTCTATTGGCCTCTAGCGCCATGACTTGGCTATATAGTTCCAGCTTTTCAGGGGGAATAGGAGAACCATCAAAATCAATTCCCTGAGCGATCGCCTCATCAATAGCATCAGCACCCTTAGTTGTAGACATGGTAATTTATTTTCAAAACTATAGGTAGATTCTACCAGTGTTGGTCATCCCAAAAAACCAGCACAAATTAAAAGTTTTCCCCCATGAATATAGTGGGTTTGGTGATGTTAACCCACTATTGAAGTTTGTCCGATTCCTCGTCAACCTGTATTTCTCATTCCAGCCGCAATACCGTTAATAGTTAACAATGCTCCTCGCAGCAACTCACCTTTGCTGTAACGAGAGTGAATCATCCCAGAAGTAGCAGTAATATTGCGAGTCTGGCGCAAGCGTTTGAGTAGAGATACTTGGATGAAGCCTAAAGGTACAATAGTTCCATTGCGTAACTGTACTGAACGTTGCAAAACAGGATCACCATCCAACAGCCGACTGTGACCAGTGATTTTGAGGACTAAATCCCTCGTGAGATAGAACTCATTGGCAATTTGCTCAAAAACTTTTTCCAGTCGGGCTTTGTCTTCAGGATTCCCCAATTCTTCAACATAGTGATGTGCCATTTGCATATCTACTTTCGCCAGGGTCATTTCCGCTTTAGAAATCACCATTTTGAAGAACGGCCACTTAAGATAAAAATAGCGCAGCAATTTCAGGTGTTCTTCTGATTCTTCATCCAGAAATCCCTGTAAAGCTGTACCGATACCATACCAAGAAGGTAATAAAAACCGGGTTTGTGTCCAGCTAAAGACCCAAGGAATAGCTCGCAAACTGCTTAAATCTTTCTTACCAGAAGGTCGCCGCGCTGGACGAGAACTAATTTGTAATTGGCTAATTTCTTCAATGGGAGTGACTTGGTGGAAAAAGTCGATAAAATCCGGTTGCTCGTAAATTAGAGCGCGATAATGTTGACGCGATCGCACTGCTAATTCTTCCATAATCTCATTCCAAGGTTCAATATCATCAAACCCTGTCCGCAATAGACTAGCTTGAATTACCGCCGTGGTGATTGTTTCCAGATTATACAGAGCTAAATCCAGCAACGAGTATTTAGAAGCTAATACTTCCCCTTGTTCTGTAATCTTAATCCGCCCATTAATACTCAGTCCTGGTTGAGCCAAAATCGCCTCATAAGCCGGACCGCCACCTCGTCCCACAGATCCCCCTCTTCCGTGGAAAATCCGCAAACTTAACCCATATTCTTCGGCGATTTTCTGGAGTGATTTTTGGGCTTTATGAATTTCCCAGTTGCTACTTAAGAAACCAGAGTCTTTATTGCTGTCAGAATAGCCCAGCATGACTTCTTGTAAATTGGGGGTGAGGGGAGAAGCTGTAGCCGGAATCGTCGGTGATACAGAGCCTTCCTCTTGACTGGCTTTGAATGCTTCGTAGCCCCCTGCTAATAAAGCCCTATATAACGGTAGTTCAAATAACTCCCGCATGACGCTTCTGGAGCGTTGTAGATCTTCTACCGTTTCAAATAGGGGGACAACCTGAATAGTCCCCACTGCGATCGCCGGGTCAAATAGTCGGGATTCTTTGGCTAAGAGCAAAACTTCCAGGACATCACTAACTTCACGGCACATACTGATAATGTAAGTTTGGCAGATGTTGACACCAAACTCCTGCTGTAGCGATCGCAATATCCGGAAAGTTTGAATGACATCGTTAGTTTTTTCCGAAAATGGCAACTCTCCGGGAATTAATGGGCGACGGGTTTGCAGTTCCCCAGTCAGCCAAGCTACGCGCTGTGGTTCCGATAATTCGTTATAAGGTTGGGGTAGGAGTTGCAGATATTCCAGAATCTCATTTAAAGCATCAGAATGTCTGGTGGACTCTTGGCGAATATCCAACTGGGTCAAGTTAAAATCAAAAATTTCTACTTGACAAATCAGCGTTTCTAACTCCCGACAGCTTAAACCTGTTTCTGTCAAATTTCTTTCAATTAACCGCAGTTCTGCTAAAAACTCCGCCCCAGAACGATACATAGGGATATCTTCATGGATAAAAGTTTCTCGGTTAGACAAAGATATATTGCGATCGCGCGTATTTTCCAACCGTCTCAGCACATAAGACAATTTTAATCGATAGGGTTCTTGGCGATAACGCAACGCCAGCGCATCATATACATCACTTAACTGCGACTGATCCATTTCCAGAGATTCCAACAACTCTGGTAAGACATCACTCCAGTGCATCGACACACTCAACAATGAAATTAGTTCTTTCACTGATTGAATATATCGTTCCACCACCATTTTGCGCTGATAGCAAGCTGTTTGCCAAGTGATTTCCGGTGTCACTGATGGGTTTCCATCTCGATCTGAACCTACCCAGGAACCAAAAGAGCAAAAGTTTTTATGGGGAGGTTCCAGCCAAGTAAATGTCTTACCCAGAGCATATTTCAACCGCTTATATAGTTGAGGAATGCCATCAAATAACACTTCTTGGAAGTAGTGCAAGGCATAATCTACTTCATCCAAAACTGTGGGTTTAAACTGATGTAGTTCATCTGTGCGCCACCACAGGCGAATTTCTTCCAGCAATTGTCCGCGCAAGTCTGCTGCTTCCCAAGGGTATCCCCCCAGGGTGTTGTCTGTGACATTTTCCACTGCATCAAGTTTTTGCAGCAGGTTTACGACCTGTCTTTGTTTACCCCGGATTGTATGACGAACTATTTCTGTGGGGTGGGCTGTAAACACCAAACGCACATCTAAATGTGAAATTAGCCGTTGAATTTGCTGAGGTGGAACATTCAGCTTGAATAAAAGAGGAAACAGAGTCGCAAATGTCCCTTTTTGCGTGTCTAGGGATTTGCTGACCCAACTTTTTGTAGAGAATTGATTAATCGTATCTGTACCAGTTTCTCTGTCTGTATTTCCGGAAATGGCATCATCTTCCTGTTGTTTCGAGGAGTAGATAGCATTTGATAAGGTCTCCTCTGAAATTAACGTTTCGGCTTCCCCTTCGGAATGACGAGTTAATTGCTGACGTTGTTCATATTCCTGCTCTATGATGTTAATCAACTGGAAATACAACGCAAAGGCGCGAGCTGCTCGAATTGCCTCGTTAATATTCAGTTGTTCAATCAACTTCACAGCAGACGCGGCTTGATCGTCGGTTGCTTGTCCTTCTGGTGAACACAAGTCACGCAATTGGCGTAATAAATCCACCATTGTTTGGCCGCATTCTTGTCGGAGTACCGATTCCCACAATTCCTCGACTACTTGGAGACGATGACGCAGAAATAATTCTGACGCAGGGTAAAAATTTGCGGCATGAGACAAACTGTATAAAAGAGAACTCATAGTTTCTGCTCTTGTAAAGCTAATTACTGTTTACATCGTAAAGACACGATTTATGGCATCTGTGCAAGACAATTAATTCTCAGGGTAAAACCATGAGGTTCTTAGGTTTTAAATATATTTTTTAACCTCTTTCCACGCCTCTAATGCTGGTCTCCCCAGTATGATCATCTGGGAATGGGAGAATCGGCAGGCGATCGCCGCGAAATAATTCTTCACTGGCTTTCCCTAAGGATTCTAAAGCTTGTACTGTGGCCTTTTGGGTAGTCACCAGCATTAATATAGACCCTGTACCTATTTGTAAGAGGAGAGATGGGGGAATGCTCAAACAAGGTAGATTGAATCCGGTATGATCTGAAGATTTTAGGGTAGTAGGAGTCATTACTAATTCTTGGTTGTAGGCAAATGAGTAAAACGAAACAAGCGCATTGACCAACTGTGAGACTTGCAAACCCATAAGCTTATCTTGGCCGATTTTACAAGTCCACAAAGTAACAAAAATGTTAAAAAAAACTGCAAACCGCGATAGTCCTATGTTTCTATTTTACAAGTCCAGGCAACACCATTTCCAAATCCTGAGTACAAACGCCATTAATTGCCTCTTGACAATCAAATGTTGAGTTTATGTTTTATTGATTGATCAATACCCTATTTACCCTGACCCTCAGCCAAAGCGAGAGTACCCGTTTACATAGCATCCTGAAGGGTAGGGAGAGTAGCGTCTCCTAAAGAAGAGCTAATTACCAATAACCAATGACTAAAATTAACTGCCCATGAAAACAGCATTACTAGATAGTCAGAAATCACTAGTGCAGTGGGTAAGCCGAGCCACAGGAATCCACTCTTTGGGAGTCAAAGTTCGATTGCGGGGAAATGACCTTCACATTCTTTGTGAAAGTTCAGACCCTCCCCAACGTTGGCGGACTCTGTTTGACTTGCTTCACTCACTCAAGCAAACAAATTTGGATCTTTTAACCAGTAACGAACAACCCTCAATATACCAAGTATTTGTCTATGGGCGAAAAAAAGGGGAATATCGACCCCAATGGTGTCATCGGGTTTATTTAAACCAATTAGAACGACACATAAAACAGGTAGATCAAGCCCTGGAAGGCTCAACGAAAAATCCTGGCGGTGGGGCATTAATTCTCTCTAATGAAAGTTTAGCGCGTCGGGGAGACCCCCAGGCCATTGCTCGCTATCTCAGCGAAAATCTCAGTTCTTTGGGAGTGTCCGTACAAGTACAAACCAAACCTTATCAGCCAAAAGATAGTAATCAACCCTTAGTTAATCGCTTGTGGGTCTTTTGTAACTCCAGTTATAGCCCTGATTCCTCATTATTAGCGGAACCAATCGCCCAGCAGTTACGAAATTTAAAACTAGTCGGTTATCAAGATGCCGTTATTGTTTCCCAGGTCAGTGGTGAAACCGCATCTGATTGGATGCTGAGAGTGGATTTACGTCCTCCAGAAATGATGCTGAAGGAATGGGCTAGGTGGGGAGACATTGAGGCAATTACTAGGCTGTTACGCTCAATTTTGTCGGACTTTCAAGTTGCAGTCCAAGTTTCTCTCAAACAATCCACCCTACATATCTTTTGTACTCCGGCTGATGATTCCTTAGAAACTGCCCCAGTTCAAGGACAATGTTTAAAGATTATTTCCCGCCAGTTAGAGGCGATCGCCCCCCAAGGTATTCTCGCAGCCACTGTTTACGGACAAAAAACTTTAGATCAACCACCAATTTGGGTTCAATGGCTGAGTTTACCTGCTAGCGAACATCCCGCCTTAGCCACATTACCCCTAGAACTGGCAAGTGATGGTGATCAGCCCGCAATTATTTTTTTACTAGAGCGTTTACTGAATGTGGATTTAGATTGGCGTTTAAAAACCGGTGGGATTCGGGTAATGTTGCTACGCAAAGCTGACCTGTTACATATCATGTGTGATGCTCCCATCTGTCCCACCCGCTCACAAGTCGCTAAAAAAGTTACCCAGTTTTTACGCCAGTTAAAAATGCCTAGTATTGCTGGAGTGCGTGTTTACGGTCGTCGTGCGGGTCATAAGGAACCATCGTGGCATTATGGTATGGATTTAGTACAACGCCAACGCTTAGTTCCAGAAGCTACCCCAGAATTTGCTGCTACTGCTGAATATGTTAATGACCTGATCACGTCTGAAAGTCAGGATTTAACCTCAGAAAAAGTTCAAAATTTTGTCACAGAAGCCACACATAGTTCGAGTAAACAGGTTCATCACCTGTCGGCAATTAATTTCAAAAAGTGGCTAATAGAAACGCAGATGTTTATAGCCAGTGATCAATTAGTTATAGAAAATCCTAATAGTCAAGGAATAAAAGTAGCTTTGGTTTGGGGTGCTTTGGGTTTATTGCTGACTTTCCAAACTGATGGGATTTTGAATTATGTGATCAGTCGCTATCAACCAAGTTCACCACCAGTAACTAATATTTCCCCCTCCTTTTCCTCTCCTGAACCAGAGGAAAGTGATAATGACCCTTTATTAAATAACCAGTTGGGAAAAGCATCTGAGGGAAATCAAGGGGATGTATTTAATAATTCCGGATTTACTGGCGGTGATGATGTCCAAGCAAATATTTTGAGATCGGCTCCACCAAGACCCAGAGCTAATGCGGCGGCGATTTTATTAGCGGCGCGATCGCCAATGCCTAGTTTTAATTCCCGACAATTAGACGAACAACTGGCATTATATAAACAGCGCATTGCTACCAATGGTAAACCCGCCGATATTTTAATTATTGGCTCTTCCCGCGCCTTGAGAGGAATTGACCCTGTAGCATTGACTCAGGCTTTAGCAAATCAAGGCTATCCCAATCTGGATATATTTAATTTTGGGATTAACGGTGCAACAGCACAAGTTGTTAACTTAATTATTCGTCAAGTGCTAGAGCCATCGGAACTACCAAAACTGATTCTTTGGGCAGATGGTTCCCGTGCCTTCAATAGTAATCGCCAAGATGTCACCTTTGAAGCGATCGCTGCATCAGCAGGTTACAAACAAGTATTGGAAAAAGCATTAGTAGCCGCTAATAGTAATGAAACCCCGCAAAATTCTCCGGTTGAACCTCCAGTAATTGAGAAACTAAAAAATAACACTTATAAAGCAGTCGATGACTCATTGAATAAGGCGTTATCTAGCATTTCTATGAGTTACCAAAATCGTGAGGAAATTCAAGCCTTTTTGCAGCAGCAAATTCTCTCACTACCATTTGTAAGAAAAACCAAAAACATCAGTATCCAGACAAATGTAGCATCAGCTAATTCCGATCTAAATACTAGCGATCAGGCAGTAGACTTTGATGGATTTTTAGCTTTATCTGTGCGTTTTGACCCTACAAAACACTATGAAAAATACCCCAAAGTTACTGGTGATTACGACAATGATTATCAAGATTTTCAGATAGAAGGTGAACAGAATTTAGCTTTTCAAGAAGTTTTACAGTATACTCAGTCTCAAAATATTTCCCTAGTATTTATTAATATGCCTTTAACATCTGACTATTTAGATCCAGTCCGCACAAAATATGAAGAAGTATTTCAGGAATATATGTTATCTGAAGCCACAAATCCCAAATTTATATATAGAGACTTAAGTCAACTTTGGCCACAAATCAATGATTACTTTTCTGACCCTAGTCACCTCAATCGTTTTGGTGCATACGAAGTATCAAAAACATTGGCTAATGATCCGATGATTGCTTGGCCAACGAAGTAAAATGTAGTGCAGGGGAAGAAATCTCTTCCCAATGACTCATGACCAATGACTAATGACTAAAACATGAAATTTATATCAATTTCCTATGGACTGTTTTTGCTCAGTGTATTAGGAATTTACTGGTCTGTACCTAACCAGACTTTACGGCTGTGGACTTTGCTAATTGCTAGCCTTGTTTTCTACGGGTCTTTAAACGTCGAATATATTCCTCTATTAATAGTAATTACTGGGATTAACTTTCGTTTAGGACGAGAGATTGGCAATAACACCGCACAGGGAAAATATGCTGCTGACTGGAAACTTTCTAATGAAGAATGGCAGTTTGCCCAAAGTGATTGGAATAGTCGTCGTCTGAAGTTGTTGTGGCTGGGTGTAATTTTAAATGTTCTATTATTACTGGGATTCAAATATCTCCCAGTGATATGGGATTATATTTTTGGCTTGCAAATCAATTCCCCCAATTCTGGATTTAAATTAATTGCACCTTTGGGGATTTCATTTTTCACTTTCGAGTGCATTGCTTATTTAGTAGATGTCTATCGTGGTGCGCCAGCTACAAAAAATTTACTCAAATTTGTTACCTATAAATTATTCTTTGCTAAACTCATTTCTGGCCCCATTACTCGTTATCACACCCTAACATCTCAATTCTATAAACCAGATATACCCTCTGCTCAGGGAGTGACACAAGCGCTATGGTTAATTTCTCGGGGCGCGGTCAAAAAGGGGATTTTAGCAGATAATTTGGGCATCTTCGTTGATTTATGTTTTGGCAATCTACAAAGGGCTGGTAGTGCTGATCTATGGTTGGCAACATTTGCCTATGGCTTGCAATTATATTTAGATTTCAGTGGTTATGTAGACATGGCGCGAGGGAGTGCTTTACTCTTCGGCTTAGTTTTACCTGAGAATTTTAATTTTCCTTATTTCAGCACCAGTATTGCTGATTTTTGGCGGCGCTGGCATATCACTTTGGGCGATTGGTTACGAAATTATGTTTACTTTCCTTTGGGTGGTTCCCGTCAAGGCTTGACTCGCACCTGCTGGAATTTACTTATTGTGATGCTGATTGCTGGTATTTGGCACGGTTCAGCCTGGGGTTTTATCATTTGGGGGATATTACACGGTTTAGCTTTGGGAATACATCGTCTTACAGATGCGATGAGCGATCGCTATGAAAATTTAGCCCATTTCTGGCACAATCCTCTGGGTATAGTTTTCGCTTGGTTATTAACCCAACTTATGGTTTTTACCTCTTGGATTTGGTTCCGTCTCCCCAATCTCCAGGACTCCTCTTGGGTCATTCAGCACCTCTGGGGTCATCGTGCTGATGGACAGTTTGTGCAAAAAGTTTATGTAGAATCTCTGAATATGAACCAATACCAACTGACTGCAATGCTGGCAATTTTAGCTGTAGTGATGAGTATCACCTACGCCTTTAATGGCAGGCTGAGATTAGAGTTTAACTGGCCTGTCAAGCTGGTGTTTATACCCCTATGCCTATACGCCGTGTGGTTATTAGCTCCTGAAGGCAGCTTACCTTATATTTACTTTGATTTTTAAAGGTTAGGACAAGCTTTATAAGTAAATCTAATGTTTACAGCGAACTTAAATAATAAAATCAATAGTTTACTCAACGTAAATTCATGTTAAGTTTATTAAGACAGACAAACAAAGCGTGCGTCTGATTAATCACAAACATTGCAATCATAGAAATTATGACCACAACCTTACAACAGCGCCAAAGCGCCAACGTATGGGATCGCTTCTGCGAGTGGATCACCAGCACCAACAACCGGATTTACATCGGTTGGTTCGGCGTTCTCATGATCCCCACCCTACTAGCTGCTACCACTTGCTTCATCATCGCATTCATCGCAGCACCTCCTGTAGATATCGATGGTATCCGCGAACCCGTAGCTGGTTCCTTAATTTACGGAAACAACATCATCTCAGGTGCAGTTGTTCCTTCTTCTAACGCTATCGGCTTGCACTTCTACCCAATCTGGGAAGCAGCTTCCTTAGACGAGTGGTTGTACAACGGTGGTCCTTACCAATTGGTAATTTTCCACTTCTTGATCGGTGTAGCTTGCTACTTAGGTCGTGAATGGGAACTTTCTTACCGCTTAGGTATGCGTCCTTGGATCTGTGTTG
>NZ_JAYGHG010000011.1:0-117651 GCF_034931085.1 Nodularia harveyana UHCC-0300 | reverse complement strand
ATTCACAGTTGTTACTGGGATTCAATAATTTAATTGCAGCCATGAATCAATTTAAACCCTTTTATGATTCTGGATGATTTAGCTCCTTAACTACTTCCTTATTCCGGAAAGTGACAGAAGAGGGGTATGCGATCGCCGCCCGGAAATAGATCGAAAGTAATCTTCCAGTTAACCGGCGCGGCGCACACCGCTCAAAAGTAGCGATCGCCATCAAAGAAAATTAACAATTGTAGGCGATCGCCCAAGAATGTTTGATAATTACCGATTGTTCTCAGATAATTATTGCACTTGGAAGGTGAAGTAATAAGCTCTTATATTCTCAGTGGGTAGATATTCATCTTCAATTTTAGCTATCATTTTCCACTGATTGGCTTTGGTCAATTCCTCTTCTACTGCTTGAAAGCCAGTATCTTTATCTTCGTAAAAGTGTTTGCGAATACTATAAACAATATATCCGCCATTCTTCGTAATCCTAACAAGCTCACGCAGAGATTCAGCAGGGGCGTGTCCTGGGGTAAAAGTTCCTACACAAATGACGGCATCGTAAGCATCTGCACTCAGACCAGAATCAGGTAAATAACCTTGAACAAATTCTGAATAAATATTTCGCTTTTTAGCTACATTCAACATTCCTAAAGATGGATCAAATGCAGTAAACTCTACATTTTTATATCCATGTTTAACAAGTTGCTCTCCCTGCTCCCCTGTACCTGATCCCGCGTCTAATATTTTCATAGACTCTTGATATGGGACAGTTTCTGCAAAGAGTTTTGCTGTTAATACAACAGGAATATTTTCTCCAGTGCCGCACAATTCATTTTTGACATGACTATCAAACTCTTCAGCATATTTATCATAGTTATCCATAACTTGTTTAGGATCTATGGCTTCAGTTTTAAATGTGTTGCCCCAATTACTCATGGTATATGCTCCTATTTATGTTGACTATGATTTTGCAGTCTAGTTATTTAGACGCAGACAAATCAAGAGAGAGAATTAGATCAAACTCCTGGAATAATTTAACTATTTCTGATTCTCAATTATTGTCATAAACTGTTTATACAGTTAGCTCTTGCTCTGCTAAAGGTTTGATGCCTCTATAGTCTCGACCAACTAAGAAATCAGGACGAGGATTTTCTACAGCGACGGGGATATTTTGGACGCTATTGTAGGTAATCAGAGCCATTGTTCTGGGAAATGGAGATATATTATTGCTCGAACTATGAACACAATTAGGATGAAACAACAACACAGAACCAGCCTGCCCTTTGGGAGCTTCTATTCCATTTTCTTCTACTAGCCTTGCAACTGCTTCTTCAGGGTTAGTGTATTTAAGATTGGACTTGAAGCTCGATATCCAATCATTATTTTCCACAGAATCAGAGTCCTCTTTAGTCTGATTTAGAGAGCTAATAGTTCCTTCCTTATGGGAACCAGGAATCAGATAAAGTGGCCCGTTAAATTCAGTAACTTCATCTAGAAAAATAGCAGCATTTATCGCTCTTGGTGCTGGCATTCCATCTTCTTCATGCCAATAGATGAAATCTTGATGCCACGGCCAAACATCACCACTAAAGGCAGCTTTGAAGTTAACTTTTAACTGATGTATGTATACTTGACTCCCCAAAATTTGCATTGCCGGTTCGACAAGTTTAGGGTGTTTGGAAACTTTCTCTAATACGCCAACTTGGGTTGGATCTTCGTGAATTGCTCGTAATGTCTTGTTATCTTCTTCCCAAACTGTTCCTGGGGTATCTTCCCAATTGTTATTCGATAATTTAGCTGTTATCGCTTCAATTTGATCTGCACATAAAAGACTGTCTAAAAGAACAAAGCCTTTTTCTTCATAAGTTTTCTTTTGCTGTTCTGGTAGATACATGATACTAAGCAGTTAATGACTGAATAATTGTCTTTGTTCTTTGATTTTTGTCAGAGGCGATCGCTATCCAACAATATAATTAGTTGAGTGTAGGCGCTCTCTTGTTATCGGCAAAATCGTAAAAAATTGCCATTTGAATTGTACTCGATGGGTTGATAATTCCTGATCAGAGGGTAAGCACAAGTTAATTTATTGTTTCCTTCAAATCTTTAGTAGTAGTCATTTGAAGGTGGAATTGTTTGTTGTCTGCATTGGCATGGGTCGTACATCACACTGTAATCATCCCCTGCATACTGTGCCATTAAGCTATAAAGGCGGTGTTTCCAACTATCCAAATTGCCGGTTTGATCATTCATCATTACTCACATCTCATACATAGATTTTCTAGCTGTTGTTGAGAATCCTGCAAGATATGATCCAGTTCAGAAAATTTGTTGACTGAACTTTTTTATTTACAAACTGCACAAAATCAGCATTGTATCATCAGTGTCATCTTACTTATGTTACTCAGTATTTCTGACTAATCTAATTTTCCTCGGACAAACCCAGTATAAACCAAGTCAGCCATTGTGAACAAAATAAACTGTGTAATCCCAAATAAATATGTAAAATAGATGCCCAAACAAATACGTAGCATGAATATACTGAGATGAATAAAATACAAGTTATCACTTAAGGTTATTTCTAATGCCTATAATGAGAAAAAACTAATAAATTAGGACTTTGGCTGGGTTTATTGATCTTTTTTATGGAAAAGGCGTGTGAGAAAAAGTGGCTGTTTATTCAAAAAAAGTATCATAATACACACGTTTACGGGAGATAAACACGATGAAATAACGGATGCGTTCACGAAATTTCATCAAAAACTGACCTGATATATTGTTTCTGCAACTTTTCGTTAATTCTTTGAGTGCTTAGAAAATTGAACCTAGAAAAGTTTTCCAATATTAAAATAATTATGGAATTTGCCCAAACTTTTGTTCAGCGATCGCATCTCAATTCAAGCTGATTTATGCCAATATTTTCAATAATAATAGATCACATATTTTTTCTGTAAACTACTTGCCAAAATGCGGGAATTTTAACAATTTACCAGAGTATCCTGTTCTATATTATAAACATCAGAAGTTAGATTATACGTCTCAAAATTACACACATTACGCGACTAGCCATGTTCCGACAACCTGCTTTTGGTATGGGTTTAAGTATGCTTGTCATTGCGAGTGGATTAATGAATGCTCCCATAACAGGTAAAACTTCTACAGAACAAACTACTCGTAATCAACCGTTATTAATTCCTGCAAGTCAGGCTGCAACATTAAGTAATATCATTGAAACTAATGCCCTAGAAAAATCAATTTTTGATGATATTAATCGCTATCGATCTGCTCATAACTTGCCAAAATTGACACTGAATGCAGAGATCACTCAACAAGCCAGGATTCATAGTCAAAATATGGCTAATGGTATAGTTCCTTTTAGCCATGAGGGATTTGAACAGCGAGTTACTGCAATTCCGCTCCCATACAACAATGCATCTGAGAATCTTGCCCTTAATAAAGGATATAGTAATCCTGCTAGCGAGGCAATTAACGGTTGGTTAGAAAGTCCCGGACATTTGCATAATATTCAAGGTAATTTTGACCTCACCGGAATTGGTGTTGCGACTAATCAGCAAGGGGAAGTTTACCTGACGCAAATTTTTATTCGTAGTAAGTAAAATGATTTTCTAGGTTTTGGCAGCATCATAATGTAGTGTCTCATGGTATTTTCGTTAAAAAGACACTGCATTTATTATTGAGTGAATATGACATTAGAAGATTTCCAAGTAAGCGATGGTGATTTAAGTGACGCTGTTCTGGCGGAGTATTTAAAATCCGATGCGATCGCAGTTGATACCGAAACTATGGGATTATTACCACACCGCGATCGCTTGTGTCTAGTGCAACTATGCAATATTGAGGGAAAAGTCACAGCCATTCGCATCGCCAAAGGACAAACCACAGCCCCAAATTTAAAAACCCTCTTTGAAGCGGCGAATATCCTAAAAGTTTTTCACTTCGCTCGTTTCGATGTGGCGACATTACGCCATTATCTAGGGATTCATGTTCAGCCTGTTTTTTGTACCAAAATTGCCAGTAAACTGGCTCGTACCTATACCAATCGTCATGGACTGAAAGAGGTAGTACTAGAGTTAGAAAATACAGAATTAGATAAAAGCGCTCAGAGTTCAGATTGGGGTAACGCCGCTAATTTATCCGACACACAACTGAATTATGCTGCCAATGATGTCCGCTACCTACTCAGTATACAGCAAAAGCTTACAGCCATGCTCAAACGAGAAGACAGGTGGCAAATTGCTCAGGAATGCTTTCAAGTTTTGCCCACTTTAGTTACCTTAGACTTGTTACAGTTTAAGGATATATTTGAACATTAGCAAAATAGTCAATCTTTTTCAAAGCAAACTTAGGCTAATTTTTGAGTGGAAATGTTTTTTGTGCGAAAGTTTGAGGGGGCTGGAGATTTTCCCGCCCTTTACGACCTGAATTAAAGAAAATATGCTCTCTCAATTTTAGCGATAATCCTGGCTTTGAATATCACTGAGACGCGCCGCATCACGCATACCGTAATCAGTCCGAGTAAAGCGATTTAAGTGCGACTCATAAAAGTCTCTATTAGCTTGTAAATGTTCAGGGTCAGGGTCATCTAAAGGATGATGTAATGCTGTGCGTAATGCTTGAATTACCGCAGAAGTAACGTTGTACATCGACCGTTGAAAACTAATTCCCAACTGAATCAAGATATCATCTTCACCTCGGCAATGTTTTTTGTAGTCTTCAATGAGATATTCTGGCAAAAAATGCAGCATATCTTGCATTAATAATGTTGGGGGAATACCTGCTGTCCCCACAGGAAATACATCAGCGTAAAGAATACCATAGTGGAAATCTTCTTGCTTATCTGGTACTTGACCCGCCTGAGCATTATAAGATTTTGTCCCCCGGAAAGGTGCTGTGCGATAAAAAACAGCTTCTACATAAGGTAATGCAGCTTCATAAAGCCAGACAAAACCTTGAGATTTGGGAACAATTTCGTAACATTCACCCCGGATATAAACATGATGATAAATAGGACGATTTGCTACTGCAAAAATGCCATTTACCAGAAAATCCATAGCTTCTGGGACAGTGGTAATTTTCCCTTCGTCATATAAATCTGACATTTCAAAAAATACCGGAGCCATGACTTCCCAGAATAGCCCCAAATTAGAATAGTAGGACATTTGGCGGCACTGTTCTAGAAACATATCTGGGAACAGTTTATAAAGCCCCAACATGACTGGGTTTCCTTGGAAATAGGCTTTGATGGCTCTGTCGGCGTTGGCTTTATATTCTGGACTATCTAAATAAGGGTCAAATTTCCCACCCATTCCCCTGTGCCAAAACATAGCCCGCATACAAGCTTCAGCAAATTCCATATTGATGCGGTCATGGAATAAGTGATGTAATAACTTAGGCATTTTTAAGGTTTCACCTTTTTCCATAAATGCCAAAAGTTCAGGATGTGCAGTTGCTTCACCGCGCCAAACTCTCAATTCTGCATCATCGCCAGCATAATGATTATGCAGTTCTAAATATTCCTTCGGCAAAAAGTATTTAAAGAATGGCAAAGGATTTAAAAATTCTCGTTCGGCAATATAAAGCAAATTACGCCAGTAAAAATCCATTGGTACAGCATAAGCCTTATAAATACCAATGATTTGTTTTAAATTTTCTGGTGTATCTGGTAACATCGAACCACCAGCTTCTAGGCGATGAATTATATCAGCAAATTCATGTTGAGAAGGAGGTAAATTGCTAGTAGATTTTTCTGGAGTTTGTACCATTGCTATTGCCTCTAAATTGTATATTTTAAATTTAATTTCTCCCTTGGCGCTCTTGGCGACTTGGCGGTTCGCTCATTTTCATATCCTGCTAATTACTTCACAGCAACTTGAGCAATAACAGTTTTTTCCATAGGGCTAATAGTCGCCACCATAGCTGTAGTTGTGGTTTCACTCCAACGCACTAACCAAGTTGGTTGTATACCCAAAAAGATAATCAGAATAGCCAAAACTAAAGCTGGAATTTTTTCCGCCCAGACAACTTTGGGGAAGTAAGCTAAATTATTATCCAACTTGCCAAAACAGGTGCGGTTGAGGAGGATAACGAAATACACTGCTGTTAAGCCACTAGAGGCGACACATAAGAGTGTGGGTAAGGGGAAAACTGAGAAACTACCTTGAAATACAATAAATTCCGCCACAAATCCTGTTAAACCAGGTATTCCTGCACTAGCCATCCCACTGAGAACCAGTAAAGCGCTAATTAAGGGTAAGCCGCGAATGGGACTCATTAAGCCGTTGAGTTTATCTAATTCCCGTGTACCAACTTTTGATTCTATGATTCCCACTAGGTGGAAGAGAATGGCCAGAATTAAACCGTGGCTGAACATTTGAGCGACTGCACCCACTAGGGCTAATGCTGTGCTAGAGGCGCTAGCTAGTAATACATAACCCATGTGACCGATAGAACTATATGCTACCATGCGCTTGATGTCTGTTTGCGCGATCGCAATTACCGCTCCATAAATCGCACTAACAGCCCCCCAAATAGCTAAAGTTGGTGCAACCACACTCCAAGCTTCGGGAAACATTCCCATTCCAAAGCGTAACAGTCCATAGGTTCCTAACTTCGCCAACACGCCACCTAATAAAATTGCAATGGGTGCGGAAGCTTCCACATAAGCATCAGGTAGCCAAGTATGGAAGGGAACTAGAGGTATTTTAATGCCAAAGCCGATAATAATTCCTATCAGGAGAATTAATTGCAAACCTGCGGAAATATTTTGGGTAGAGATAGCATCGAAGGCAAAACTGTTAGCACCAGTTAGGAATACCAGACCTAAGAAGCTAGCTAAAATTAAAGCACCGGAAACAGCAGTATATATTAAAAATTTGATGCCGGCATAAGCCCGTTTTTCTCCTCCCCAAATGGAAATTAATAAATAGAAGGGGATTAATTCTAGTTCGTAAAACAGAAAGAATAACAACAAGTTTTCTGCTAAGAATGCCCCCGCAACGCCACCACTAATGAATAAAATTAGGGAGTAAAAAAGTCGTGGGCGTTCAGTTTCTCGCTCACTGCTATAAATAGCAATCCAGGTGAGCAAACTATTGAGTAACAACATCAAAATTGATAAGCCATCAACTCCTATTTGATAACTCAAACCTAAAGTTTCATTCCAAGGCAAATATTCTTCAAATTGCATTCCTGGAGTGCTGATATCGAATTTCAGCAAAATGAACAAGTTCCAGAATAAAACTATGCCTGCTACGATTAAAGATACTAAACGAATGCGACTAGCTGGAACGAGTTTACCGGGTAAAAAAGCGATAATTACAGCACTGAGAATTGGTATCCAAATCAGAAAACTCAACATATTAATTTGGGAATTGGTGATGGACTAGGAATGATGCAAAGTTAGGAAGAACGAACCGCAGAGACGCAGAGGACACAGAGGAATGAGGGTTTTGGAGTGTTATTGCGTAATTTGTGCAGTCTTAAAAAATGAAATCTAAAAATTGTATTTTCCAGAATGGCCAAGTTATCCAAGCACAGAGAAAGCCTAGTCCTAAAAGTACGGTGAAGGCATAAGTTTGGGTTTGTCCAGTGGTGCTGTATTTTAATCCTTCGCCACCTAGTAGGGAAAATAATCCGACTAAATTCACGATACCATCAACTATGAAGCGGTCAACCATATCAGCAAATTTGGAAAGTTGGGCAACGCCGAAAATGATGGTGATGCGATAGAGTTTTGGTGTGTAAAAATCGTAGGCGAATAGGTCTTGTAGAGGTTTCCAAGGGAGGCGAATTGGTTTGGGAATATTACTTAAATAAATGATGAGGCTAATACTACAACCAAAAATACTTGACCAAATTAGTAATAGCACGACATCTTTATTCAGACTTGCCCAATCAGGTAATATTGATAAGCTTTGTAACACTAAAGGCAAGTGTAGGACGAAGCCAAATAAAATCATCATGGGCATGGTCATAGGCCAATGTACTTCAGGCGATCGCTCACTCATTTGTTGCGCTTTACCACCGAAAATTAAGGCAAATTCTCTGGTTAAACTGAAAGCTGTTAAGGCGTTGACTAAAATAATAATTCCCACTAACCAAGGGAAACTTTCCCATAGTTCATTAGCTAATTTCACCAAAGCCCAAAAGCTACCTAACGGGGGAAAAGCAATTAATCCCAATATCCCCACAATGAAAGCTAAACCAGAAATGGGGCGACGTGTCCACAGTCCACCCAATTGAGTGACATTTTGGGTGACGCTATTCCAAACAATACCGCCGGTACTCATGACTAATAATGCAGATGCTAAAGCATGGGTAAGTACTAATAATAATGCTGTTTCGTTTTGTTGTGTGCCGACAGCAATAAACACTAAGCCCATGTAAGCACTAACAGAATAAGATAAGCAGCGTTTCACGTCAATTTGAGCGATCGCAATTAAAGATGCACCCACAGCCGTCACCACACCAATAGCAATCATAAACGATGAAACTACAGGCGATAAACTTAATACAGGTTGCAGTTTAATTAATACCCAAGCACCACTCGCAACTACTACCGAGTTCCGCAAAATTGTACTGGGAACAGGGCCTTCCATCGCTTCATCTAACCACAAATGCAAAGGAAATTGAGCGCATTTACCCATCGGTCCGGCAACTAATGCTAAACCTACTAATGTAATCACAGTGGGATCTACTTGAGTATTATTCGCCCATGCTGCTAACTCTGTATAATTCCAAGTTCCTGATAAAGTCCATAAACCCAAGACTCCCATCAGTAAGAATAAGTCTCCCACCCGCTTGGTTAAAAACGCATCTCTCGCGCCACTAACTACCAAAGGTTGACTAAACCATAAGCCGACTAATAGATAGGTTCCTAATGTCAGAACTTCCAAAATTACATAGCTGAAAAATAGGTTATTGCACAAAGCTAAGGCACATAATCCTGCTTCAAATAATCCTAATAAAGAATAGAAGCGACCCCAACCCCAATCCATTTCCATGTAACCAAGGGCAAAAATTTGAGCTAAGAAATTTAAGCCAGTTACTATCACCATTGCACCCACGCTGACCGCAGAAATTTCTAAATTAATGGTGAGGTTTAAACCTGCGGTAGATAGCCAAGGAATAAATATTTCTTGGGGTGGTTGGTTCCAGGTAAATTGTAAAGCTAAAACACTATGAACTAATGCCAAAAAGGTCATGATTAAATTGACATATCCTGCTGGTCTTGAGCCAGTTTTACGAATAATTCCCGGTGACCAAGGAATTGCCAAAAGTCCACCTGTTAAGGCATAGAAAGGAACTAGCCAAACAGTCTCCAAGAGAAACTGAGCCATGAAATTAACCTCTGTATTGTTAACATAAATTAGGAATTCTGGGAGCAAACTTAATCTAGCTCGCAGTCAGCAATTGATTGTGAATAAATGGAATTTATTTTTGCTTAATATTATTTTAATAATACCGTTATTTTTGCCAAAAAGGAATTACTTAACAAAATAAATCAATGATGTCTACTGTAATTAATTCTTATATAATCATTGTTTAAGTTTAATCATAGAGTATAGTCTATGGATACAGCAAAATCAGTTAACAGTTATCACGCTGATTTAGTTAAGTAGAAATACTCAGCTATATTTCACGCAGAGGAGCCACTGCGTTGGGCGGGTTACCCGACTTGTAGCAAGTGGCGTGCGCAGAGGCGCGGAGAGGAATCAAGAGTGTGGTCTAAGCTCGACTTTATCCAAAATTAAGAACTCGGTTTCCATATCTGGCAAAAACCCTGGCTTCTTGGCAAATACTTTTTCCATATCACTGATTCTCGATGAAATCAAAAAATTAGAACACTTACCGCACAAAGGTTTCAGGGATAGCAATCGCGTTGCGAAAAAAATGGATAAAGTCGAGCTAAATACATGAAAACTGCTAACTGCTAACTGATAACTGTTAATAATGGCTACCTGATTTGCGGTGTTCAACGGCAGTCACTCCATCCTGTTCTAATACTTCTCCTTGATTGACTACGGCATAAATTAAGCATCTGTCACCACATTCCAGTAAGTTGGTGACGGTACATTCTAGATAAGCTAATGCTTCAGTTAAGACTAAACAACCATTATCAGCAGTTTTAGTCTCTAGATTACTAAAGGGATTTTCTCCTAATGTGCTTTGACGGAAAAAGTAACGTCGTAAATTTCTATTTTCTTTGAGGATATTCAGCACAAATCTGTCCCCCGGTTGGCGCATTAAATCTGCATTCTGTTCTTGAGCAACAGCAATCATAATTCCTGGGGGATTAAATGTGGCTTGAGATACCCATGAGGTTAAAATACCTTTATGATTTTCTAAATCACGGGTGGTTACTACACACAAGGAACCAATTATTCTGCCTACGGCTTGTTCAGTACGGTCGATTTTGGCTTCTGGAACGACTTGGCGAGGAGTACGCAGTTTCTTTGTTTTCTTTAAGGTTTGGGCAAAGGTCGCCCCTGCGGTTTGACATTGTTGGAGAATTTCTGCTGTAGGACTAAAGCGGACTCGAATTGTTTCAAAGCCTAAACTGTAGTTAGCATCTTTGAGTTTACCTTCGATTAAATCTATGGCTTCGCCACTCCAACCGTAGGAACCAAACACCCCAGCTAACTTAGTTTTCGCCGCCGTTGAGAGGACTATACCTAAAGCTGTTTGAATTTGTGTGGGTGCATGACCGCCTAAAGTGGGAGAACCGATAATAAATCCATCGCTAGCTTCGATGATGCGGGTGATGTCTGCGGGGTCTGCAAGTTCACAGTTGAGGGGTTCGACACTTACGCCATTTTGAATCAAACCTTGAGCGATCGCATCAGCTAAAATTGCTGTACTACCATAAGCAGAAGTATAAAGCAAAGCAACGCTTAAATCTTGAGATTTCTGTGCTTGACACCATTGATGGTAGTCATAGGTAAAACGACTCAGACTATAACGCACCAGTGGCCCATGACCAGGAGCATAACATTTCGCTCCTAACACCGCCAATTTATCTAAAGTTGTTTCAACTTGTTTGGCTTGGGGTGCGTGGAGACAGTCGAAGTAATAATGACGTTCCGCGTCTAATGTTTTCCAGTCTTCATCAAATAAGGTATCTTCGCAAATATGAGCGCCGAAAAATTTGTCTGTATAGACAATCTTCGTTGCAGGGTCGTAGGTACAAAGACCATCAGGCCAACGAGGAGTAGGAACTGTGATAAATTTCAACTTATGTCCTTGTCCTAAATCCAAAGTATCCTCAAAGCGCACAGCTTGAATGGATGATTCCCAATCAGGAAAAGCAGTTTTTAAAGCATTAGCCGCAGGACGGGAGCAAATTAACGTAGCTTGGGGTGCTAGAGACAGTAACTTTTCCAGGGTAACTCGGCGGTTGGGGTTGACGTGACCGAGAATAATATAATCAAGGGTAGTGAAATCAAGATGTTGGGCTAGTTGCTCTAAATAAATAGTGGTAAAAGATTCACCAGGAGGGTCAATTACAGCTGTTTTGTCACCCTGAATCAGATAAGAATTGGCTGTAGTCCCTTTTTGACGTGAATACTCAACTTCAAATTTTAGACGTTCCCAAGTGCGCGATCGCAACATGAGCGTTTGTTCACCAATATTTGCCACTTGTACATCTCTGGGACGACTGAATGTAGCAACGGTCATAATATTCTCCTCTCAGTTATCAGTTATCAGTTATCAGTAGGACTTACGCCAGAACTCTGGTGAAACCTTCTTAACTTATTGTTTTTCTCTGGATCTGATGTGGTTTGTTTTTTGATAATTTTGCGTAAGTCCTGATCAGTGAAGAGAAATCATTCGGTTTAATTGCTAATCCCTATTAGCTAATCCCTGTTTATGGCGATTTCGATGGTGTTGGGATATTTTTTGTTCTGGGTCAATACCATCAAAGGTAGGAGGTAGCCAAACTCGCAAAATTAACAGGATTCCTAACACTAATAAGAAGGCACAAGTCGCTAAAATTTGACTCCAATCGGTTTCTAATATCCCCTTAACAATTACTTCTCGTAAGGCGGAAACAATGGAAACTTCCACGGCGACTCCAATGGATATGCGTTGTTCTTGCAGGTAAATAATCAGCAGCCGAAACAACTCCACTAAAATCAGTAAAAACAAAATATCAGCAGTAACAACATGGAAATCTAAAGGAGGAAGTAGAGAGAGAAACATATCCCATACTTCGATAGCCATGAAGCTAAATAAACCAATACACAAGGAAATTACAATCACATCTTGGATAAATTCCAAACTGCGGACGATGCGACCCCGATTAATTTCGTAAACAGAGATTTGCTTATTTTCTAGAACAGGTTTGTACATATCAATGAAGGAATTGGGGATTTGGTAGCAATCTAAAATCTCAGGTTTAGTAATGATTGCCGATTTTGCGGTGATGAACGGTAGTCAGAGTATTAACATCCCCAACTCTCCCAGTTTCGACAGTGCTGTAAATTACCCAATGGTCGCCACAATCCATGCGGCTGGTAATTTCGCATTCCATATAGGCTAAAGCATCTACAAGGATGGGAGAATTATTATTTGCTGGATAGGTTTTTATGCCTTCAAAGCGGTCTGCACCGGGAGAAAAACGCTTGAGAAAATGTTTGACTAATCCTTGATAGTTATCTTCTCCGAGGACATTTAACACGAAGCGATCGCCTCTTTGCATTAAAGATTCAATGGCTCTATCTTTAGAGACTGCAATGGCTATTCCTAAAGGATTTAAGCTGGCTTGAATCACCCAAGAAGCCAACATTGCACTGTGAATTTCACCCTTTTTAGTGGTGATAATATATAACCCAGTGCTAATTCTTCCTAAAGCTTTTTCTAATTCGTTATTGATGGATTTAGTTTTTTTAATTGTGCGATCGCGCGTCAACCACTGTCCCATATCTGTACCCGCTTCTTCACACAACTGCTCTGCTGTTTTTCCCGGAGTCTCTTTAATTAAAATAGGGGGGAATGCTTCAACTAATCCTAACTCTTGAAACTTATTTCTTAAAGGGTAAACAGGCTCATCTTCCCCACCACCAGACTCTAATAAACCAATTGTCTGCTTCTGATTCACAGCCGCCAAAATAGTATTTAAAGCAGTTTGAGCCGTGACTGAATATTGTGACGGCATGGCAATCACTATACCAGAAGCTTGAGATACTAATTCTCTAACTTCTTGTGGTTCAGCACTATTGATGTCGATCAATTCTACACCTACACCTGTTTTATTGCATCCATAGCCCAAGGTATGGACTAAATGTTCACTATAGCCATAACCTTCAGCATAAAATAAGACAACTAATATCTCTGTTTTAGCTTGCTCTAAACTCCAGGTGAGATACTTATTTAACCATTCAGAAATATGATGTTTTAAGAGAGGACCGTGACCTGTAGCTACTGTCTTGATTTCTAAATGGCCAATACGTTTTAAAGCTGCTAAGACAGACCGGGAATTTGGTCCCATGAGACAGTCATAGTAATATTTAAAATCTGCTGCTGTGGTGGCGAAATTTTCATCATAAGTATCGTCATCACAATAATGCATCCCAAATACATCGCAGGTGTAGAGAATACCTGTTTGATGATCGTAGGTAAGAATTGTATCAGGCCAGTGTAAGTTAGGTGCAGATATAAATTCTAAGTTGTGACCATTCCCTAAATCTAAACGCTCTCCACTTTTTACTACCCGTGATTTAAATGGCTGGTGAACCATATTTTCGAGAAACTGAATTGCTACCTTAGAACCAACAACTGTGATTTCAGGAGCTAAATCTAAAATATTCTTAACTAAACCACTATGGTCTGGTTCCGTATGGCTAACAATTAAATAGTCTATTTTATTGGGGTCAATTAATCCCGCAACTATCTCCAAATATAGTTCCTCAAATTTGCGATGTGAGGTGTCAACTAAAGCAACTTTTTCACCTTGAATTAAGAAAGAGTTATATGTTGTGCCATTTCGTAAAACAAACTCCACATCAAAACGCTCCCGATCCCAATCAAGACAGCGAATAGCAGTAGTTTGATCAGCAATTTCTACCGTTTCAATAGTTAAACGTCCGACATTAATAGCTGGAGTATTTTCTGTCAGTATGACCATTGATTTTTACCTATTTATGGGGGATTTAATATTCTTTTATATTGAACTAAAATCCATAATTAGTAAAGTCGCAATTTCTCAAGTAATTAATTAGTAATACTTATATGTCTTGACATAACAGTAGCATTGATGTTTATCAATACTAATCATTAGTTTGATGCTAATTTATTAACTCTGCGTTCTCTGCGCCTCTGCGGTTCAATAAATCAAACGCATAAAAAGCGCTGAAAATAAGACTATTTTGCACTAGAAACCTTCAGCCTTTGACTAACTAACTCAGTCGCCAACTCTATAGCTGCTTTCATACTCGTAGCGTCGGCAATTCCCTGACCTGCAATATCAAAAGCTGTACCATGATCTGGTGAAGTCCGCACAAAAGGTAAACCAATGGAAGTATTAACAGCGCGGTCAAAAGCCATCAACTTCACCGGAATTAGGCCTTGGTCGTGGTACAGTGCCAAATAAGCATCGGCAGGATTCTTAACAGTAGAATTACCATACCAAGCTTGACCAGGCTTCACCCACATAGTATCTGGTGGTATTGGTCCATCTAGCTGCCAATGGGGGCGATTTTGGCGTTCTTGTTCTAACCAGGGAATTAACCAATCTTGTTCTTCCTGTCCCAGTTGTCCCTGTTCGCCACTGTGGGGATTTAAACCTGCGATCGCAATTTTGCCATTTTTTAAGCCAAAGTCTGCTTCTAGACACTCCACTAATAAATCCAATTTTCTCGTTAATAATTCCGGTGTTAATGTCACCGCTACTTGAGAAAGAGGAATATGTGTGGTGGCTAGTAAAGTCCGCAGTATCCAACCAGTATGAGGCGATCGCGCCACAAATAACATTCCAAAGCGGTCAACACCGGATTTTTCGGCTAAAAGTTCCGTTTGTCCTGGGTAATCATAACCTGCCAACTTCCAAGCAGATTTAGCAATGGGCGCTGTCACAATCCCATCAAACTTACCAGATAACGTACAGGCGATCGCAGATTCCATATAGGCAAAACTCGCCGCACCACTAGCAGCATTACCCCTACCCATCACAATATTCTCTGCAACCTTATTCTCTAACGGCACATCCATCACCTGTAAATCATCAGGATCAGCCAAATCTGTGGTATTCAACTGTTGATAAACTCCCAGCAGTAAATCTCTACTACCTACAACAGTTACGTCACAGTTTTCATGAATAGCTGAATCCGCCAAAGCCTTTAAAATCACTTCTGGACCAATTCCCGCCGGATCTCCTAATGTTAACGCCAAACTGGGACGATTCTTTTCTGAGGATTTTACGGTTTTATTCTGATTGATTTCATACATAATATTACTTCATAATCTTATATTCAAAGGACTTCCATCACCCAACATTAGGGATTGATCATCAAACTGGTTTAGAATTATTTACATAGGTCTAATTAAACAGTAGCCTTTGTAGAGCCAGTTTACTTTGCATCAGGCAACTGATAGACATAACATTCAAATGCCTAGAATCACAGTAGGCGAGCAAATTGGTTGTGTGCAAATTTGATTTAACACTCCCATCTTGTGAAACAGTCCAAAACATAGTCAATATCAAGGGAAACCTCAAGATTGACTTCTAATCAACCATTCCTGAAGGAGAATTACACTCATGGGCGGCGAAATTTTGAATGCAGCACTATTATCTTTTAGCTTAATCTTCGTAGGTTGGGCTTTAGGTGCTTTATTACTGAAAATTCAGGGAGCAGAGGAATAATCCTCACAGAAGAGGAAGGGGAGCAGGAGTGAGTTAGAAATTACTTTACTAGGACTTACGCAAAATACCTTTCAAACTCTCTTTCCTTTGTGTTCTTCTTCCCTTCGTGGTTCATTCTTCCGTGACTTGTGCGTAAGTCCTATCCCAGTTAGTGCTTCACAACCTTTCCTCTTCTCCTTCCCCTTTTGGATGAATCAAGTTTATTAAAATAATGTAAACTTTTGTTTAGAGAGCTAATTCTGTTAAGATTCATTTCATAAAACTTAAAAATTTATTACTACCCTCATGACTTTATTAATCGTCGGTGCCACTGGCACCTTAGGAAGACAAGTGGCTCGTCGTGCTATCGATGAGGGGCATAAAGTAAGATGTCTTGTGCGCAGTACTAAAAGAGCTGCATTTCTCAAAGAATGGGGCGCAGAATTAGTGCGGGGAGATTTATGTAACCCCGAAAGCCTTACCGGAGCGCTGTCAGGTGTCACCGCAGTCATTGACGCTGCCACATCTCGCGCTACAGATTCATTGACTATCAAGGAAGTGGACTGGGATGGCAAACTAGCATTAATTCAAGCCGCAAAAAATGCCGGTGTAGAACGTTTTATATTTTTTTCTATTCTTGATGCCGATAAGTATCCAGAAGTACCACTGATGGAAATTAAGCGGTGTACAGAACATTTTTTAGCTGAATCTGGTATAAATTACACAATTTTACGCTTGGCTGGCTTTATGCAAGGCTTAATCGGCCAATACGGTATCCCCATTTTGGAAAATCAACCAGTTTGGGTAACTGGTAAGTCTTCCCCAGTGGCTTATATGGATACTCAAGACATCGCTAAATTTGCTATTCGCAGTTTAAGTGTGTCAGCAACCGAGAGACAAGCTTTTCCTGTAGTCGGTACTCGTGCTTGGAGTGCTGAAGAAATCATTTCCCTCTGTGAGCGTTTGTCTGGAAAAGAAGCCAGAATCACCAGAATGCCCATTAACTTACTGCGTACTGTGCGGCGAGTTATCCGCTTCTTTCAGTGGGGATGGAACATTGCAGACAGGCTGGAGTTTACAGAAGTCTTAGCCAGTGGTAAACCCTTAAATGCCCCAATGGATGAAGTCTACCAAGTCTTTGGCTTAGACCAAGGACAAACCACAACTCTGGAAAGCTACCTGCAAGAGTATTTCAGCCGCATCATGAAGAAGCTGAAAGAACTAGACTACGAAAAAACTAAATCCAGAAACAAAAAACAGAAACCTAAAAAGACTCCCTTTAAACAATCATCCAAAGCTAATGGTCAGTAGTCATTGGTCATTGGTCATTGGTCATTAGTCAGTAGGAAATTACCGTCTTCTCCCCCCTGCTCCCTGCTCCCTTGCCTCTTTCCCCCTGCCTCTTTCTCTAGTGATTTTTTAAGAGACTAATGACTACATTGACCCGAAAATAATGGGATACAAGCCCCGTCACTTCGACAAGTGTTACAGTGAGCCTGTCGAACTGCTCAGTGCATCGCCTTCTAGGACGGCTTTATGTTAAAATTTTGGCATAGTCGCCATAGGGCATTGGGAGACTTTAAACGGACATGGAGGGACGATAAGACCACTTATGGCGTGTTCCAGCGAAGTGTCAACGAATCCTCGCTTCTTTAGGACGAGGAGGTATGTCAAATAAGTAAAAAGCATAGCCGAAACTTGGATATTTGAGTGTGCCGAAAGCAGGCATTATTTACAATGACGTTAAACCGATAGCGGCTCGCATCGCTATCGAACTGCAAGAAAAGCTGGCCTCTGCTGGTTGGGATGTAATTGTTACCACCAGTCTTGGTGGCATATTGGGCTACTCTAATCCAGATAGTCCAGTTTGTCATACCCCCATTGAAGGACTGACTCCCCCTGGTTTCGACTCAGACATGAAGTTTGCTGTGGTATTAGGGGGAGATGGGACTGTGTTAGCAGCTTCTCGTCAAGTGGCTCCCATAGGTATTCCACTTTTAACAGTGAATACTGGTCACATGGGATTTTTGACGGAAACCTATGTAAATCAACTCCCTGAAGCCCTAGAACAGGCGATGGCGGGTGAATTTGAAATTGAAGAACAAGCCATGCTGACCGTGAAAGTTTTTCGCGGTGAGTCTGTGCTGTGGGAGGCCCTGTGCTTAAACGAAATGGTTTTACATCGAGAACCATTAACCTCAATGTGCCATTTTGAAATTGCCGTCGGGCGACACGCACCAGTAGATATTGCGGCGGATGGCGTGATAGTTTCTACCCCCACAGGTTCAACAGCTTATTCATTAAGTGCTGGGGGTCCGGTGGTAACTCCTGGTGTACCAGTGTTACAGTTAATCCCCATTTGTCCCCACTCTCTAGCTTCTAGGGCATTGGTATTTCCTGATACGGAGACAGTCAACATTTACCCAGTTAATATTCCTCGCCTGGTGATGGTAGTAGATGGTAATGGGGGATGTTATATTTTCCCAGAAGATCGGGTATATTTGGAGCGATCGCGCTACAGTGTCCGTTTCATTCGTCTGCAACCACCAGAATTTTTCCGCATTTTGCGCGAAAAGCTGGGTTGGGGTCTACCACATATCGCCAAACCCACATCAGTAGAGTTACCTTAGTAATAGTAAATTACTAAGCATAATCTGGAACTTGGAATCAGGGAGAAAAGTTGCATCTAAGTTACTGGATAACACCTCATTTATGAAAAAACACAGTATTTATCCTGATATGTGTTTATATGTGGTGATTAATGTTTTGATCAAGTTTTTCAGGAAAGTCTAGACAATTGCAAATCCCCAATCCAAGATTGCTAAATTATGATGACAATTGCTCACAGTCCCTGTGTTCTGGTGATTGAAACCGATGAGAGTCTAGCAAATCAGCTGTCCTTTGATTTGCGAGAAGCTGGTTATGAAGCGATTTTGGCTCATAATGCGGCTAGTGGTTTACAATCCTGCCGCGATCGCCAACCTGCTTTAATAGTTGTAGACCGGATGCTCTCAGGAGAATCAGGACTCTCATTGTGCAAAAATCTCAGAAACGCTGGGATGTGCGCCCCTGTCCTCGTACTCATGGCTAGAGATACAGTAGATGACCGGGTAGCCTGTTTAGAGTCTGGGGCTGATGATTACTTTCTCAAGCCTTATCGCCCAGAGGACTTTTTAAAGTTGATTCGCCTCTATCTCCAACCAGATGTGGAAACAACGGAACAGTTACGCTTTGGGGATTTGGTTTTAGATATAGCCACCCGTCGCGCTATACATAACGGTCGGTCAATTGACTTGACTATGAAAGAATTTGAACTGTTAAAATTTTTAATGGAACACCCCCGTGAAGTATTAACCCGCGAACAAATTTTGGAAAATGTCTGGGGTTATGACTTTATGGGCGAGTCCAATGTGATAGAAGTGTATATTCGTTACTTACGCCTGAAAATTGAAGACGAAAGTCACAAGCGCCTGATTCAAACAGTGCGTGGTGTGGGATACGTATTACGAGAGTCTTAATTTTAAAATTATCAATAGGAATTGACTATGCCAGACGCAAAAAACGTACTAGGGACAGACCTGGAGAGTTGCTGCACATCTCCCCTCACTGGCTATTATCGTGATGGCTTTTGTCGTACAGGTGGTCAAGATTTTGGAATGCACGTTGTTTGCGCCCAAGTCACAGCAGAATTTTTGGAATATACCAAATTACAGGGAAATGACCTCAGCACAGCAGTTCCCCAATTTGATTTTCCTGGATTACGTCCAGGCGATCGCTGGTGTTTATGTGCCGCCCGTTGGCAAGAAGCATTAGAAGCTGGGGTTGCACCACCAGTTGTCCTAACAGCCACCCATGCTAGAGCCTTAGAAGTCTGTTCTCTGGAAGATTTGCAAAAACACGCCGTCAGTTAGGGCGCATCCAATAGACTCCGGTGAACCTCAGTTTCCGGGAACTCCACGTTTGTCAAAGCAAAGTTATTGCCTAAGTCTGATTAACATCGCCTCAAAATTTTCCAAATAATATATTTATAGGCAGATAATTGATTGATCCTTATTATTTTTTTATCCCGACTCTACAATCAAAAAATCTGCACATAGATAGAGAAAAAATCAAATATTAGTCAATAGCTTAAATTACAAATTATCTAGTTATCTTCATCTCGGTGCTGAAAAACTACTAAATATTACTATACTAAACAGTTCGGTGGTAAAAAATTCAATGTTAAACGTCAAACCCTTGCAAATGCAAGACTTAGATGGATTACGAGTGCCGCAAATTACCAGTGCGATCGCATTCTTAGTCGGTGTTTTAGTGTTGTTTGGCTGGTTTTTTGACCTCGAATTTATCAAAAGCTTTGGTAATGCCGATTTAGTCACAATGAAGCCCAATGAAGCTTTATGCTTCTTACTCTCTGGTGTGTCCTTATGGATGTTACAGAAGGGAAAAGGTAAAAGCACTAAAGACAAAATTTTCTACAGGCGCTCATCTCGAATTTGTGCAGGAATCGTAACCTTGATTGGTGTAGTCACACTCAGTCAATACTTGTTCGGCTGGAACTTTCGCATTGATGAGTTATTATTTGCAGATCAACCCAATGCTTTATTTACATCTCATCCAGGGCGCATGGGTTTTCATAGTGCCTTAAACTTTGTCTTGGTGGGTATATCTCTTTTAATTTTCACCCGTCCCAAAAAACGCCGGAGTTATTGGTACGCTCAAATTTTCGCACTCATAGCAGCTGTGATTGCTTTACAAGTAGTCATCGGCTATGCCTATCAAGTACAAGTTTTTTCCCCTATGGCCTCATATACAACATCCATGGCATTACATACAGGATTAACCTTTATTGTAGTTTCTGTAGGCATTCTGTGGATACGTCCAGAGCGGGGATTAATGGAAGTCGTCATTAGTGATAGCTACAACGGCTTAATGACCCGTCGTTTATTGCTGGCGGCCATCACTATTCCCTTCGTTTTAGGTTGGTTAATCCTCCAAGGTGAACTAGCAGGGAAATACGATCCGGCCTTTGCTATGTCGTTGTTTGCTATGATCTTAATAGTGATTTTTGCTATTTTTATTTGGCAAAGTTCATCAGTTATATTACGCCTTTATCTTCAACATGATCAGGCGCAAAAACAAATCAGAACTTATGAACAAAAACTGAGAAGTTTTGTAGATTCTAATATTATTGGCATTAAGTTTGGTGATGTGTACGGGGGTATCCACCAAGCGAATCAAGCATTTTTAAACATAATTGGTTATACACAAGAGGATATCCAGTCTGGGACGTTAAATTGGAGCGATATTACACCGTCAGAGTATCTACATTTAGATGAGCAAGGAATTAGAGAAGCCCAATCCAGCCCTAATGGTACTTGTACTCCTTATGAAAAAGAATATATTCACAAAGATGGTAGGCGAATTCCGGTTTTAGTCGGTTATGTTCTCCTGGGTGAAAACCGCGAAGAGTCGGTGGTATTTATTTTGGACTTAAGCGATCGCCAGGAAGCCAGAGAAGAAATAATACAATTAAACAAGGATTTACAGCGTCGCATCGCTGAACTCCAAACTTTATATCAAGTAATTCCTATTGGTATTGGTATTGCTGAAGATGCGGAGTGCAAAACTATTCGAGTTAACCCCTGTCTTGCCGAATATTTGGAGATTTCATCAGATGAGAATGCCTCTCTCAGCGCTCCTGTTGGCCAAAAACCGACAAATTTTAAAGTCTGCCGCGAAGGTCGAGAATTATTACCAGAAGAATTACCCATGCAGTACTCTGCGGCTCATGGTGTTGAAGTTCTAGATTTTGAAGTGGATATTATCTATGACAACGGTAAAGTGGTAAATTTGCTGGAGTCTGTGGCTCCGTTGTTTGACGAAGAAGGTAAGACCAGAGGTAGTGTTGGTGTATTTTTTGATATTACCCAGCGTAAGCAGGTAGAGTCAGCAATCCAAAATCAACAAAAATGGCTGGAAAATTTGTTAAACATGATTCCTATGCCATTACTGTTTATTGAACTAGAAACGAGCCGGGTAACCTTTGCTAATCGAGTTGCTGATGAATTAGCTGGAGGTAACTTCCCCAAAGGTGTCGCAGCCGAGGAGTATCACAACGTTTACTACTGTACAGATGCAGCAGGAAATCGCATTCCTAATGACCAAATGCCTGCGGTGCGGGTTGCTCGTGGAGAAAGTATAGATGGATTCGAGATGGACTGGCATACGGGTGAATTTGTGCGCTCTTTACTGATATTTGCTGATACTTTACCAGCGATGCACGGTCATCCAGCTACCTGTGTGATGGCGTTCCAAGATATTACTAAGATTAAGGAAATCGAAAAAGCACAGACATTAAACTATAAAAGGTTACAGTTGCTATTTAACACAGCCAACGATTTATTATCCAGTCAGGAACCAGTAGAACTGATTCAGATTTTCTACGAAAGACTGGCGGAACAGATTGATTTGGATGTTTATGTCAACTATTTAATTGAGGAAGACTCTCAGGTCATGCGCCTGGTGTCCTTTGAGGGCTTTCCGGAGGAGTTTGCTAAACAATATGAATATCTGGATTTGGGATCATCAATCTGCGGTATTGTAGCTCAAGAACGCCATCCTATTTATGTGGCAAATGTTCAAGAATCAACTGATCCAAAAGTAGCATCGGTTCGGAGTTTAGGAATTACAGCTTGTTATAGTTCTCCATTAATTGCCTCGGAACGAGTTCTCGGTACTCTTTATTTTGGTAGCTTTCGTTGCTCTAGCTTTACTGAAAATCAAAGAGGAATGATGCAAGCTGTGTGTGACCAAATTGCGATCGCTATGGAAAAAGCCAGTTTAATTAGTTCTTTACAGCAGCAAACTCAGCAACTGCGGGACGCTAACCGCATGAAGGATGAATTTCTAGCTATATTATCCCATGAATTGCGATCGCCACTGAATGCTATTCTCGGCTGGGCGCAACTGCTGCGAAGCCGCAAACTGAGCGAGATTCAGAGAGCTAGGGCGATGGAAAGTATCGAACGTAATGCTAGGTCACAAACCCAGCTAATAGAAGACTTGCTAGATATCTCCCAGATGATTAGAGGTCAGTTGCATCTCAATGTTTCCACTTGCAATTTGGTTCCCCTCATTGAATCAGCTATTGAGACAGTCCATCTAGCCGCCCAAGCCAAAGAAATTGATTTGAGATTTTCTCTGATTCCTTCCCCAGAAATTCAGCCAGATGATTCCAGATATTTAATTACTGGTGATTCTGAGCGTTTACAACAAATTATCTGGAATTTATTATCTAATGGCATCAAATTCACACCTCCAGGCGGTAGGGTAGAAATTGCACTTTCCCAGAGCATTGATCATAGTCAAGAATTACCTCAAACCATGACTAGTTATGCTCAAATCCAAGTTAAAGATACAGGTATTGGGATTAAGTCTGAGTTTCTTCCTTATATTTTTGACCGCTTTCGTCAAGCTGATAGTTCTAGCACTCGTTCTTATGGCGGCTTAGGATTAGGTTTGGCAATCGTACATCATTTAGTGGAATTGCATGGCGGGATTATTTATGTCGATAGTCACGGTGAAGACCAAGGCGCAACCTTTACTGTGAAGTTACCACTGTTGTTACCTGGTAAGGGTGTTACTTCTGAGCCGACTAGCCAAAATACAAATTTTCCTGATCAGTCCCTTTTAGGTGTACGGGTGCTGGTTGTCGATGACGAGATTGAGCCTCTTAATTTGATGACTAAGGTACTACAAGAGTACCAAGGGGAAGTTAAAGCCGTCGCATCAGTTTCCGAGGCATTGCAGGTGATTTTAGATTGGAAACCAGATGTTTTAGTCTGTGATATGGCTATGGCCGATGAGCATGGTAATTCGTTGATCCGTCAGGTGCGATCGCAACCACCAGAACAAGGTGGTAAAATTCCCGCAGCCGCATTAACAGCTTCTACCAGGGCTGAAGATCGGACACGGGCTATTCAAGAAGGTTATCAGTTATACTTACCTAAACCCATAGAGCCGACTGAGTTAGTAACAGTAGTGGCTAGTCTTGTAGTTCGTAATTCGTAGTTCGTAATTCGTAATTCGTAATTCGTAATTCGTAATTCGTAATTCGTAGTTCGTAGTTCTTAGAGGATGTTTGAAAAGTTTTTAATGTATAAATAAACCCCTCTCCAAACCTCTCCCCGACCTCTCCCTAACCCTCTCCTACAAGGAGAGGGGAAAGGAATTACTTTTATTACTGGAGAGGCTTTGAAACCCCCATTCCCTGGTAGGGAAGGGGGGAAGGGGGGTTAGGTTTTTGGAGATTATTGGTTTCATCTAATACTTTTCAAACACCCTCTTAGAACACTTTTACCATATTCCCCAGTCCCCAGTTCCCAGAGAGAAGTATATGTCCTTTGTGCCATTACATATTCACAGTGATTACAGTTTGCTTGATGGAGCCAGTCAGCTACCAGAATTGGTAGATCACGCCATTTCTCTGGGGATGAAAGCGATCGCCCTGACGGATCACGGTGTCATGTATGGTGCTGTAGAATTAATTAAAATTTGCCGCAGTAAGAATATTAAGCCAATTATCGGCAATGAAATGTATGTCATTAACGGCGATATTACCAAGCAAGAACGCCGTCCTAAATATCATCAAGTCGTTTTAGCGAAAAATACCCAAGGTTACAAAAACTTAGTTAAAATTACCACCATTTCTCACCTCGAAGGTGTCCAAGGTAAAGGTATTTTTTCCCGTCCTTGTATTAATAAAGATTTACTCCAACAATATCACGAAGGTTTAATAGTCACCAGTGCTTGTTTAGGTGGAGAAATTCCCCAAGCCATCCTCAGTAATCGACCAGATGCAGCCCGGAAAGTTGCTAAATGGTATAAAGAATTATTTGGTGATGATTATTATTTAGAAATTCAAGACCACGGTTCCCAAGAAGACCGGATTGTTAACGTCGAAATCGTTAAAATTGCGCGGGAATTAAATATTAAAATTATTGCTACTAACGATTCTCATTTTATCTCTTGCTTTGATGTCGAGGCACACGACGCTTTATTATGTATTCAAACTGGACAGCTAATTAGTGAAGATAAACGGATGCGTTATAGCGGCACAGAATATCTCAAATCTGCCGATGAGATGAAGCAGCTATTCCGTGACCATTTACCAGATGATATCATTGCCGAGGCGATCGCCACCACGGAAGAAGTCGCCGATAAAGTGGGAGTTTACAACATCATGGGCGAGCCGCAAATCCCCACACCCACCATACCTTCCGGTCACACCCCCGACACTTACGCCGAAGAAATAGCTTGGAACGGACTATTAGAAAGATTAAATCGGAAATCCCGCAGCGAAGTAGATAAAGTCTATAAAGAAAGATTGGAATATGAATTAACAATGCTGCAAAAAATGGGTTTTTCCACCTATTTTTTAGTGGTGTGGGATTACATCAAATTTGCTAGAGATAATAATATTCCTGTAGGTCCCGGTCGTGGTTCTGCTGCTGGTTCTTTGGTGGCTTATGCTATGAAGATTACTAATATTGACCCAGTACATCATGGGTTACTATTTGAGCGCTTCTTGAACCCAGAACGTAAATCAATGCCGGATATTGATACAGATTTCTGCATTGAAAAACGCGATCAAGTCATTGAATATGTCACCCAAAAATATGGTAAAGATCGAGTCGCGCAAATTATTACCTTTAACCGCCTCACTTCTAAAGCCGTATTAAAAGATGTCGCCAGAGTCTTGAATATTCCCTATGGGGAATCAGATAAAATGGCGAAACTAATTCCGGTAGTGCGGGGTAAACCTACTAAACTCAAAGTCATGATTTCTGATAAAACTCCAGCCCCAGAGTTTAAAGAAAGATATGACAATAATCCCCATGTGCGCCATTGGCTCGATATGGCTATCCGCATTGAAGGGACTAACAAAACCTTTGGTGTCCACGCCGCCGGGGTAGTAATTTCGGCTGACCCGTTAGATGAAATTGTCCCACTTCAGAGGAACAATGACGGTTCAGTGATTACCCAGTATTTTATGGAAGATTTGGAATCGCTGGGTTTGTTAAAAATGGATTTTCTGGGGTTACGTAACCTCACCCTAATTCAAAAAACAATTGATTTAATTGAACAAAGCCGTGGTTATCGCATCGACCCAGATAACATTACAGGTGATGAAAGAAAATCTCAGAAGATATTAGCTAAAGGTGAACATAAAACTCTCCCGAAAGAAGTGCAAAAATCCTACGAACTTCTGGAAGCTGGAGAATTGGAAGGAATATTTCAATTAGAATCTTCAGGAATGCGTCAGATAGTTAGAGATTTGAAACCTTCTAATATTGAAGATATTTCCTCTATTTTGGCACTCTATCGACCAGGCCCTTTAGATGCAGGACTAATTCCCAAGTTTATTAACCGCAAACATGGACGGGAAGCAATTGATTATCAGAGTCCTATTTTAGAACCGATATTAAATGAAACCTATGGAATTATGGTTTATCAAGAGCAAATCATGAAAATTGCTCAAGATATGGCTGGGTATTCTCTAGGACAAGCCGATTTGTTACGCCGCGCGATGGGTAAAAAGAAGGTTGCAGAAATGCAAAAGCAGCGAGAAAAATTTGTCGATGGTGCGGCGAAGAATGGAGTAAAAAAACAAGTAGCTGACGAATTATTTGAGCAAATGTTGAAGTTTGCCGAATATTGTTTAACCTATGATACAGAAGTTTTAACAGTGGAATATGGTTTGATTCCCATTGGAGAAATTGTCACTAAGTCTTTGGAATGTCATGTTTATAGTGTTGACCAAAATGGGAATGTTTACACCCAACCCATTGCCCAGTGGCATAATCGGGGAGAACAGGAAGTATTTGAATATGCTTTAGCCGATGGTTCAACTATTCGGGCGACGAAAGACCATAAATTTATGACCACTGACGGGCAAATGTTACCAATTGACGAAATATTTACTCAGGAATTAGATTTGCTGCAAGTGCATGGTTTACCAGGGTAAGAACCCCACCCCAACCCCTCCCCGCAAGCGAGGAGGGGCTTTTAAGAGTTAGCAGAGAGTGTATTTATAGCTCTGTCAACTTTGTTTGAGAATACTTATCTTGGCTAATAAATCTATCAATTGCGAATAATATTCGTGGTCTTCACTATTATCACTTACTGGATTTAGTGAGTATGCCTTTTGATTTCTGGTTCCCATTTTATACGTATCAAGACTAGTTTGAGTTTTTGCTCTAAGTAAACTTAGAGCGATCGCCAGATGTTATCTCGATAATTATACTGATACAATAATGTTAACTTTTATCTTCCAGTGATTTTGCTTGCACTTCCACTTCAATTGCAGTTACATCAATTGTTCCTTCTGGTGTGAAGCGCTGAAAATTTCCTTCTTTGACTGACAGCGACTCTCCACAATTCGGACACTGCAACTGAGTGTTATTTAAGCCTGTAAATTCATAATTACAGACAGGACACTGGTCATTAACTAAATTACGTTGTAGCCACCAGCGAAACCCGAAGAAGGCAACAACGGGTGCAAATAATAGTAAAGCAAAGATAATTAATAATGAATTGACTAGCCACCCTAAACCTAATGATGCTAGCAACCAGAAAACTGCTAACACAGTCAGCCAAGGGCGCAGATTTTCCAGACTCAATTGCAAAAATTTCAGGCTCATGTTTAAAATTATGGTCTCGCTTTTTCTCTAGGATAACGAGTTTAATTGCCAGTCAAAAGCCTAGATTTCACTACCAAAAGTCAAGAAAAATTAATTGAGTTTTGGATCTATCGGCTTAGGATGTAGCTAAAACCAGTTGTTGTAAACGCTGTTGAAAGGCTTCTATGCCAAACAGTGCGATCGCTTGTGACCTTAACCATTCCCCTTGACAACGTTGATCGTCACCTTGAAGAATTTCAATACAAGCGCTGGCGATCGCCTCAGAATCGCGGTGGGGGACTCGCCATCCTAGTTTACCATCTTGCAAGGGGTCAGCCGAGCCATCGTCATCACCAGATAGGACGGGGACACCGCAGGTCATGGCTTCTAAATAGACAATACCAAAGCCTTCTTGGGAGGGCATAATATAGGCATCAGCAAGGCGATAGTGGGCGATTAATTCTGCTGTGGGAATAAAACCAGCAAACACCACGCGATCGCTCACCCCTAAATCTGCGGCTAACTGGGCTAATCGTGGTTGGTCATCACCGCGACCAATTACCAAATATTTAACTTCCGGGAAAACTTCGGCAATTTGGGGTAGGGCGCGAATCGTCACATCTACACCTTTGTAAATATCTCCTGACCAGAGTCGCGCCACAGTCATTAATACTTTAGTACCACTTAAACCATACTTCTCAACCAAATCTGGCTGTTTAGCACCGGGACTAAATTGATTACCGTCAATGGCACAAGGTAACATCTTGACTTTCTGCACATCTATACCATTGGTAGCACAAGCGCGATCGCGGCTGTAACGGCTAATTGTCCAAATGCTATCTGCTGATGCGAGAGCCTGTTTTTCCCTATTGTTCAGAGGTTCCCAAACTTCTTTACCATAAGTCAGGACTGTGTAGGGAATACCCAAGGGCTGACAAATGCTTTTAATTAATACAGCTAGTCTAATATGACCACAAAAAACGTGCTGGGGGCGTGTTTGCAAAATCGACTTCAGTAAAGCCCCTGACATTTTTAGCCTCCCCAATTGAGGCCAGTGATCTTGAAAGTAATTAAATGTTAAATTTTCCGACTCTACAGGATTTGAGTATTTAATACTATCTCGCAATAAAAATACTTCTGCTTTACATTCAGGAGACAAGCCCGCATAACCACGGAGAATATCCTGGACATAGGATTGAATCCCGCCTTCTTGAGCAAAAATCTCTAAGAATACGAAGACATGATTAGCTTGTTTGTTAACTTTCTCACCTGAACTGAGCTTGGCTGTTACCGGATGAATCCCCATTTAAAATTCAGTAAATTAAGGTAAAATTGACGACTCCTCCTACTTTCTTTCTTCTCTGGCATATTTGAGAATCCGTAGACAATTTCGCCCATCTGGACTGCGTTCATATACAACATGGTCAGCCAATCTCCGCAGTAGAAACCATCCATACCCCCCCACTTGCAAAGTACCAGGCTGTGGCTCTGCGATCGCATCGGGATTAAAAGGTTTTCCCTGATCCCAAATTCTCATTTCCAGTCTGTCAATCCACAAACTAACTTCAATCTCTATAGTTGTTTCTGGTGGTAAAGCACCGTGAGCGTGACGAACTGCATTAGTAAAACCCTCCGCCAATGCTAAGTTGAGGCGATAAAGTTGGCTTTCTGACCAGCCAAATTGAGACAAATATTCCAGAGAAAATTTCTCAAACCATTGTTGTACGTAGTTTAGGAGCTTTAGTTCGCTCTTCACCGCCAGATGGTCCTGCTGCACTATGCTAAGCATTGACCTTGACTTGAATATAAGTTTCCTAAAAAATGCCTATACTTGTGGCTTAAGAGTGAATTTTGAGTTGAGAATTTATTTTCCATTCCCAACTAAAAAATCCACTTTCTAATTAAATTATTGACATCTCTAGCTAAAATTGATGCCCATAGCATTCAAAATTATATCTGCCAAAACTATGAGCAGGTTATCCACAAAACTTCAGTGGTAATTGCTATAGCAGTTTTTAGCACGTAAACTTTTCAGAATCAACGGCTAAATTTGGTAGATACTCTTGAAACTACAGGCATCAAAGGCTATTCCCTGCTTAGTTTAGAACAATCCCAATGTCAAGGATTTATCCAATGGTAAAGCAGCACCAATACCTAGCCACAGGGTCACAAGTGTACCAAAGAGAAACACTGTGGTCGCCACAGGACGACGGAAAGGATTTTGGAACTTATTCACATTTTCCAAGAAGGGAACCAGGATTAATCCCAGAGGCACAGCTGCCATTGCTAGTACTCCCAACAGTTTGTTAGGAAGCGATCGCAAAATCTGGAATACAGGGTACAAGTACCACTCTGGTAAAATTTCCAAAGGTGTAGCGAAAGGATTTGCTGGTTCACCTGTCATTGCTGGATCTAGTACAGCTAGAGCCACAACACAAGCAAAGGAACCCATGATCACAATGGGGAATACATACAGCAAATCATTAGGCCAAGCGGGTTCACCATAGTAGTTATGACCCATGCCCTTGGCGAGTTTAGCTCTTAACTGAGGATCACTCAGATCGGGTTTTTTCTGTGTTGACATATTTTAATGCGCTCTCCTGCTCAAATTCAGTTAAAGCATTTGCCAAAGCCATCAGCTATCAGGCAACCCCAGTACAGCACGGCATAAATAGCACAACCATCTCAAATCATGTTTGACTTTTAACTTTTGCCCTGCGGGGGGGTCTACAGCTTTGGGCTGCAAATACAAATCTTTATTCTTATTGTCGCTTATGAGTTATGAATTGCCGATTTCTCATAAGTTTAAAACAAACATTTGCATCTGGGAACCAAAAGCTGTGGCCTTTTTACATTTTGGCTTAATTATTGAAATTACAAAGGGCCAGAAATACCTTGTTTGCGGATCATCAAGAAGTGGAACAACATGAATACTGCAATTAACCAAGGTAGAACAAAGGTGTGAGCGCTGTAGTAGCGAGTCAATGTTGCTTGACCAACACTAGAACCACCGCGTAACATATCAGAAATGAACACGCCAACTACCGGAATTGCTTCTGGTACGCCGCTCACAATTTTCACAGCCCAGTAACCAACTTGATCCCAAGGTAGGGAATAGCCTGTCACACCGAAAGAAACGGTGATCACAGCCAGAATTACACCACTTACCCAAGTCAACTCGCGGGGCTTTTTGAAGCCACCTGTAAGGTACACGCGGAAAGTGTGCAAAATCATCATTAACACCATCATGCTGGCAGACCAGCGATGAATGGAGCGAATTAGCCAACCGAAGCTCACCTCATTCATGATGTACTCTACCGAAGAGTAGGCTTCAGCCACTGTTGGCTTATAGTAGAACGTCATTGCAAATCCAGTGGCGAACTGGATCAGAAAGCAAACTAGGGTAATTCCGCCCAAGCAATAAAAAATATTGACGTGGGGAGGAACATATTTGCTAGTTACGTCCTCAGCGAGCGCTTCCAGTTCTAAGCGCTCCTCAAACCAGTCGTAAACGTTGGCCATACAATCTCAAATTCCTAAAAATCGGTTGCGGTTGATCAATCTCCCAATTAAGAATCTTGGGATTTTCACAAAGGGGAGTTTTTTCGTTGGCTTCTCAGCCTTCAGAGTGATAAGAGTTTTCAGAAACTTAACACTCTGTAAATATGGAATATATTGCGTTCTCTTGGCAAGGCAACAGCAAGAATGCTAGTCACCAAGTAGATTTTATCTTTTGCTGAGTGGAATGCACCGCATCAGTTTTTTCAATAACTTGATGAGAAGAATGCACCACTTCTATAAAAAAAGTAACATAGTTGAGATATACATTTCATCAAGGACAAGGTAAGTAAGCATTTTTACGCAGCATTTTTTGGCAATTTGAGCGCAGATGGAATTTGGAAATGGGGTTCATGCAAAAACAGGTTTTTCGGCTAGGATTTTCACTGCTATTGGCTTTTTGGTTAGTCTTGGGAGCTTTCATCGCACCAGCTACCGCGTTAACGGATGATCAAAAATTAGTTTCAGAAGTTTGGCGAATTGTCAACCGCACTTATTTGGATGACACATTTAATCATCAAAATTGGTCGCAGGCGAGGCAAAACGCCCTGAAGAAGCCGCTCAAAAATCATGAAGCAGCTTATGCAGCCATTCAGAAAATGCTTAAAACTCTGGATGATCCGTTTACCCGCTTTTTAGACCCAGAACAGTACCGCAGTTTGCAGGTGAATACTTCTGGTGAACTGACTGGGGTGGGTTTACAAATTGCCCTCAATCCCGAAACGGGACAGTTGGAGGTAGTGACTCCCATAATAGATTCACCAGCAGATATAGCTGGAATTAAACCCCGCGATCGCATTTTGAAAATTGAAGGCATCACCACAGATAATTTAACTCTGGACGAAGCCGCCGCCAGAATGCGTGGTCCGGTTGGTAGTTCCGTCACACTTGTGATTTCACGAGATGGCATAGGCGATCAAGAAGTGAGAATAGTGCGCGATCGCATTGAGCTTAACCCTGTGATAGCAGACCTCCGTTCTTCTCCTCAAGGGACTCCCATTGGATACTTGCGCCTCACTCAATTTAATGCTAACGCTTCCATGGAATTAGCACACGCTATTTCTAGTCTAGAGAAAAAAGGCGCTGCTGCCTATATTTTAGATTTACGAAATAATCCCGGTGGTTTATTACAATCAGGAATCGAAATTGCTCGTCTCTGGTTAAATTCCGGTACTATTGTCTACACAGTAAATCGCCAAGGTATTCAGGGCAATTTTGAATCATTTGGCCCAGCTTTGACAGACGATCCTCTGGTAATTTTAGTTAATCAAGGAACCGCCAGCGCCAGTGAGATTCTCGCCGGTGCGTTACAGGATAACGGTCGTGCTACTTTGGTCGGCGAAACTACCTTTGGTAAAGGCTTAATTCAGTCTCTGTTTGAATTATCCGATGGTTCTGGCTTGGCTGTCACCATTGCTAAGTACGAAACACCATTACATCGGGATATTAACAAATTAGGAATTAAACCCGATCAAGTCATTCCCCAAGCATCAATTTCTCGCACAGAGATTGCTACGGAAGCTGATTTGCAATATCAAGCAGCTCTGGAATTATTGAAGACTAATTCCGTAGTGGCGGGAGTAGGAAGAGGCAGGGGGGCAGGGAGCAGGGAGCAGGGGGGAGAAGATGGTAATTTCCCAATGACTAATGACTAATCATAAGCCGTTGATATGCATTATCTATTACTCGTTTGCCTCTGAGGAAACCTGTGTTAGCACCGGGACAAATATACTGGAGTGTTTCGGGTGTGAAACGTTCTCGGAGTAATTCCACACTTTTAAGTTGTCTGGGCCAGTGAAAGGTTTTGGTAGTGCGAAACCCTACTGGCTCCCCTTCTGGGTTGGGAACTAAATGACGACCAGAAAATAGCACTCCTCCCAAATAATTGTAGTAAAGGCAAGATGAACCAGGAGAATGTCCAGTTGTCCAAATTACTTGGGCTGTGGAATTAAGTGTGAATTCTTGGCTAAAGCTGGTGACAGTTAATCCAGGTAGTAAATAAGCTTCTTGCTCTTGAATCAGGACTTCACAACCAAAGGTTTGCTGAATTTTAGCTGTTTTACCAATCGCACCCCGATGAGTCAGAAATAACCAACGCACTCCACCATGCGATCGCAAAAACTCAAGATTGTTGGGTTCGTGAGCCGGAGAATCTATCAGGATATTGCCTTCGTTTCCTACAATAAGATAAGAGGTTCCCCCTAATGTGTCCCGATTTGGTGGAAAGGCAAAGATGGTATCTAACACAGGACGAGGTTGTTTAGCTGTCTGACTTGACTGTTGAGGTAAGGGACACATGAGCAAAAACCGAAACTGAGGAGTGGTAAAAATTAGGTGAAAGAATTGAATTTCTTAAGAATTAACACTTAAGAATTAATCAATTTTATGAATTGGGGGGAAATAGAGTCTGTATAGCAGTGCCGACAGTGTTACTGAAACACTAGTGAGACGTTTTGCCCAAATTACTGAAGAGCAAATGACGACATTTTGGTTTATCCTCCTATTGGGAATAGCTACTTATCTAATCTTGCAGCGCAGCATCGCTGAAATCACTCAGACACCAGTTTGGTTACTTTGGCTGGTGTTAATGACTCCAGCGTTGATCTTGGGCGGATGGACACTGATATATGGTACTGAACAACCTCCACCATCAGTACTGGTTATTTGGCCATCTCTTATCTGCCTTCTGTTATACTGGCTGTTGTTTCAGTGGGGACGTAGCACCCCCAAAAATCCACAAAATCAACCCCAAGATATTGCATCACAATCGGTTATCCATCCTACCGCAGAACCAGTACCAGTGCGTCCCATCGAACCAACCGAAGAAACTCAACTGAGAAATTGTTTTCCCTGGTCTGTTTACTACATCCACAACATTGAGTACAGACCCCAAGCGGTGATTTGTCGGGGTCAGATCAGAACAACACCTACTGAGGCTTATCAACGAATTAAAGACAATGTTGAAGCTGAATTTGGCGATCGCTTTCTCGTAATTTTTCAAGAAGGTTTTAATGGCAAGCCATTTTTTGTCCTTGTCCCCAATACTCAAGCAGCGAAAACGAGCAGAGAACGAGAACAAATTACACGTCCAGGATTAGCCTTATTTTTGCTATTAGCTACTCTACTTACCACCACCATAGTAGGCGCGAGCATCGCCGGGGTGGAACCAGAAAAACTGGCATCTGACCCCAGTATGTTGTTACAAGGATTACCCTATGCTTTAGGGCTAATGGCTGTTTTGGGTACACACGAACTTGGTCATTATTTAACCGCTCGGTACTACAAAATTCGGGCGACGTTGCCTTATTTTATTCCTCTGCCTGTGTTTCTAGGCACTTTTGGGGCATTTATTCAAATGCGTAGTCCCATTCCTCACCGCAAAGCTTTATTTGATGTCAGCATTGCCGGGCCATTGGCCGGTTTTGTGATCACTTTACCCTTATTAATCTGGGGTTTAATGAATTCCCAAGTGGTTGCTATCAGTGAACAAGCTGGACTTTTGAACCCGGAAGCTCTCAATCCCAAATCTTCTATTTTATTGGCATTGATCTCTAAATTAGCATTAGGGAGCCAGTTAACTGCAACATCAGCAATTAACCTTCATCCTGTAGCCATAGCGGGTTTTCTGGGGCTAATTGTCACAGCTTTAAATTTAATGCCCGTAGGACAACTAGACGGTGGTCACATTGTTCATGCCATGTTTGGGCAGAAAACCGCCTTAGTCATTGGTCAAATTTCTCGGTTATTACTGCTACTACTTTCTTTAGTGCAGTCAGGATTTTTACTGTGGGCGATTATTTTATTATTTATCCCCTTGATTGATGAACCTGCCTTGAATGATGTCACTGAACTTGATAATAAACGTGACATTTTAGGACTAATGGCAATGGCATTGTTAATCGTCATTGTTCTACCATTACCCCAGGCGATCGCTAATTTATTGCAAATTTAACTCTAATTTTGCTTGAGGGGGAGTAACTCTCAACTAATTTTATCCTCCTAGTTTCTCATATCTGACATCAAGCAGGGGGCAAGAGGCAAGGGGAAAAGCAAAAACTCGGAAATTATTGTCCCCTGATAGAAAGGAATCTGGTCACAAGCCCCCGAATTTATGCCTGGAACGGTCTCTTTTCTCCTCTGCTCCCTGCTCCCTGCTCCCCTGCCTCTTTTTTGACTAACTAGAGGTGGAATCAGCCGTCTCTGATGCTTTCGCAGCTGCTGAAGTAACACCCATGCGGATTTCCGAAGTAAAGGAAGCCATACTAAAGCCGCCAAAACGCTTGAGGACACTAACCCGCATCCGTAAATTAGGACTAGCAAACCATAGGCGTTCTTCAGAAGACATAGTTTCGTACTCTGTAATTAGAGTCAAAGCACCATCACTACCCATTTTGTAACTACCAGCAACGGGGGCTTTCTCCGCATAACCCATTTCTCGCAGTAACTTACCTTCATGGGGGTTATTGGCATCTGGGATAGTCGCTAACACAGTGGAGCCAGTATGTTTTTCTTCATCCCATTCCATCGTGCCATTCCAGGTAACTCTTGCGCCACAGGAAGCTGCACTAGGAGAAATTTCGTATTGTTCACATAGTTTAATTACCTCTGGATGATCTGCGGGTAAACTCTCAATTACTAGCTCAGATTTACCGTCTTCAGATTGTTTAAAAGCCAAATGGTGACTAGTCCGATGGGAAAACCATTTACCAGCACTCAACTCAAAAAATTCTTCAATATTCATGAATAAAATTACCCTGAAAGCAAATGATCAATATCCTACTAGTTAGCATAAAGGATGGAGATTAGGCTTGATTGTCTTGTTTTTCCAGCCTTACCAAAGAAATCCTCGCCGCTTCCGCTACGTTGGGATGCTGATCTTTTTCTAAGTATTTTAGAGCTGAAACACTCTTAGTAGTAGGAAGATTTCCCAAGGCTTCTGCCAAACGTTGGCGGACTAACCAATCATCTGATTCCGCAAAGCGCAGAATACTATCCACAGAATCAATATCTTTGATTTCCCCTAGTGCCGAAATTGCCGCTTCTTGTAAAACTGTTTCGTTACTGTCTAATGCTTGAATTAACACATCATGGGCCCGTGGATCTTTAATATTACCCAGGGAAACGGCTGCACTAAAGCGCACTAGCCAATCAGTATCTTCATAAAATGTTCTGGAGAGGATCTCAAAGGCTCTAGCATCACCCAAATATCCTAAAGCTCCGGCAGCATCGGCACGAATGCCATAATCTGGGTCATTTTCGAGAATTTTGACTAAAATTGGGTATGATTCTGCTGTAGGCTTGACTCCCAGGGCAAATATGGCCATTGAGCGTAGTTGTAGCGATTCATCATGCAATACCTTTTTAATTAAAGGTACGGCTTCTTCTGGAGATATATGACGCAAACTAGCAAGCGCTACCATGCGATCGCGCAAATTTGGACTTTCTAACTGAGCAGATATTTCCTCTAAGGGTAGAGTAGCCATTTATTTTCCAGCGCTTTTTTAATTTATCTTTACTTATCTTTACTTTAACTGATTCGTTTTTGAAGATGTTACTCATAACGGCTAAAGCCCCACAGATAAATCAGGGGGCTGGTAGCTGAGATGCACTAAATTTTAAGATGAATTTACTCGACTAATGCCCTAGTGGTGACGGCTCGTTGTAACTGAGCCAAAGCACGATTGTAATCTAAGATCGCTGTAATCCGATTACCTTCTGCTCTGGTTAAGTCGTTTTCAGAATTAATCACATCAGTTTGAGTACCTACACCGGCTTTGAATCGCAATCGCGCCAAACGGAGAGCTTCCCTAGCCTGTTCTAAAGCAGTATTAGCAGTTTGCACATTTTCCAAATTAGCTATCTGAGTGGAAAAAGCTTGCTCTACCTGAAAGCGGATTTGGTTACGCTGTTCACTAAATCTAGTTTCAGCGATCGCCACATTACTTTCAGCTTGGGCGGCGCTAGCTCTGGCGGCTCCCCCATCGAACAAATTCAGGCTCGCCCTGACTCCCACAGAATAACCATCAGTAATACTGGTTCCATCATCAAACTGATCTTGCACACCATAACTGGCGACCAAGTTGACTTGAGGTCCCAGGGCTGCAAGTTCGGCTCGGCGTTGCTGTTCATTGATGTTACGCTGCGCCAACAACTGTTGCAGTTCTGGTCGATTTTGAAACGCTAAAATAATGCTGCTTTCTAGGTCCTGGTTCCATAAACCAGCTAATTCCACAGGATCTGCTGCACTCAGATTTACAGACGATGGCACACTTAGGCGAGTAGCCAAGCGACGACGGGAAATTTGTTGCTGCGAGAGATTATTAGTAAGTTCTTGCTGGGAATTCGCCAAATTTACTTGCGCTTGCAAAACATCAAATCGTGTACCAACTCCAGCCCTTTCTAAAGATTGTGCATCTTGTAAACTAGCCCGAGCATTTTCCACAGCCGACAGAGCAATAGCCACTCGTTCATCTGCTTGTTGCAAATCGTAGTATTCGGTGGATACACTTAGCCGAATCTCCTCAGATTGGCGCTCTACAGCCAACTCACTCAACCTCACCTCTTCCTGGGCTTGCTTAACATTAGCCGTCCTTCTACCAGAAGTAAAAAGCGGATAAGTCAGTTGAGCCTCACCTCTAAAAACTGTATTAGATTCAGCCTGTGATGATATGGGATTGAGGTTCCTCTGTCGCTGTTCCTCCGCAGAGCGACTACGAGTCACATCAGCATTCAAACTAACATTGGGTAAAAATGCAGCTTCAGCCTGGCGCAGAGCCGCTTGAGAGCGTTCTAGCTCCAATATTGATACCTGTAAATCTCGATTATTCCGCTTTGCCAGTTCTAAAGCCTGTGCCAAAGTAATCGGCTGATTACTTTCTAGTCTCACTTCCTCTGGAGTAGTGGGCAATTCTAGAGGATTGGTACTGGGATTCAGATTATCAGGAATTTCCTCACTATTAGTAGGCGCAAATTCCTGAGTGCCTAGTGGTTGTGGAGAAATTTGACCAGTCTCAGCAGGTGGAAAAGCTCCAGTGTCTGGTGGCGCACCAGTTAACTCCCAAGTACTATTTCCCTCAGATGTAGTGGAATCTATCAAATTTTGAGGTGGGCAGATACTAGAACAACCATCCACCACCAGTAACTGTACTGCTTCTCTACCTCCAAACTCAGTTGGTAAAATTGTCGATAACTGAGTTTCTGGTTGTTTAGTAGAAGTTGCTAATGGCTGTAAACCAGACAAAGAAAAAATAGCTGGCTGGACAGAAACTGGTTGAACAGATGTTTTCTTTAATTCCTGTTCAGATGATGTTTTAAAAGCATCCTGTTCGGAATTTTGACCAGAAGTTAACGAAAGTGAAAAACTGGGAAATTTACGTTCATTTTGTTGAACATTTGTTTCTTTGGGTATATCAGTATTTCCTGTCAAGATAACTGAGTTACTCTGACTATTTGACAATTGCAAATCAAGTGATGTTAACCCAGATTCAGGTAATATATCTGGAAAAATCTGTGTCTTATTATTAGGCAGTTTAGTATTAATATTGTTTGCCAACCAGGTTCGACTATTAGTAAAAGTCAAGACACTAGGAGAAGACGTAAGTTTAACATTACTTACTATCCTAGCCAAGGCTGGCTGGCTTGTTAATACTGCTGCTGTAACACTCGGTAAGAAACCATAGAATAAGTATTGTCCTTTCACCGCATCCCCTCACACGACAATCAATACTAGCGGTAGAAAACCCTTCTTCTCCACAGAATATAGCACGATCCTAAGTTTAGAGATTAATATACTACGATACTAAATTTAGGAATCGGAACTAGGTTTTCTTTCAAAACGCTGGACTATGCGAGATAGTTCTGCCTTTTCATCGATACTAACGCGGGTAGGCGCACCGCTAATAATTCTTTCGTAGTTACGGAAAGAATCCTTAATTTCTGGACCATCAGCAGTAATATTGTACTCACGGATGCCTTTATCATGCCAAGAACCACGCATTTTAAATACATTAATTGCCCGTGACATTTCCCCACGAATTTCCACATATTGCAACATCAAAATTGTATCGGTAATTGTGGAAATATGAGAATCAGTAATGGAATGTAAACCCAAAAATTGGTCAGTTGTGTTAGTAAAAAACCCAGTTATTTCTTCTTGTTTCGCATAACCAGTCACACCAATTACAAACTGACGGAAGGCATTATTGCTAACTCCTCTAGCGAGTGCGGAGAGAGAGTCAATAGCAATGCGAGATGGTTTAAACACTTCGATTTCTGATTTAATAATTTGCAAATGGTCTTCTAAACCAGTTGATTCAGGATAGGTACAAATTATTTTAAGTAACCCTTGACGTTCTAATTCCTCAAAGTCAATTCCCCACGAGTAAGCATTGCGAGATAATTGAGCGCGTGATTCTTCATAAGCAAATAATATTGCTTTTTCACCATTGACGCAGCCCTCTTGCAAAAATTTACTCACCAATAGAGTTTTACCAGTCCCAGTAGCGCCTGTCGCCAAAATAATAGAATCTTTAAAGAAACCACCCCCGCACATTTCATCGAGGGTTTTCACTCCAGAAGACACCCTGACATTAGAAGAACGTTGAGTTAACCGCATTGCTCCCAAGGGAAAAATGTTGATTCCTGCATTAGTAATTGTAAAAGGATACTCACCTTTCATGTGAGTTGTACCACGCAATTTGAGAATTTCAATTGTGCGCCGGCGGCGTTCTCCTTCTAAAACGTTACGCACAATTACCACATTATCCGAAACAAATTCTTCGACTCCAAATGAAGCCACAGAACCGTATTCTTCGCTGCGTTCGGTAGTAATGATAGTGGTGACGTGTAGTTGCTTGAGACGAGCTACAAGGCGGAAAATTTCCCGCCGCACCACTCCCATTGCTTCATACTGCTGAAACACTGCTGTGATAGAGTCAATGGATACTCTTTGAGCTTTATATTTGCGAATTGCATATTGCAAGCGCTCAATCAGTGCTGATAAGTCAAAGTTACCCACAATATCTTGACCTTCCGGATCAGGTGAAGCATCAAGAATAAATAATTTACCTTCTTCAATAAGGCGTTGTAAATTCCACCCAAAGATTTGGGCATTTTTAATAATATCACTGGGTGATTCTTCAAAGGTGACAAATACACCCGCTTCATCAAAGCGGGTAATCCCATTGTAGAGAAATTGCAGTGATAATAAAGTTTTTCCTGTTCCAGATGTACCACTTACTAATGTAGTTCGGGCGATGGGTAAACCTCCGTGGCTAATATCATCAAGGCCCTCTATCATCGTGCGAATTTTTTCTACCCCAGTCATGGGGATATTCTTTGGCTCTGCTTGGTCTTTTTCGCTCATTGCTTATTAAGAAATGGGTACTAAACCCGGTTTTTATATGACTAAATTCGGTAATTTATTATCCAATTTGTTTGATTAAATACTGTTTAATCTTCCCAATATTCTTCATTCAGTTCTTCATAGAGTAAGTCTAGTCCAATCAACACTCTTTCTCTGTCTGATAGGTCACCAATTATTTTGCGGACTGGTGGGGGTAAAATTTTAGATAATGTGGGTGTGGCTAGTATTTTATCTTCTTCTGCTAGTTGGGGATTTTTCAGCACGTCAATTACTTTCAAGGCATAGACACCTTGAAATTCTTGTTCTAAAATATTTTTCAGTATTTTCAACGCTCTCACCGAATTAGGTGTGTTACCTGCTACATACAGTTTTAGAACGTATGTTTTTTTTGCTGGATGATTCATTCTTATGAATTTAATCTATTGAGTGAAGACCGATAACATTCGCAGAGGTGAGCGAGGATATCTATCAGTGCTAGGCGATAATCTAGTAATGCTTCATCACTCCTGCCTTCTAATTTTAGCTGTATGGAAAAGTCTTCTATTAATTCCATATGAAATTCAATGATTTGTGGCACAGGAATATTAGCACAAAATACCTCATTGATAAATGTATCAATTTTTTCCTTGATAGTTTTGTCTGCGGTAAAGTAATTTATAAGAATATGGCGATAATCTGATTTGAGTTGTTGTAATAATATCTGCCGATCAACTTGAGTCATTTGCTGAAAGAACTGCTGTAGTTTTTGCTTTTGGCATGAAAATACATAAGAATATGGATTCGTGAAATTTTTATTAAGATATTGTTGATACCACTAAAGTAGGTAGTAGATTTTAACAGTAGTAGCAGTAATGATCAGAGAAATTCTCAATTGGTAGATCATGTCATGCCTACAACAATATATATGCCCGCTCCATTGCATTGGAGTGGCTACTTAAGCTGGAGGCTCTAAATATGTTGGGGTGTGGGTGGAGAAATAAATACGAGTAGTAACACGGTGTATACTTGTATATCTTAATTAATCACCCTGACCCATATTGGTGGACTATCTATATTAGATGTCAAGTATACTTTGGTGTTTATGTCCACTTGTCTATGAAAGTTGCAATTTGTCTGTGAGATAAAGGTTCGTTTCAACATATAGTCAAGGTCTGGTTGTTGAAGCACTAGATGTAGTGTGATCAACCCTAGACTTTAGTCAGTGGTTGATTAAGGATATGTGGTAAATGAAGCTACGTTACTTAATGGATGATTCACGTATGTATATTTGTCCAGGTATAGGTATTCTGATTTCACTCCTTGGTTAAGATACGTAAAATAACTTAAAGTATCGTCGCGTTCTAAATCATTATAATTCCTCAAGGTTTATTAGCGAATCTTTGGCCTGATAATTGTTTTAGTTGTGACGATTAAGAAGGAGTTTCAACACTAGTAGGAGATTGACAAGGAGATTCCCCTAAAATTCTCAGTGGCAAAAAAGCAACGAGTAAATCCCATAAGTCGTGTCTCTGAAGAATATGGCCGTGAGAGGAGTCGAACGGCAAACTCATTGTTTGAATGGCGTTGAAGCTGTACCAAAATCACTGAAATGAGTCTTCTGAAAGAATATTGCTTTGCGGCTCGAACACTATTTGCCAAAGTGCTGATGGTGAAGTTGTAAGTTTCCACAAAGAATGACCCTTAAGGTTCCTTATGTCAATGCTACAGTACCCGCTTTATGACTTTCTAGCAACGGTACCAAACTGCGTAGAAACAATTACTCTGGCTATGATGCTGGAGATTTTTGAGCAAGAGCAGTGCGATCGCTTGGTAGTAGTAAATCAGCAACAATGTCCTTTAGGAATAGTGCAGTCTGCTCGTTTAACCCAAAAAATATTGACAGTATCTGGTGAAAATCAAAGTTTGGATTGGGAGAAGTCACTGTCAAGTTGGGATAAAAGTATTATTGAGCCATTGAAAACATTACCAGCAAATTGTTCTGTAGAAGAGTTTCAACTACTTCTGCGTGATCAATGTGAATGGGACGCAGCCGGGATTCAGACTCAAAGCAACAGTAACTTAGATTGGGCGCTGACTGATGGGGAGGGTAAATTTTTAGGGCTGCTGAATAGCGCAGGTCTGTTAAGAGCATTAGCTCAAGAAAATTTGGCAGTTAATCGGGCTAAAAGTCTCTACTCACCTCCTACAGAGAGAACTGCTAAAAATATTTTTTCAGATCAGGTTAACAGTTCCACGAAAAGAGCCAAAACTCACTGGCGTTCTGACAAGTCAGGACTGACGCAATCTGGTTATAGTCGTGCTGATTATCAAGGACAGAATACGCGATCGCGGAAAATCTATCAACGCAAATCGGCACATAAATCACTGGTGCAGCTATTAGAACTCATGCCTTGGCCACTAATGCTGCAAACAGAAACAGGTGAAGTAATAGCCAAAAATGCGGCTTGGTGGCAGCAATTAGGAGGATTCAAAGATCCAGAAGGCATCCGAGAACAAGTGGAAGCAATATTAGCCCCTGCCCAGAGGAAAACAGCGACAGAAGACACCAGCGAAGCAGTCAGTAAATCCCATCCTCACGGTAGAGGTCATGATGTCGGCGAGGGACAATCCAGACTACCATCCCAGAGCTATGTGGTGAGAGATGAACCACCTGCACAAAGTTTGCATCACCAGTCAATAGTCACAAAAACTACATCTAATCGCTGCTTTTTGGATAGCCTCAAAGGTACTTGTACTTGTGTTGTGGAAGTACAGAATGGTCAGGAGCGAATTTGGCAGTTTGCCAAAATTGCTTTAGATAGCCCGCAATCAGAACTTCTATTCCAGGAAATGTTTCCTGGGGAATTTAGCTTTGAGCATACGGCACAGACTCCCAGGAATCGCGGAAATAATGACCTCTGGTTAGTATTAGCCACTGATATCACAGAACAGCAGCAGATATATAAAGAACTATCAGCCAAAAATGCTGATTTAATTCAATTAAATCGTTTGAAGGATGAATTTTTAGCTTGTATTAGTCATGAACTGAAGACTCCTCTGACGGCGGTTTTAGGACTATCACGGTTGCTTGTGGATCAACAGTTGGGTGAACTCAACGAGCGCCAAGCCCGTTATGCGGGACTGATTCATCAAAGCGGACGACATTTAATGAGTGTGGTCAATGATATTTTAGATTTGACGCGCATGGAAACGGGACAGATGGATTTAGCCCTCGTACCTGTGAACATTCGGACAGTTTGCGATCGCGCCGTCACAGAAGCAAAAGCAATTCACACTCAAACTACCAAAGGTAGCGCCACCATCGCCCCAACAGCCGAAGAGAGTTCAGAATTTGCCCTATCAATTGAACCAGGCTTAGAAGAGATAGTAGCTGATGAATTGCGCTTGCGTCAGATGTTAGTACACCTACTTTCCAACGCCTTTAAATTCACACAAAACTCTGGGGAAATTGGTTTACGGATCAATCGCTGGGAAGGCTGGATCGCTTTTACAGTTTGGGATACTGGTATTGGTATTCCTGAACATCAGCAACATTTAATCTTTCAGAAATTCCAACAGCTAGAAAATCCCCTGACTCGGCAATTTGAAGGTACTGGCTTGGGGTTAGTTTTAACTAGGGCTTTAGCTCGTCTCCACGGCGGTGATGTCAGCTTTTTATCCCGTGAAGGCAAAGGTAGCCAATTTACATTACTCCTACCACCTAGTCCCCCCAGCACAGGCTTAATAAACCCAGATATGGGAATCCGAGAAGATAGCAAAATCCCAATTCCTCCCACACCAGAAATCACAACCTCTGCACGTCAGCACCTAGCCACAACTAGCCCACATTCACCCACTAGCTCAAAACGGTTAGTCCTAATAGTGGAAGCCGTAGCCAGATATATCGAAGATTTGACTGATCAGCTCAAAGGTTTAGGTTACCGCGTAGTCATCGCTCGTTCAGGAACAGAAGCAGTAGAAAAAGCCCGCCGCTTACAACCGAAAGCTATTTTTTTAAATCCTTTACTACCTTTACTTTCTGGTTGGGATGTCCTGACTTTATTGAAATCTGATGCTGTGACTAAACACATTCCCGTAATGGTGACAGCAACGGGGGCGGAAAAAGAACAGGCTTATGCTTATCATGCCGATGGTTTCCTGAATTTACCAGTCCAACATCAGGCTTTAATACCAGTCTTAGAAAAGTTAGTTACTGAGTCGGAAATTCCCCAATCAAGGTTAGATGATCACGAAATCACCCCAAAAACAATTCCCCTCAGAATTCTCAGGTTGGTAGAACAGAATTTAGAATTAATTAATCCCCACCCTGCATTACGAGAACACCGGGTGATCGAAGTAGATGATTTAGATCAAGCAGAACTTTTGGCAGGGGTTTGGCAATTCGATGTAATTTTACTAGATGCACAAGGTTCGCTAGCACAAACTTACTTAAAACAGTTAACTAAACATCCTATTTTGGCTGATATTCCACTGGTGACTTGCGATGTCGCCACTAGTCTAGCCGCTTCTCAGATCCCTGGGTTGTCTGTGTATCCTTACTTAACACCATTTTCTAGAGATCAGGATTACCGGGGCGGAAAAACAGATCCTTTATTGTCTGTGCTACAAATTGCCTCTGGTGTCTGCTGCCCACCTAGTATCCTTGTGGTAGATTTAATGATGCTGGATGATTCACCACTAAAGGATCAGCCTCCGGTGAAAACATCTGCACTGAATAACAACAATAGCCAACGGGGATCTGAGTGGTTCCAAGCTTTAATTCAGTATTTACAAACTGCTGGTTTGAAAGCAGCAATGGGACGTTTTTGGGCGGAAGTCATCGAACAAATTCGCCACCAAAGCGTTGATTTATTACTAATTTGTTTAGAAGATTATTCAGTGTATCCAGAGGTACTTAGAAAGCTAAATACTTTGGCAGATTTACCTTTTGAGTTACCCCCAATTTTGATCATTGATCAGCGATTCCATAACACTCTTACCTCATCTGTGTCTGAGACAGAAAGTCATGAACCTAGCCAGGGTGTGGATGGATCTGCAAACCGGATGAATGAGTTGGCGGAAGTTGTGGTTCGCATCTCTTCTGGAAGAGAAGATATGGCCGCCCAGATTTTTCCTCGTTCCATATCAATGGAAGATTTATTAACTCAGATTAATCATACTTTAGGTATTTGAGGCTAATTGATTAGGATATTTTGAGTATTTCTTGGTTTGTCTTTTTCAAAGAAACTCGAATTAATTGGTAAGTATCTCTGGTTTCTAAAATATCGTAAGTACCGGGTTTTAAGTCCATTTTTACCAAGGCTTTGGGTTGGGCGATCATCAGTAAGGAAGGCGGTTCGGCGACTTCAGCAGTACGATTTTGAATATACTCTACAGCATCGTTTGTGAGTTTAATATAATTGACTGGCTGTTCTGTGTAGAAGGCGACGCTGGGTTTTTTGAAGCCGACCATGACTAATTCCTCATTTGATTGCTGGGTTGTGACGACAAATGCTGATAAATCCTTTAATGGTTGCTGACGCAGCTGATCCATGAAAAACAAAGCCGGCATTAAAACAATAATCAAAAATGCTGTAAATGTTACTAGGTTGATGCTAATAATACTGTGCCAACTACGATTGATGATTAAAGCAGCGATGATCAGGGCTGCTAAAAACCACAGGAATCCGCCACGTTCTGGTAAACCTGCGTTTTGAATCAGTAGGGGAAAGCCTGGTGCAACAGAATAATCATTGATCAGGTTGTTAATTTGAAACATTGCTACTGCCAAAATTGTGGCAAAGATGACGTTGATCCAAGCACTGATTTTGATAGCAGAGTCGGCTGAGGGCATCTCTCGGCTGGTTTCGGGGAAAAAGTCACTCCATAGCAAGGCTATTAAAATTGCTACGGCGGGCATGAGAGGTAATACGTAGCTGGGAAGTTTGGTGAGGGCAATACTAAAGAAACTAAAGATAGCAATAAACCAGATAGCGGCGAATAAACCCAATTGTTGGGAGCGTTGTTGCGATCGCCATAGTGATCGCTGCCAAAATTTCTGTTTAACTATTGCTAAGGGTAAATACACGGAATATGGGGCAAATCCTAGTAATACTACTGCAAAATAGAAATACCAAGGGGCTGAGTGACCATTGACTACTTCTGTGAACCGTTCTAAGTTATGGTAGCCAAAAAAAGCATTAATATAATTCCAACCATTCCGCCAAGTTACGAGGAAATACCAAGGGGCTGATAATGTGAAAATAATCAGCATCCCAATGAATATCCGCATTTCTTTTAATACTTCTCGGAACTTGCCGACGTAAATGATAAATGCGCCGATAATAATGATGGGTAGGACAATTCCTACAGGTCCTTTGGTCAAAATCGCTCCCGCAATTAGGACGTAACAAGCCAAATACCATTTGTTGGGGAATGGAGATTCGAGGAGTTTAGCCTGTTTTTCTTCCTGAGTCCCATAGCCGATAAAAAAACATAATAAGGCTGAGGCCATGCACCCAGTTAGCATCATATCTGAGACACCGGTTCGTCCCCAAACAATCATTTCTGGGTTGAGTGCTAGCATGGCTGCGCCAATTAAGGCTGTTAAGTTGCGCTTAATCGGGTGTGCAGTTTGTTCTATTTGGTCTTTTTTGCCGAAATACCACTGCAAAGTATAAAATGTCAAACCGATGACTGCTATGGCGGCGATCGCTGAAGGTATTCGTACTGACCATTCATTAACTCCGATAATTGCGTAGGCGATCGCTTGACACCAATAAATTAAAGCCGGTTTATCAAAACGAGTTTCGCCATTAAAAAACGGAGTAATCCAATCACCTGTAATTAACATTTGACGGGAAGCTTCAGCAAACAATGGCTCAGTTTCATCAATCAAGCTGATACTACCCAAATTCCACCCATAAGCCAGCCAAGCAATCAAAATTAATATTGTCAGTGCAAACACTGGACTTTTTGATAGATTGTGGTAATACTTACTCACAGTAACCGGGAAACTTAGTTTTATCCTCATTATTTATTAGTCAATACTCAATATTTAAACATAACTAATCATTAGTCGTTGACTAGCTAAATTTTGTTCTTGGATGGAGAATTGGGAATCACAGCAGCAAGTCATTCGTTCCTATTCTCCCCTACTCCTTAGCCCCAATCTTGCTGATTCTTCAAGGACTCAGTATCAATAACCATTCTCGATTTTTGCTATTCCATTCAGGTACAGAAGTTTCCCCCACTACATAGGGACCCCAGTAACGCCGAGAACCATCTTGGGCGAAAGCGACTATGACATCTCCCGTTTCCAATTTGAGGTTCCCCTGAGGTAAGGACAGAATCAACCCCTGCTCACTACCTTCTTGGGGATCAAAATCCCAGTGCGCTGGAACATCATGATGAGTTTGTCCAGAGTCTTTTACTTGAGGCTGTCGTGCTAGTAAAGCTAGACGCACAGGCTGATTAGTTTGATTACTCATCCGTAAACTCCCTTGATGATTGTCATTTGCTGTGGAGTTTTGACGAGCGATCAAAATGTGAGGATCGTTCAGCCCAATTTTGTTAGTTTGGGTAGTATAACTAACTGTAGCATTGGTAACTGGTACTGGTGTGACATTCTGTTCTAAAGTATCAGAAGATGTGGGTAAGGATGTTTCTGGATCTACTGACTCAAAAGACACACTGATGTCCCAACATCCGACCATTACCCCCAGTAACCCTAAAGTAAAAACAGCAATAGCAGCGTGGCGATATTGTTTACTTTTCATTCCGATAATTGTTAGCAATAATATTTTCTCTAGGCTTGAGCAAATACTAGCCTATAATCCGAAGCGGTAATTATCGGGATTTGGAGACTAAATGTTTCTAGACTCTGGGATAATTCAGAAGATGCCATGTATCGAAAATATCATTTTCATCAGAAAACTTTGGGATAAATAATTACATTAGTTCTCCTTGAAAAAAAGGTGGAAAAGCCTAATTAAAGGTAAAAATAATCAGCATCAGCGCAAAAAATAGGCAAAGTATGATACATCCGTCAGAAGTTTATTTGTAGGAATAGCAAAATTAGCTATTCAGCAGGAGGTATTCTGACGAACAAGGGGATTTTTCTGTAGTTCTCATAGGAACTGGGGAAAATCATTTATATATCTTAATATTTTGGCATAAGTTGAGGTGCGAGATACTCTTGTTACCATCAGAGTTGGGAAAATGTTACTGTTTCGCACCAGCTTCCTACCTACATTCATGCAAAATACTCGTCTGACTAACTTATTTGAGGCCATTGCTAGTCGTTTGGGACAATGGTTTTTAAATCCTTGGCGCAGGTTATCGTTATTGTTGATTAATTTCTTTTTTGGGTTTTTTCTGGGAACAGCAATTTCTACTATAGCTGGACAAAGGGGTGTGTCAGATATTCTCATAGCTGCTGTGCTGGTGATAGTGACGGAGGTGACTAGCCGAATATTTTATAGTGGTTACTTGTTTTCCAAGCGCACGCTGTTGGTAGAATCACTAAATATTCTCAAAGTTGGTTTTATTTATAGTATGTTTGTGGAAGCTTTTAAGCTGGGTTCTTAATGATAGATTGTGGGGCTAGTGATGCAGATTTACTCAATTCTGTATTGCCCAGTTTTAACCAATTCTGCCAAACTCACCTACATCAACCTCCAGAAGAAATGTTGGCGGTGTTGCGGGAGTTATGGCTACCACTGAGTAAAAAGTTAGCGTCTCGTCGTCAAGAATTGGGTAGACCACTAATTCAGGGGATTTTAGGTGGACAGGGGACTGGTAAAACTACAATGTGCCAGGTTCTAGGTCTGCTGCTGGAAGAGTTGGGATATCGGACTCTGAGTTTATCACTAGATGATTTGTATAAAACTTATGGCGATCGCTTAATTTTAACTCAGCAAGATCCCCGGTTAATTTGGCGGGGGCCACCGGGAACTCATGATCTAGATTTAGGTTTAAAACTGTTAGATCAAATTCGTAGGGGGGAAAGTCCAGTTATGGTTCCCCGGTTTGATAAATCTGCATATAATGGGGCTGGCGATCGCACTAATCCAGAAGTTGTTACAGATATTGATATTGTTCTTTTTGAAGGTTGGTTTGTGGGGGTAAGACCCATTCATCCCGATATATTTGATACAACACCGCCACCAATTATCACAGCAGAGGATCGTTTATTTGCTCGTGATCTGAATCAGCGACTCCAGGATTATCTCCCACTCTGGGAAAGATTGGATAGTTTAATTGTGCTGTATCCTACTGATTACCGTTGTTCTATGACTTGGAGGAAACAAGCAGAACAACAAATGATCGCTGAGGGGAAATCGGGAATGTCAGACTCACAGATTGAAGAATTTGTCAACTATTTTTGGCGATCGCTACACCCGGAATTATTTATTAAACCGTTGGTAAAATCAGCTACAGCCGTTGATTTAGTAATTACAATTAATCCTGATCATAGTATGCGCCTACTCAGCTAAATTTAACGCGATCGCCTGATTGTGGTTGATCATCTTCTGTACAGATCGAGCATTTTAGTCTAGATATATAGCAGGGAGCAGCCTTGAAACTCTTTAATGACAATAGTTTTATGATCCTTTTGTCTCCTAACCACCTTCGCGGTTGCTATATATATAGCAGGGAGCAGGGGAGCAGGGAGCAGGGGGAAGTCTTGAAACTCTTTAATGACAATGGTTTTATGATCCTTTTGTCTCCTAACCACCTTCGCGGTTGCTATATATAAATATTAATCCTTATCAGCTTTTATGAAATTTGGACACATCCTATAGGAAGATGACTAAGTATGAAAATAATAGGTAAATTAAGGCGGGATGTTGTTATGCACTGGATTTATAATGAGGTTTGGTAATCAGCCAAGCCTCTTTTATTTTTAGCTAAAAAAATATGGTTTTTCGGTTAAAGAAAATATAGCAGATGGACATTTGATTTAACCAACAGTCTGCTAAATCCTATGATGCTTAAAGTAAATAATTGGAATTGTTTGATTATCAATGTCTCTATTCGCCAAATAATCATCCTTTCTGCGCGACAAAAGAGATATTGCTCTAAGAGGATGTTTAAAATGACTTGTTGCTACTACCTATAAATAAGCATTGATACACAACTATTCCTCAACTGAATCACATATTTATAATAGACAGTATAAATGTCATGAAGTAATTTTATTTAACATCATTACTTGCCCCATTTACTTTATCAGGTAATCATCACCTTACACTTGAGAATAGGAAAGACTTGTCAGAATTTCCTAATTCAACAGGTATAATCTAATTCTCTCTTTTGGCTGATAAACTGCCCAATCATCAGGACTCAAGAGCATAGTATTTTTTTGTCAGTTGAGTTAACTAAATCCAGTGATAAAAACTTAATTTAAAAAACTTCTGGGCAAGATTGTTAAAACCAGAGTATAAAAGAAAAAATATTCTATACAAACCTACTTTTTGGCTTAACTAAGAACTAAAATGGCAAATCGCTCCCGCAAGCTAACGCCACAATCTTCTCAAGGAAATCCGTCTGATGCTGCTGATCAACGAGTCTCCCCGAAACCACGGCAAAAATCTCAATTAGGTTGGCTATGGTCAACTCTAGCTATCTCTATGTTGTTGGGTAGCGTGGGATTAATGTCTACTTTTATCTGGTTTAGCGTTCTGTTTATATTCAATCCAGAAAAATTAGGCTGGGTGAATGAATTTTTACCGGAATGGGGACAAATTCCTTTAAATAACATAGAGGTTCCCCAAAGTCTCAAACAGATTCAGGATACTGTGAATCAAGGACAAATAGCTGGGGAAGTTATTCGTTTAGATGAGGAGAAAGGCTCATTTTTATTACCAATTTTGCAGCAGCGCCCCAATTGTCAGTCTGATTGTCAAGAAATTGTGGAACTGAGGGTTTACCAGGTCGCAGAAGACCGAGAATCTCCATCAGGCTCGGAAAAATTATATTATCTAGCGACTCAGTTATCCATAACTGCGCCAGATGAATCATTGATTAATGCAGCATTAAAATATCGAGATGATAATAGTCGTTTACCTTTAACAGCTATTAAGTCTTTGGGTTCGGATTCAATATCCCCTGGGGTCTGGTTGGCTTTATGGGGTAAGGGTCAAGAAGAAACTAATGCGATCGCCTACGGTTATATTATCTATTACAATCCCCAACATCATAATCTACAGCAGTTATTGTCTTGGCAAAATCCCCAGGGAAAACTACCGCAATGGCAGCAAGTGACTGGTGGCGGTGCGAAAGAGCTAGTAATTGATCAAACAATAGGTTTAGAACCCCAGTTAAAGATATACCAAGTTGAACCTACTAATTTTTATCTTAATCCCATTCAACTGACTGGCATATCGCTACAATCAGCAACAGTTGCGGATTCGGCTTATAAAGACGCTTTATCAATTGCTCGTAGTGGATTGTGGACACCAGCTTATGAATGGTTGCAATTTATCCAAAAACAGCATCAAGGAGATTTTCCCCCAGCCGCCCAAGCACAAGTGGATATGATTCGCTTGCATTCTCAATTAACCAAAGCCCAAGCAGATATCAGTTGGGCTAGCCCGACTCAAGAAGTCTTAGCAGAATTGATTGATGGTCGTTGGGCAAAAGCTTTAGAGGTATTTGAAGCATCACCGCAGAATGCCCAAGAAATCGCTACTCTATTGAAAGCAGATAAGGGGCGTTTGTGGAATCGTACAGTGGCGGCGTTGCGAGTTAATCCTCACAGACAAGATGTGCAAGTTTGGGCGAGTTTAATTTTAGCTGCCCAGCAGGGAGAACAACGGGCTAATTCTTGGTTAAAGTCCCAGCCGAAAATTACGCCATCCCATCTGAGTTATGTTCAAGGTTTGTTACCAAAGCTGAAGGGTGAGGTGGTGAAGCCGCCGGAAATATCAATTATTAATCATCCTAGTCAAATTATCGGTGCGGTAAAACCAGTTGCTGAAATTAATGCTGCGGAATGGTTGCGACCAGATAGCAAGGCAGAACTTAAACTTACAGATCAGCAAATGTGGTATGAGGTGGAGGTTAGTGCTTTTTATAATGGTAAAAGTTGGCTGAGTTGGCCTTTTCAGTCTTTGCAACCTCCACAAACTTCCCTAGCCCGGTTTTTTTGGTCAACTTTGGGGATTAATGTCAACCCAGTTATTCAAATGATTGTCTGGGACTCTCAAGGACAACAGCAGATTAATTTGGCCACTATTAAAGGTGTTCGCTGGCAAAATGGGGTTTTACAGTTATTGGCGGCGGGAGTAAAAATTGGTACTCAGCAAAATTCTCCTCTACAACCTCAACCTTTAGCCCTGACGGAAGCCGCCCTGGAATGGGTGCAATCAACTCCGATTAATCTCACGAAACTCTATGAGGAAAATCCGCAAGCAGTAAAGGCAATGTTGCCGATGATGTGGCTGTCTTTACAACAAACTGGTCAACTTCCCCTTAGTGATGTTCCTAGCTTTGAGGAAATTCAAGCACAAGTGGGTAATTGGCCGTTACAAATTATTGATTTGACTAATGATACCCAGCCAGAATTTGTGCTGACTATCTCAGCTGATGCGATCGCATCCTTAGCCGCTACGAATTTGGGTGACACAAAATTAGAGAAAAATCAGTCTCGCCCCCGGACTCTGATCTTCTCCCCAAATGGTCAGTTGATCTATACAGATTTCCAAAATAATTCTCAGCAAGTATTAACAGCGATCGCCAAATTGTCCCGTAGTCAGTCTCTGGCATTGTTAGTAGAGAATGCCAACAGTTACAGCCTCAAGCGTTGGTCAGATAAAAATCAACGTTTTGAGTAGTAGTCTGAATCAATTATCAGCTATAGGCGATCGCTGTGATCTGAATTGAGTTATAGCAACCGCCAAGGTGGTTAGGACCCAAACGGATCATAAAACCATTGTAATTAAAGAGTTTCAAGGCTTCCCCCTGCTCCCTGCTCCCCTGCTCCCTGCTATATTTATTCTGGCTGATCTGATAGCCGTTGTTCTTTCAGGTTTTTTAATTGCTGCAATAGGGAATCTACCTCTGCTTGCAGATGTTGCAGTTTTGCTTGCTGATCTTCTGGATAATAAGACTTGGTGACATCGCTAACCCAGAGGGTGGAGGAAGGACGTTCGGAAACACTTGATGAATAGGTAGGCATTGTTAAATAAAATTCACAACTCGACTCACACCATTTAGTAAATACTATAATAATGTAAGTTTAAGGTTTGTTAAACACTTGTATATTTTACATCATAAAATATCATAACTTAATTGTGTATCTATAAGTGATAGTAATTATCTAGACTTTGTTCCACAGTAAGTTTATCTACGCCACCCCTCACAGTACTGTGTAGACAACGAATGGCGAGTAGTAACACAGGGCATTGCAGATAAAATATCAATCAGCAGTGAGATATTAGTGTTAAAGATAGATAATATTCTTCTAGAATGAGAAATCAAGAGACTATCAACTAAAAAGGAGAAATTAACTTTTTTCCTTTGCCAATGGAGCGTTGCCTCATTCCCCATCCTTAGTTAAAAACTTTATAAAGCCTGTGACTGTGAGTTTGTCTGTTGCTAAATCTTATCGCCAACCCTGGCCTGGACTGATAGAAGCCTATCGTGAATACTTGCCTGTCAGCGAAACAACGCCTGTTGTCACTTTATTAGAGGGTAACACTCCCTTGATTCCAGTGCCGGCGATCGCAGAACGCATTGGCAGACAGGTAAAGGTGTTTGTTAAATATGATGGTCTGAATCCTACTGGTAGCTTCAAAGACCGGGGAATGACTATGGCAATCACCAAAGCGAAGGAAGCCGGGGCAAAAGCGGTAATTTGCGCCAGTACAGGGAATACCTCGGCGGCGGCGGCGGCTTATGCGAAACGTGGAGGTATGAAGCCTTTCGTGTTGATACCTGATGGCTACGTTGCCCTGGGTAAATTGGCACAGGCATTATTATATGGTGCAGAAGTTTTAGCTATTAAAGGCAACTTTGACAGGGCGCTGGAAATTGTCCGCGAAATGGCAGAAAGCTATCCTGTTACCTTAGTTAATTCCGTCAACCCCTACCGTTTGGAAGGGCAAAAAACGGGAGCATTTGAAGTTGTGGATGCCTTGGGTAATGCCCCAGATTGGTTATGTATCCCCGTTGGTAATGCCGGAAATATCACAGCATATTGGATGGGGTTTTGTCAATATCATCAAGCTGGAAAGTGCGATCGCCTCCCCCGAATGATGGGATTCCAAGCCGCAGGTGCAGCCCCCCTAGTGAATGGAAAACCTGTTTCTCATCCAGAAACCATCGCCACAGCAATCCGAATTGGTAATCCCGCTAGTTGGGATAAAGCCATAGCCGCCCAATCAGCCAGTCAAGGTAGCTTTAAAGCAGTTACCGACGAGGAAATTTTGGATGCTTATCGACTTTTGGCATCCTCAGAAGGAATTTTCTGCGAACCCGCCAGCGCTGCATCTGTCGCCGGTTTATTGCAAGTTAAAGACCAAGTTCCCACAGGGGCGACAGTTGTATGTGTCCTCACCGGAAATGGTTTAAAAGACCCAGACACAGCAATTAAACACAGTCACAGCCACTTTAAACAAGGCATTGACGCTGAATTAGAAGCAGTAGCCAAAGCAATGGGATTTTAATCCTCCGGTAATCAACAGCGCCGCCTACTGTTTAGCTGACTTCTACTTGCTAGTCGTACCATCGCGTTCTCTGGTTAAGCCATCAATAGCATCACCTAAAGCGGTGGTCAGGCTTTTACGGGTTTGGGCGTGGTTTTCTTGCTCGGTTTTTAAGGCTTGCAGGAGGCGATCGCGTTCCTTCATAATTGTGATCAGTTGGCTGCGTAATTCTGCTAAAGATTCGATTTGTTGAATTTCCGCTTCTACAACGGTGCTGGCTTCCTGATCTGCCAGGATACCGGGGTCTAGTCCCTTGAGTTTATGTATCTCTGCTTTCAAAGAGGCGATCGCCTGTTGAGCCAAATTTGTATCTGTGCGGCGTTGTTCGGCTTCAGTGTTATAAAGTTTACGCCATTTTTGTGCGGTTTCCCAAGCGGCATCACGATCGCGTTTTTGTTCTGCTATTTGTTCCTTGAGTCCCTGAATTTCCCCTAGCCACTGTTGGGTTAGATCAGTGTTTTTCTCAATATTATCCATCATAATAATACTCTTTTATATACTCGAAATATACTCAGTTTCAGTATAATCTGGCTAGGCGATCGCATCCATCCGCAAACTGCGAAAAATTAAAGATTGTTGCATTTAGGGATGACTTACAGAGTAAACAAGGGATAACTAAAGATAGTGCGATATAAGTGACCATTATGTTAGTTATTCTATGACTTACTGTCTCAGAATTGCCGATATCCCCACAGATGAGCGTCCGCGTGAGCGTTTAATTACCCACGGCCCCAAAATTTTAGCCACAGCCGAATTAATAGCAATTCTGTTAGGCACTGGTCAAGGACCGGGAAAACTCTCAGCCGTAGGCCTAGGGCAGTATATACTACAAGAACTGAGTAAACACCAACGTGACCCCTTAGCTGTTTTGCGAGAAGTCACCCCAGCAGAATTAATGCAAATTCCTGGTATTGGGCCAGCAAAAGCCACAACCATATTAGCAGCCATTGAATTGGGTAAACGAACCTTTCAATTTCGCCCCTCAGATAGTACACCCATTGATAACCCCATAGTAGCTGCGGCTGCACTCAGTCAAGACCTGATGTGGCAAACACAAGAACGTTTTGCAGTGTTGCTATTAGATGTCAAAAACAAGTTATTGGGAACCAAAGTAATTACCATCGGTACAGCCACAGAAACCTTAGCCTCTCCCCGTGACATTTTTAGAGAGATCATTCGTCAAGGTGCAACTAGGGCAATTATTGCTCACAATCATCCTTCAGGTAACACAGAACCCAGCCCAGAAGACATAGAATTAACCCGTCAACTATTATCCGGAGCGCAGCTTTTAAGCATTCCCCTACTAGATCACTTAATTTTGGGCAATGGTAATCACCAAAGTTTACGTGAAATTACAACTTTATGGGATGAATATCCCCAAGATGATTAAAAGTCTGTAGAGAGGACTAAGTTCTCTCTATCTTCTCCAATATATAGCAGGGAACAGGGAACAGCACTTCGGCTTACTTCGACTTCGCTCAGTACAAGCCGCTCAGTGTCCGGGAACAGGCTCGAAACTCTTTAATTGTGAGGGTTTCATTATCTGTTTCTGTCCTAACCTCCTTGGCGGTTGCTATAAAATCATTGCATCTATTTCTGGCTGCTCAGAGGCTGAATTGAAATACGTATAAAAAAATTACTCAACTCTGGTTTTGTACCATCGTTATTTTCTCCCGGCAAAAACCTATCATTGATGAATATCTCGTTGACAATTTGCTCATACAAACTTTTTTTACTTTGTAGTGTCGCTGGTGCTATTTCTAAAACTACAGCTTGTTGAAAGTTGCCATTATTATCAATAATTAAGCTAGCCAAAAACTGTGCAGGCTCAAGTAGAGAATCACCAGTTGAGGCAATATTTTTAGTGTTACTTCCCTTATTTATGCGTTCAGCTATAACATCGGGTATACCATCAGGACTTAATCTACCCTCTTGAACTAATTTATCTATTTCAGTTTTATTGATTGCAGTAAATGTCACTTTGACACCTGATTCGGCTGGAGTATTAGCAGTTTCCCCAGTGGGTGCTGTTTCCTCCTCTGGGATATTAGCAGTTTCCCCAGTGGGTGCTGTTTCCTCATCTGAGATATTTGCAGTTTCCCCAGTGGGTGTTGTTTCCTCATCTGAGATATTTGCAGTTTCCCCAGTGGGTGTTGTTTCCTCATCTGGGACATTTGCAGTTTCATCTTGTTCAGTTTCTGCAACTTTTGGTGATTCTGATGGAATACCTGTGGGTAGTGGCTGTCCTTCTCCTAATACAACTTCTTCACGACTATTCCAAGGGAGATCACCCACTGGAATTGTTGGTGTTGGGGTTGGGGTTGGGGTTGGGGTTGGTGTTGGGGTTGGGGTCGGTGTTGGTGTCGGTGTCGAAACTGTCTTTTGAGGAAAAGGTTGTGTATTGGGTTGAGAAGCTTTTCTTGTGCTTTCAGTCAGAAGACTAGCATCAGAATTTATCGCCGCAGTCTGCTGATTACTTGGTGTAATGGGTGCATCTGATACAGAATCTTGAGGAGATATGGGTGATTTCGGTGAGACTGTTTCCGCTTCTAAGTTAGATTTAGCTGGTAATTCTGCTGCGGGAGAAATTTCTATAAATTCAATGGGGACAAATGTTTGGCTTTGCTGTGGAAACCAGGGTTTAAAGACGTTAGATGAGCGCATAAACCAGAAAACCAGTAAATGCAAGGAAAATGAACCTATGGCGATCGCTATCCATAAACCCGGTGTATCTGTGTCCCTTCTTCGTTCATGGGCTGGAATTAGCTTGTTGTCCGTAACCGATAATGATTCGTCAATTTTGCTCATTACTAATCCTGCCAAATCCACTTCCTATCTTAGCGATTAGCCATGATTTCTGGTCTGACAGCAAAGGTAAGAACTGTTTCATCAATACCTTTCAGTTGTAACGGACTACCCTTAGTAATTTCATCATCTTGTAAATAATCTGCCACAGCAGCAGAAACCAAAATAGTACCAGGAACAGCCGCAGCCTGTAACCTAGCAGCAATATTTACACTCGGACCAATAGCTGTATAGTCTGCACGTTCAGCGCTACCAAACATCCCCACAACAGCCGTTCCTTGATGGATACCACAGCGAAACTGTACGCCGCCATAGCCATGATTTTCAAATATACCCTGCTCATGCCAGTGCTGGTTTAACTTAGCTAGTGAAGATTGCATCGCTCTGGCGGTACTGATAGCCCGGCGTACTTGCTCATTGGGGGTGAGTTCTTCCGGCGCTCCGTATAAGGCTAAAATAGCATCTCCCATAAACTTATCCACAGTGCCGCCATTCTCAAACACAACTTTGGTCATGCTTTCTAAATATTCATTGAGCAACTCTGCAACTCTCCGGGATCTGAGGGTATTTGCTAGCTGAGTGAAACCAACTATGTCACTAAATAAAACTGTGATCAAACGCGGTTCTGGTCGCAAATCAAGGGTTAAAGTTCCTGCTGCGGCTTTTTTCACCAACACAGCCGGTAAAAACCGTTTTAGTACCGATTCGGTGAGATAAGTATTTAGCTCTAAAACCCGACGTTCATTGGCTTTTAATGCTAAGAGATTTTTAACTTCTGCGAGCAGTTCCCGGTCATTAAATGGTTTTGCTAAATAAGCATCCGCACCATGTTCTGTACTTTCAATGCGGGTTTCTTCATCTACTTTCGCTGTGAGTAAAATGATTGGTATGCCTTTGACATTCTCCTCATTCCGGATCATGCCGATCATTTCTAACCCTGTCACCATAGGCATCATTAAATCAGTAATGATCAAGCTAGGTGAAGTTTGTTGAGTTTTGCTAAATCCTTCATAACCGTTACGAGCGGTTTGTACTTGATAACCATTGCGGCGGAGAATATCCGATACATAGGTTCGTAAATCGGGATTATCATCTACAACTAAAATATGGTGCTGAGTAGAACCATTATTAATATTCTCTGTGCCAGCAAGTTCTAAATCATGTGTATTAGCATCGGATAATAAGTTTTCTGTAATATTTTCAATATTATCTGTGGATAGTTCTACTAGTTCTAAATCAGCTAATTCCACACTAGCGCGGCTTCTGTTTAATTCCGTTGGGGTTTCTATAACTTGCCCTGTGGGTAGGTGAGAATTGCCTGTAAGTAGGGATAAAGTAAAGGTTGTACCTTGTCCATAAGTTGAGTCTACTTTCACCTTACCGCCGTGCATTTCTACTAATTCTTTGACTAAAGCTAAACCCAAACCACTCCCTTCATAAGAACGGTTTTCTGAGCCTTCTGCTTGGCGAAAGCGCTGAAAGAGTTGGGGAATTTGTTCGGGAAAAATGCCAATTCCTGTATCTTTGACTTGCAATTTGCACTGTTTCTGATCAGATTGTAAGATGACGGTGATTGTGCCATTTTCAGGAGTGAACTTCATGGCATTGGACAAGAGGTTATAAACCACTTTGTCGAATTTTTCCATGTCCAAGTAGACTTCAGGACATTCACTCATTTCGGTAACTAGATGTAGTCGTTTCTTTTCGCAGTAGGGGCGGAATGATTCCACAATTTGACTAACGAATTCGACTAAATTACAGGGTCGGAAACTAGGCTGCATTCTACCTGCATCTAAGCGTTGCAAGTCTAGTAGTTGGTTTACCAGTCGTAATAGGCGGCGGGAGTTACGTAGAGCGATCGTACTTTGTTTATGAGATAATCCTTCACCTGCATTCACCGCAGATTCTAAAGGCCCTTGAATTAAGGTGATGGGAGTCCGAAACTCATGGGAGATATTTTGGAAAAATTCAGTTTTTTGTTTGTCTAGCTGTAACAAGCGCTCGGCTTGCTCACGAGTTGTCTGATACAAGCGCGACTGCTGCACTGCGATCGCCGCTTGAACTGCTACGGCTTGAGCTAATTCAATTTCTGATGGTAACCACTGACGTACTTTATCACCTTCTCGCAAGGTAATACTACCAATACATTTATCATCAGCTAATAGGGGAACAACCATGAGCGATCGCGCTGGCATTTTTCCCGGTAAATCAATACCCTGAATATCTGAATCATAATCACTCATATCAGTGATTACCACTGGTTGCTGTGTCCGCAAAATTTCTTGCAGAATGGGAATATTTTGAATCAGTGCTTGTGCTGCTGGTGATTCCTGGTCAACAAGAATATCAGTATTCGAGATCGATGACGAGTTTTCCGAATTTTCCGAACTGTCATATAAACCCACAGAATAGACTAACTCATTATTCTCTCCCCATAAAGACAGCACACAGCCATTCACTTCTAAGGCTTGTCCTAATTGTTGAGTAATAGCTGCAAATATATCTTCTGGGTCTAAACTAGAGCGAATCGCTGTGGTTATAGTATTAATTAAAGTTTCTCTCTTAGCAAGGGCGCGTACCTGCTCATAGGCATAGGCTTGAGACAAAGCTAAAGCTGCTTGATCGACAACCATCGACACTAGTTTTACTTCATCATTTTCCCAAAACCGGGATTTAGAACACTGGTGTACTGCCAGCACTGCCATTAATTCCTGCTGACAAATCAGGGGTACAACTAAACTCGAACAGATGTTAGCCCTAGCAAAAGCTGCTGCTCGTTGAGATAATTCAGTTTCCTCTCCCTGAATCCGCTCATCATTTGCTACATCATAAATTATTTGAACTTCACGAGTCTCCCAAACAGTATCAGCCAAAACTGAAGAAGTCGAAGGGGAAGCCACTTTCTCGTAAATGAACCCTTCATCCATCAACTGTCCATCTTGGAACGGACGTAACAGACAAACATCCACTTCCAACATATGTCCCACTGTATCGACAATTGTATGTAGAATTTGTCGATAGTCCAGAGCGCTGCGGATAGTATTGGTCACTGTGTTTAGTAGTGACTCCTGACGCAGGGTGCGTGTCAGCTCATGAGTACGGGCTTTGAGGACGTTGTGAGTATCTAAGGCCTGTCGGACTACGGCTTTAAGTTTTTCTGATTCCCAGGGCTTAGTGACATATTTAAAGACCTTACCAGCATTGATTGCTTCCACTAGGTCTTCCACATCAGTGTAACCAGTTAAAATAATGCGAATCGTGTCTGGATATTGAGTTGCTGTCACGCTCAAGAACTCTGTACCGCTCATAATCGGCATTCGCTGGTCAGAGATGATTACTGACACCTCTCCTTCTTGCGCTAACAGTTCCAGTGCCGCAGGCCCAGAGATTGCTCGCAGCACCTGATAATCGCGGTAAAAGGTGCGGTAAAGCAAGTCAAGGTTGTCGGGTTCATCGTCAACAACCAAAATTTTAGGCTTACTGTTTATTGGAGATTTCATGCACTGCTTTCCTGCAGCAACGGCAGTCGGATAAAGAATAATTTAATCAAGTGGGAAAGTTTTAGATTTAAATAGCAGAGCATTTTGACAAATTAGGCTATCTAGCTGGTTACATGAGTGCTGAGTCATAGAATATTTTTTGATCTTGTCCTCTATATCTTGTACAGATTACCAATTGCTCTCATATCTTGCAATTCTATAGAGTCATTTGTAGTACGAGAGAGTTAATTTTGCTTTACCAAATGTTTTTATATCTCCTTGAGGAACTGTTTAATAGTCGATATAGCGCTCATAACTGGTTATGGAAACCAGATGTAGTCACATATTTATAAGTCTTCCCGTTCTAGCACTTGCAATAACAATTGCAGGTTAACTTTATTTATATCTGGCATGGTCAGCTACTCATGTCAGCACCAATTAGCATTTATGGGCTAAGTAGACTATGACACATATAATTTCTCACAAGTATATATTAATTTTTACTTGATTGGGGTTAGCACTTACCATATCTAATTGATCCTGGATGGGAGGCTCTGGGAGAAAAAATCTTCCTCTGCTCTGTATTTTCCTGATATTTCTTGGCAAAATGCTCACTCAGGACAAATTCGCACCTACCAGTAATATGCTTGACAATAAAGCTTAAGTATGTATTCAGCATCCTACTAAAAACGATCATTTTGTAGTCGGTTAAATGATACAACGTTAGTGATTAAACGTTGATAGTCAGTAATTTAGCTTCCACTATCTTCTCATGTAAATTACCTTACACTATTTAATATTTTTTATTGAGGATACTTGATGCGTCAACCCCCTGGGTTCGGAATCAGGGATATAACGGTAGCAAAGTGGCTCCAACGCTTGAGGAAGTATCCCTTGAGTAACTAACCGTAATTCTGGCGATCGCCCAGTTAGGCATGATTATGAGTAGAATCTTGGCTAGTGCCACAATGATGACAGTAAGATAAATACTTGTAAGTCAGCAGATGACAGCTGGGACATTCAACATATTGATAAGAACCACAGTGGGGACAGTATGTATCATGTTGGCGAATTTTTTTAGCACAGTGAGTACAGCGTGAATTTTGAACTCTCCTCACTGCTTGAGCTTTAGTATTCAAAATCACTTTCTGGAAAAGCTGAATAATTCCAAACCCAACAACTGGAATCAACAAAATATAAACGTAACTAATCAGGAACAGCAAACCACCCAGAATTTTGCTGACAATATCCACAAGGAATGAAAACAATATTCCGAATTGCAGAAATTCACAGATTTTCAGGAGCAGTGGTATAAAAAAGATTACCAATAAATGCCAGCTAATCAGCGAAATAAGTCCATATTCTCGACGTTGAGCAAAATTATGAACTAATAAAGCGACAACAATCAGGGGGAGGAGAAACAGACACTGAAAAGCTAATTGAATACTAGGATACCAAAATAAAGCTGTTTGATAATTTGCAGCTAAGGGATTAAAGTTACTCTCTTCTTGCAAAAAACTTAAAAAATTAATACTTTCCGGTGTGGTGACTAATTGATTTTTTAAATTAGTAATTTCCTGTTTCAGAGTAGAAATTTTTTGGTTATTTTGTGCTAACTCTTGTTTAGCTTTTTCTGCACCAACTACATTAATTGATTGGTCTGGAGACTGACCAGCAATTTTTTCTAAAAGTGTAGAGTCATATTCAGATCGAATGCTCTGATTTTTTTGTTGAAACTGAGTAACCTGTGTTTCTTTCTGCTGAATATTTTCTAAGATTTGATTATTTTCGGGAATGTTAATCTGGTCTTGATATTTAGCATACTGCAAGCAAGTTTCTGAAACTTTACCCAATTGTCTATCTTCTACTTGTGTGTAAGATTCTTGCCGACTGCGATAAGGATCAAATATAAACAATGAATTCTGGATAATTTCATAGTCTTTATTAGTAGTAGTTTGTTTTCTATAATTATCCCATTGGGTATAACATGGATAAGCCTGTTGTGGACTAATATGCCATCTACTAATATCAACTAATCCTGTGAAAACATTGATTAATATAAAAATATCAATCACAATAATCACAAATAAACTGGCTTTGTTTAATGGTTCATTATTGATTTTTCGAGATTTTCTGAAGAATTGATTCCAGAGGGCGCGAATTTTACTGAACATATTAGGTTTTCAATAGATGATAACTGAATGTATATAATGCGAAAATGGGTTGAAAATGAAAACTATGGTGAAAATACTATCTTTCTATCTGATAAAATACTTATAAAAGTATGGCACTGCATATTCAATCAAAAGAGATGAAAAGCAGGTAACTTTCGCATTATTTTATAGATGACGTGACTTCTAAAAAAAAGTTCGCACAAATAGGGAGAAATGCTTTTATCCTTGTGTGAGGAATCAACCCAAAGGAGAAAAACAGTGTTGAAATATCATATATTTTCCATAGTTAGTTTAGTTATAGTCGGTGAAAGTCTGTTTTTTCCATCACCCAGTTACTCGAATCCCTTAGTGGCGCAATATAGTTTACCAATATCCACAAATTTGTTAAATCAAGGTTTACAGGCTATTCAGGCGGGAAGATTTGAAGATGCGATCGCCGCTTTTCAGCAAGCAATTCAGCTAGACCCAAATTTAGCAGCAGCCCATTATAACTTAGGTTTAGCACTGCGCCAAACCGGACAATTAAAACCTGCGGCTGATGCTTTCTACCAAGCCACACAAGCAGATCCCAATTTTGCGCCAGCCTTTGCGAATTTAGGGGGAGCTTTATTAGAAGGAAATAATTTGCAGCAAGCCAGTGATTATTTAGAAAGAGCTTTAGAACTCGACCCCAGGCTAGGTTTTGCTCACTATAACTTGGGTTTAGTGCGACAGCAGCAACGAGATTGGGATAGTGCGATCGCATCTTTTAAAAAAGCAATAGAATATAGTAAAAATGCCCCGGAACCTCATTACCATCTGGGAATATCTTATCTTCAGCAAGGTAAAATAAATCAAGCTAGAGATTCTTTCCACCAATCCATCAGAATTAATCCTAAATATCCCGAAGCTCACTATAATCTCGGCACAATTTGGCTGAATCAAGGTAAACTCAAAGAAGCGTTAACAGCTTTTAGAAAAGCCGCCGAAGCTAACCCTAATTATGCCCATGCTTATTATGGTGCGGGATTAGTTTTTAGAGAACAAAAGCAATATGCAGAAGCGGTACAAGTATTACAATATGCCAGAGATTTATATAATGCTCAAGGTAATCCCCAATGGGCTAATAATGCCACACAATTGTTGCAAGAATTACCAAATTTAAATTACCAACCTCGCTGAGGCGTAATCACTGAAAATTACATAAAATTAAATTAGTTAGTGGATTCGCTGGTGTGGTCTGAAGTTGACCAGATGAGAATGGAAAAGTAAATGTATAAGCGCTTCAAGAGTCGATTTTTATTTTGCGATCGCTGGCTAGATAGACACACAATTGTTCGCAACATGGAAGCTTTCCAAGACTTAATTGTGATCGTCTTATGTTTAGGTTTGTTCGCTGTGATGCTGATTCAGTTGTGGGGCATATTTATAGCCATTATCCAGTCAGTAGAATATCAACAGGTGACGGCAAAAATACTATTTGTGTTGATTTTGGTGGAGTTATTTCGACTACTCATGGTTTACTTGCAAGAACATAGTATTTCCGTGGGAGTCGCAGTTGAAGTGACAATTGTATCTCTACTGCGGGAAGTTGTAGTTCACGGCGCGTTGGAGATTTCTTGGATTCAAACAGCCGCAATTTGTGGTTTATTACTTGTTTTGGGTTCTCTGCTACTGGTATGTGCCAAAACACCCCACATGGATTGCATGAGTGCTAACACCAAATTTTGCCCTATTACTGATCAAGGGGGTCTGGAAAGGCGAAATGAGCATGGATGCTAGGATTTTCCACCATGAGGGTGCATCGACTGAGAAAATATTCCCTCACCCAGATATTCACTGAGATTTTATCGTTTTCAGTAGGGTGGCGATCGCACCGAGAACAACAGCAATACTAAGGGCGATCGCAAAGGGACTATTAGGCTGTTCGCGCAACACAGGTGTAACATCAATTTGATATGGCATTTCAACAGACCCAACTAATGATGTAGCTTCCTGGGGCTTCATATTCAGTTCCTCCACTTCAATTCTTGTTTCGGGGGTCGCGTTCTTTTGGTTAATGTTTGTCATTGCTATCACACCGTTTTGCTTGATGAGACCAAGTTACTGTGAGTGATAAGTGCAGCGCTGGACATTTAAGGACAGGACAGGGACAGAGATTAAATGTCCTTTTCTGACCCTCAAAAATTAACCAATCTGCCTAAAATAGAAATATCCTGATCAGCGAAAATACATTACAGATGGGAGAAACACGGAACCGTGATAGTGTTCGAGTCAATGCAAAAGGAAAAGAAAAACTAAAAACTGCTAAAGCAGCGAAACGTGATTATGATGGTAAGCGTTTCACTTATTTGGACATTGCGGGATGTGCAAAAGTAGCAGAAAAAACTGTTAAACGCTTTTTTGGCGGTCAAGAAAATGTTGATTATGACTCTGCAATTAGTATCGCCAAAGCCTTAGATTTAGAACTAACAGACTTAATAGATGAAATACCCACGACTCCGCCACCTGAAACTACAGCGACTCTCATCAACTGGCGCGAAGTATGTAACACAATGCTGGAACCGCAGCGCCGGATAACCAGCAACGCCTTTATGCAAGATGAATCTGCCAAAAAAGAAAGACAGCAGATTTATGTTCCCCTAGCACTGGTGGAAAGGAAGAAAACAGAGAAACGCGACAAAGAAGACTTTTCCCCAGATGCGGGAACACGTCTTTATGAACCGGAGTATGAAACCCAGCAGCGATTTGAACATGAAGCTTTTTTCAGTCAAATTCTAGAACAGGGCGAAGGTAAAACCAAAGGTCAGCAGATAGCAGTAATTGGAGAACCGGGTGCAGGGAAAACAACTCTACTGCAAACCATCGCTTTTTGGGTATTAGAGCAAAATTTAGGCTTACCAATCTGGATTTCTCTAGCAGACTTGGCGCGAAACGGTAATTTTACAGAAATTCAAACCTATATATATGAGAGTTGGCTTCAGAAAGCAATTCCGCCCACAGAACTAACTCAAGAAATACAGGATGACTTGACAAACCAAATTCAGCAAGGGCGAGTGTGGCTGCTGTTGGATGGGGTGGATGAAATATCAGCAGGTTCAGCATCTCACCAGGCATTAGAAGAAATTTCTCATCAGTTAACTGGATGGGTAGGGCGTTCATCGCGGGTAGTGTTAACTTCTCGGCTGAATGTTTGGCAAGCAGATCGTAATGCCCTAGAAACCTTTGAAACCTATCGCCTACTGGACTTTGACTATCCCCAAGAAGTACATAAGTTTATTAATAAATGGTTTGTGAAAGATATTGAAAAAGGAGAACGGTTAAAAACAAAATTAGAGTCAGCTGAACAGTTGCGCTTGCGGGATTTGGTGCAAACTCCCCTGCGGTTAACGCTGTTATGTAATATCTGGCACAATGAAGAGGGGAATTTACCACAGACCAAGGCGGGACTGTATTATCAGTATGTACAGAAGTTTTACATTTGGAAACCAAACCGTTTCCCCACCACCAAACAAGAACAACTAGAGTTAAACCAAGCTTTAAGACGTTTAGCCCTGCGGGATATCAACGAAGGGAGTTCACGCTTCCGGTTGCGGGAAAGTTTTATCATTGAGGAATTGGGATATCCAGATGATGAAACTTCACTGTTTTCCAAAGCATTAAAACTTGGCTGGCTAAATCATGTAGGAATTGCGGCTGAATCTTCTAGCCAAGAAAAAGTTTATGCTTTCTACCATGCCACCTTTGAGGAATATTTTGCAGCCTTAGCTGTTGACGATTGGCACGATTTTCTCAATCACGTTCCTGAAAACCCAGAACAAGGAACCTATCGCATATTTGAACCACAGTGGAAAGAGGTAATTTTGCTGTGGTTGGGACGAGAGGATATAAAAAAAGAGCAGAAGGAAGAATTTATTCAGGCGTTGGTAGCATTTGAGGATGGCTGTAAAAGTCAGAGTCAAATTCCTGACTGGAAAGGATTTTATGAATACCGTGCCTACTTTCTAGCCGCAGCCGGAATTGCCGAGTTTAAAGATTGTAGTTTTGCAGATGCAATTGTGCAGCAAATCGTCACATGGGTATTTGATTATTCCAATATTCAAACACATAATGCTATGGCTGTATTGCTAGAAACAAATCACAAACAAGCGACCACTGCTTTAGTGGAGTTAGTTCGTGATTCTCAAAATAAATTTACTAGTTTGAAAGGGGTAGATATTTTAGCGAAAATAGCTCCAGAAAATCCTAGTGCTATCACTGTATTAGAAGAGTTAATTTGTGATTCTCAAGATGAAGATACCCGTAGGCAAGCGGCGGAGAGGTTAGGAGAAATAGCGCCAAATAATTTCAATGCTATTACTACATTAGTTGATTTAATTCGTTCTTCTCAAAATGAAATTACACTGATTCAAGGGGTCTGGAGTTTAGAAAAAATAGCTCCGAGTAATCCCACTGCAATCACTGCATTAGAGGAATTAACTCGTGATTCTCAAAATGAATTTACCCGGATACAAGCGGCAGACAGTTTAGTCAAAATAGCTCCCAATAATGATACTGCTATCACTGCATTACTGTCGTTAATTCGTGATTCTCAAGATGTATATACCCATTGGCGTGCGGCAGAGAGTTTAGAGAAAATAGATCCCAATAATGATACTGCTATCACTGCATTAGTGGAATTAATTCGTAATTCTAAAGATGAACATATCCGTATGATCACGTCATCTGTTTTAGGGAAAATAGATCGAGATAATTGCATTGCTATCACTGTATTAGTGGAGCTAATTCGTGATTCTCAAGATGAAGAAATCCGTGGGGTAACAGCAGAGAGTTTAGAGAAAATAGCTCCATATAATTCCACTGCTATTACTGCATTAGAGGAATTAATTCGTGATTCTAAATCTGAAGAAACCCGTATAATCGCGTCATCTATTTTAGGGGAAATAGCTTCAAATAATCCCACTACTATCACTACATTAGAAGAGTTTATTGGGAATTCTAACTCTGAATATACCCGTTGGCAAGTAGCAAATAGTCTAGGGAAAATAGATCCAGGTAATCCCACTGCTATCACAGCATTAGAGGATTTAATTCATGTTTTTAAAGATGAATATACACGTTGGCAACTGGCGGATAGTTTAGGGAAAATAGCTCCACATAATCCCACTGCTATCAATGTATTAGTGGAGTTAATCGGAAATTCTAAATCTGAAGAAACCCGCAGGCAAGCGGCAGATAGTTTAGGGAAAATAGCTCCACATAATCCCACTGCTATCAATGTATTAGTAGAGTTAATCGAAAATTCTAAATCTGAAGAAACCCGCAGGCAAGCAGCAAAAAGTTTAGTGGAAATAGCTCCATATAATCCCACTATTATCAATGTATTTGTGGAGTTAATTCGTAATTCTCAATCTGAATTTACCCGTTACCAAGCAGCATTAACTTTACAAAAGTTGTTAACAGAATCGGAGAATATGGCAGCAGTTGTCACCACTTTGAAAAATCACTTATCAAAAGAGGCTTACAAAGTTATCTGGCACTGCACCCAAACCATGACTTATCCAGCCTTTTATAAAGCTTGGCATCGCGCCGCAAAGCGGAAGTAAAAAATCAAAAATCAAAAAGTTGTACTTGTAGCAGGTAACAGCTTCAAAGCCTTGATTTTATCTTATGTATAGCCGCGATTTCTAAGGGTTACAGGGCTAGGTGAAAGATGTTAAGTCACAAAAAAAAGAGCGGGTTAAAAAACCCACTCCCAAAGAAACATTAATTTAAACTAGGTTAATTAACGAACAAGTTCCGGCGCTTTCAAAGAAATCTGAGGCACTTCTTTTTGCTGGGCTAAAGTCGGCACAGAATTACGCAACCTTGCTGTTAACTGCACAGTTGTCGCGTCATACATCTGAGTTAGTAACTTGGGATAAAACCCAATACCAATAATTGGTATTAACAAACAAACAACAATAAACACTTCACGGGGTTCAGCATCAATCAAAGCTTGGTGAGAAACTAATTCTTCGTTTTCTTCCCCGTAGAAAATTTCGCGTAACATCGACAGCAAATAAATCGGAGTTAAAATTACTCCCACAGCCATCAAGAACACCACGATAACTTTAAAAGTGGAGCTATAAGCATCGCTGGTGGCAAAGCCGACAAAGATCATTAATTCTGCAACGAAACCGCTCATTCCTGGCAATGCTAAAGAAGCCATAGAACAAGTGGTGAACAGAGCGAAAATCTTTTTCATCCTCTTCCCAACACCACCCATTTCATCCAACATCAGGGTGTGTGTCCGGTCATAGGTCGCGCCCACAAGGAAGAATAAACTCGCCCCAATCAACCCGTGAGAAACCATTTGTAAAACTGCCCCACTCAATCCTAAATCGGTGAAGGAAGCAATACCAATGAGAACAAAGCCCATGTGAGAAATTGAAGAGTAGGCAATTTTCCGTTTCAGGTTGCGCTGGGCGAAGGATGTCAGGGCGGCGTAGATGATATTCACAACCCCCAAAACCACTAACACAGGGGCAAAATAAGCATGGGCATCGGGTAGCATTTGGGCATTCATGCGAATTAAGGCGTAACCGCCCATTTTCAAGAGAATCCCGGCTAACAACATATGCACTGGGGCTGTAGCCTCACCGTGGGCATCTGGTAGCCACGTATGCAGGGGAATGATTGGTAATTTGACCGCATAGGCAATCAGGAAGCCAGCATATAATGCTAACTGAAAATTGAGGGCGAAATCTTTCAAGGCGAGGGCGCGCATATCGAAGGTCACCGTATCGCCATAAAATCCCATTGTCAGGGCAGACAGCAAAATAAACAACGACCCACCGGCGGTGTATAAAATAAATTTAGTCGCTGCATATTGTCGCTTTTTGCCTCCCCAAATCGACAGCAGAAAGTATATGGGTACAAGTTCCAGTTCCCACACCAAGAAAAATAACAGCATATCCTGAACGGCGAACACGGCAATTTGGCCGCCATACATCGCCAGAATCAAGAAATAAAATAGCTTGGGCTTAAAGGTCACTGGCCAAGCGGCTAAAATCGCCAGGGTGGAAATAAACCCAGTCAAAATAATCAGAGGCATGGACAAGCCATCGGCCCCTACTGACCAATTCAAATCGAGTTGAGGAACCCAGGGGTAACTCTCCACCATCTGCAAATCTGGATTCGAGAAATCGTAACCAGTAGAAAAAGCGTAAACAATGAGTGCAAAATCTATTAGCCCCACAATCAGGGAATACCAGCGCACTGTTTTGCCTTCTTTATCTGGGATGATGGGAATCAGTAGAGACGCGGCTACAGGTAACAAAATAATTATTGTCAGCCACGGGAAATTAGCTGTATTCATCGCAATTAGTCTGCAATCAGAGTCATGTTTGGCAAAAAGTCACTAGTTATTAACTAACAGTTTTTTCGGTAATTCGTCTGCCTTGTTAGGTTGATTTAATAAAAACAAAGAAAGATGAAGGTGAGTAGAGGTAAACCCTGCCTTCATCTTTACAGGAGGTAACTTCGTGGTTCATCATTGACCGCTAAGTTGCTAGAGGTGAATATTCGCCTCTGTTCTGAAGTTAGGTGACACCGAAGACAATCACTAAGCCCAAAACAGCCCCAAAGATAATTAAGGCATAGAATTGAGCGCGACCGTTTTCTAAGTATTTCAAACCTTCACCACTGACAAGGGTGAAAAAGCCTGTAAGGTTAACAGCACCATCGACAACGCGGAAGTCAACTTCCATGACTTGTCTGGCGAGACGACGTAAACCCAGGACAAAGACACGATGGTAAATGTCATCGAAATACCACTTGTTGAGGGATAGTTCGTAAAGTGGTTTGATTTGAGAGGCGATCGCAGCTGGATCAATTTTACGCCGCAAATACATCAAGGAAGCAAAGGTAATCCCAATTAAAGAGATACCCACTGAAGCCCCCGCCATGACGTAAAATTCCGTGGAGTTGAACTCAGCAGCTTTTTCTAAAACTTCGGAGAGGGTTTCGCTGGGGGGAAAAATAAACTCCTCGAAGTAATTAGCATAAGGTGTTCCCACCAAACCAATCAAAATTGAAGGTATAGCCAACAATGCCAAAGGCAAAGTCATAGTCCACGGTGATTCATGGGGAGTATCACTGTGGTGTCCGTGGTCATTTGCTGCTAATTCACCTTGTTTCATCGCCCCAGGGCCAAAGTTAGGCACTGCTGCGGCTGTTTTGAGTTGAGTCTTGATTTTTTCGTCAGTACCCCGGAATTTGCCTTCAAATGTCATGAAGTACATTCTGAACATATAGAAAGCGGTAATCCCGGCGGTTAACCAGCCAATCAACCATAGTAGGGGGTTAATCTCAAAAGCGTTGCCCAGAATTTCATCTTTTGACCAAAAACCGGCAAAAGGTGGCACACCAGAAATTGCCAAGCAACCAATCAAGAAGGTAATCCCGGTAACTGGCATATACTTTCGCATTCCTCCCATTAAGCGCATATCCTGCGCTAAAGCTGGGTCATGACCAACAACGCCTTCCATACCGTGAATTACGGAACCGGAACCTAAGAACAACATGGCCTTAAAGTAGGCATGGGTCATTAGGTGGAACAATCCCGCACTGTATGAGCCTAAGCCCATCGCCATCACCATGTAGCCTAATTGGGAGATGGTGGAGTAAGCTAGACCCTTTTTGATGTCATTTTGGGTCATGGCAATACTCGCCCCTAAAAACGCCGTAAATGCCCCGGTGAAGGCAATGACGTTCATGGCGGCTGGTACGTGTTCAAATACTGGGTACATCCGGGCAATTAAGAATACCCCGGCGGCTACCATTGTGGCGGCGTGAATCAGCGCAGAAATGGGGGTAGGGCCTTCCATCGCATCTGGTAGCCAGACGTGGAGAGGAAATTGAGCGGATTTCGCCACTGGTCCTAAGAACACCAAAATAGCCAAGACGATGGCGAGAAAGTTGCTGATAGAACCTGTTTCTACTAGTTGCGCTAGGCGATCGCCCATGATTCCGAAATCAAAGCTGCCGGTAGCCCAGAACAAGCCCAGGATACCCAATAGCAGCCCAAAGTCACCCACGCGGTTAGTTACAAATGCCTTTTGGCAAGCATCTGCTGCGGCTTTGCGATCGTACCAAAAGCCGACCAGCAAGTAAGAACACATCCCCACTAGTTCCCAGAAGATGTAAATCTGCACCAGGTTGGGACTAAGCACCAGACCCAGCATTGAGGAACCAAATAAACTGAGATAGGCGTAAAACCTGACATATCCTGGGTCATGAGCCATATAGCCATCTGTGTAGATCATGACTAATAAGGCTACCGTGGTGACAATCACCAGCATCAGGGCTGTTAAGTGGTCGATAGTGTAGCCCATGCTCAGGTGAAAATTACCTGCTGCTGCCCATTCTAGGGTGCGGAGATAAGGCGCGTGGCCTTGAATTTGACTCCACAGCAAGGCCAACGAGAAACTCATAGCTGTTCCCATCAGGGAGATGATCACCACAGCATTAAGTTGTCGGAGGCGGTTTGTCACCTGATTTAAAGAAATTAACCCTAGACCAACCAGTAATGCTCCTAAAAGCGGAAATACTGGAATCAGCCAGGCATACTCATAAATTACTTCCATCACTGATGCTTACTTTTAGAATTCTTGACTAAGGCTGAACTTTTAATAATTGTGACACACACCCTTGAGGATAAAATACCCCACCCAAAGCTTATGGGGCGGGGTAATTAAGCATGGTTTTATATTTTAGGAACTAGTTACAAGGGAATGGGAACTGTGTAATGGTCTTACTAATCACCAGTAACTAGTCCCGCCAACCCAATTTATGCTGACCGGCATTCCTGCTCTACTGCTCTCAAATTACTGTATGTTTGAGAACGATTGTTGTAAGTAAGTTTAATTTCTTCTAAAGCCAAACGTAAATCTTCTTTGCCCCGGAAACCTTCTAGGCGATGCCGAACTATGCCATTTTCCACCAATAATAAAGTTGGCAGTGACTTTAGTCGGTAAGTATTAGCCAATTTGAAATTATCATCAGCATTCACTCCTACTAACTTAATTTGCTCACTACATTGAGCCTGAAATTGAAACAACAGAGGGTGAATCAGGCGACACAAACCACACCAGGGTGCTTCAAAATTAACTAAAACAGGAATGGGAGATTGTAAAACTTCTTGTGTAAATGTCCGCTCACTAACCGACAACGCCATGATGCCTCTAGATTTATAAGGTTTTTATATTAAAGTAGCTATCAGTATTGGGAAATGGTATGCCAGTCATTGACTACATCAGTTTTCGATAAACCATAATTATGCAACAATTCCAGTGTTGATTTTCACTGTCATCAAAAACCAGGGGGATTTATGCTGGTGCTATTTCAGCTTTTCAACTCTTGATTGCTGCTGTCTTAAAGGAAATTAGATTACTGTGTTATCACTTCCCCGGTTGAAGCATTTGACTGGTAACAAACTAAGGAAGATAAAATATCAAACTGACTGAGCGCACTCCCACTGACAGCTATTTCAACTCATACTACATTGATTTGGCAGCAGTTGAAAAGCAGAAATTTCTACCCACTGATATTTTCTTTTCATAGTGGGGATCGTCTCAAACTACCATTGTATCCTACTAGTTGCTACAAGTAACAGGGGGTGCGCCCAAGACAGCAGACCTACAAAAACTGCCACTCCTAAGTAAGCAGGGCGAAGAAATTCCTGCCATTTGATAGATTGACGACCGTCAATAATTGCTTGGAAAGGAATAATTGATGTTCTCTGTTTCACCATTTCAAAGGCTTCACCATAGCGGGCTGCTAAACGGCGATCGCCATGCCAAACTCCAAATAAATGATGTAATATTAAGCCCACGGAAGTAACCAAAGTAAAGCTAGTTCCTATCCAGAGGGTATGGGCTAAACACCAAATTATTTGTCCTACCATCTGAGGATGGCGAGTAATACGAATAATTCCTGTCTCAAACAGGTAAACTTGAGGCTTTTGAATGGCGGCAATTTCTAGTAAATTGAAGGTAGCAGGATACAAAAATATAAAGGAAATCGCTGATAATACCCAAACTACTTCCCTGACTCCCGGCACTCCCTGTACTAGCCACAGTTGCAAACCATCATAACGATGATTGAAAAAGTAAATAATTAAGATTACGGCTAAAGGTAAACTAACTAATGCAAAGCAAATGCGATAAAGCCTTGCTCCTATGTGTTTTTCTGCCCAGGGACGTAGGGCGGCTCCTCCACTGTGGGCGATCGCAAAAGCTAATTGCAACCCCAACATGACAAAATGACTGGGGGTAAGCCAAGAATTCAGCATAGTATACATAAGTGAAGTTATTGAACAAAAATTTAACTCGGTACAACCAATACCATAAAGTTTTCACCAGGAGACTTTGATCAAGATGTTGTGTTACTGTCTTTTTCGAGTCAAGCCTCCAAGTTGAATATGTAACTCATTCGTCATTAGTTATTTGGGCTGTATATCTGCCCTGACTGGGTGTGGTTCACTCACGACTCATGACTCCGCATAGCGGATTGATTTGTTACCCAAGCTGCTCCTTTCAAAATTTGTGGGTTGAGCCTTATGTCTGACCTTCCTTTTACTTTAGATCAGTTACGTATCCTCAAGGCGATCGCCGCCGAAGGGAGTTTCAAACGTGCTGCTGATAGTCTTTACGTCTCCCAACCAGCTGTGAGTTTACAAGTCCAAAATTTAGAACGACAGCTGGATGTACCTTTATTCGACCGTGGGGGTCGTCGCGCCCAATTAACCGAAGCTGGACATTTGCTCTTAAGCTACGGTGAAAAAATCCTGAGTCTATGTCAGGAAACCTGCCGCGCCATCGAAGATCTACAAAATCTCCAAGGCGGGACTCTAATTGTCGGGGCTTCTCAAACCACTGGCACTTACCTGTTACCGAAAATGATTGGGATGTTTCGGCAAAAATACCCCGATGTGGCAGTGCAATTACACGTCCACTCCACCCGCCGCACTGCTTGGAGTGTTGCTAATGGGCAAATTGATCTGGCGATTATCGGTGGTGAAATTCCTACAGAACTCGCAGAATCATTGGAAGTTGTACCCTACGCCGAGGATGAATTAGCCCTGATTTTACCCATATTCCATCCTTTTGCCAAACTAGACAAAATTCAAAAAGAAGACCTATACAAACTACAATTCATTGGTCTGGACTCCCAATCAACTATCCGCAAAGTGATTGATCAGGTGTTAACACGATCTGATATTGATACCAGGCGGTTTAAATTTGAGATGGAACTCAATTCTATAGAAGCCATCAAAAATGCTGTGCAGTCAGGCTTGGGGGCTGCCTTTGTCTCTACTTCAGCCATCGCTAAGGAATTACAAATGGGCGTACTACGATGTACCCCGATTGAAGGTGTGGTCGTTAAGCGTACCCTGTGGATGATTTTTAATCCTAATCGCTATCGTTCTAAGGCGGCAGAAGCCTTTAGTCAGGAAATTTTACCTCAGTTTGCTACCCCAGAATGGAATGAAGATGTGTTAAAATTATCACAACAAAAGTTAGTAGTAAATACACTGGATACAGCTACTACTAACTCCTCTGAAGCACGCTAATATATAGTCATTCGTCTTGTGTTTATTAGCTCATGACCAATGACTAAATAATTACTAATTCGTAGTTCGTAATTCGTAGTTAATAAGTTCCGGATACAATATCCTTAATTTATTGGTGGGCAAAATAAAATTTCTTCCTGATTGCGAGTAAATCAATTTATTCATGGCAGAACAATTACGAATTACGAATTATAAATTACGAATTATTCTGACTAATACATAAAATGAAAGTTTACTGCACTCGTCCTAGCTGCTCTCGGCCAGAAAACTATTTTACAGATTTAGATGATGTCACAACCCTGAAAACCATAGAGCAAAAATACTGTACTAGTTGTGGTATGCCCCTAATACTAGATGGTCGATATGTTCCAACTAAGTTGCTAGGAAAGGGTGGCTTTGGTACGGCATTTTTAGCCCGCGATCGCCGTATACCCGGAATGCGTAAATGTGTAGTCAAGCAGTTCCAACCTACGGGGAGTTTGTCCCCCAGTCAAATGGAACAAGCACAAAAACTGTTTGAGCGCGAGGCGGAAGTGTTAGCCCAAATTGGTAGCCAACACGATCAAATACCTGATTTATTTGCCTTCTTTCCCATAACAGCAGGGGAGAAAGAGCAGTTTTTTTACTTAGTACAAGAATATATTGATGGTCAGAATCTGGAGGAAGAATTATTTGATCAAGGCAAATTTTCAGAACAGCAAGTTTTAGAGGTACTACAAGAAATTCTCCAGGTTTTACAATTTGTCCATAATAAAAATATCATTCACAGAGATATTAAACCTTCCAATATCATGCGTCGTCGTGATGGTAAACTGTTTTTACTGGATTTTGGCGCTGTTAAGCAGATAACAAATGCTGCCTCCGGCGGCGCGGTTTCTTCCACCGGCATCTATTCTATGGGATTTGCCCCCCCTGAGCAAATGTCTGGGAATCAAGTCTTTCCATCTACAGATTTATACGCTTTGGCTGTGACTATTCTTAATTTGCTCACAGGAGAGGAAGCAACTCAGCTGTTTGATGCTTATACGAATCAATGGAAATGGCGGAATCAAGTCACGGTCAGTTCTAAGTTGGCTGATGTTTTAGATAAAATGCTTCTGGCTGCTGCAAGTCAACGGTTTCAATCGGCTGATGAGGTACGAGTTGCTCTGTTTGAACCATTAATTTCCCCCACGGTCTTACCACAGCCTCAACCACAGCATCAATCTCAGCCTCAAGCGCAGTCTCAACCTAAATCTCAGTCAAAACTAAAACCTCAACCTCAACCTCAACCTCAGCCTCAACCTCAGCCAAAACCTCAGCGAGTATCATCACAGCCAGCCTTTTCTACTTGGGAATTATTAGGTGGATCTGCTTTTAGTGGATTTGAAGGGGCATTAATTGCGATCGCTATTTACAGTTTATTTGGATCAGTTATAATTTCCGGATCAGCTGCTGCTGTGATTTTAGGGATACTAATTTTTGCCCAAACTAGGCGCTGGATTGAAAAATTTGATTTATTAATTATTCCAAGCATCACTTTTGCAATTATCTTTTTTATTCCCTTTTTACAGGCTGAAATTGACATTCAGATAATAATATTTCTAGCAGTAGCTGCTGGGTTAGTAGCTATTTCAGTCACATCTATATTTCGCTTAATTTATAAAATCATATCTCTTATACTTTAATGATATAAAATTACAAAAATCTGCTATAAATCAATATCTAATAATAGATAAACACCAATATTTTTTTGCTTTCATCAGAGAAGCACTATAGTTTACAAGTTAGTAATATCCTATGTCACACAAAAAAGAAACTACTATACTTTTGTTGTCCCTCATGGTTACATTGGGATTAGTTGGTGGTGGTTTGTTGTTATTTAAAGACGAAATATTTCCCGAAAATCCTGCTGGTGAAAAAACACCCAGTAATAAGTCTGTCAGCGATCGCATTAGTTTTGGCGAAAAGATTTTAACACCAGGAGATGTTAATCCAGATAAAACAGCAGGTGTACAAGCTTTAGCTAATAAAGATTATCCCGCAGCAATTTCTAGTTTAGAAACTACTTTAAAACAGCAGCGTAATAACCCAGAAGCCCTGATATATCTGAATAATGCTCGGATTGGTTCTGATAAAAGCTATAGCATTGTGGCATCTATACCATTAGGTAATGCTCCCAACTCTGCTTTAGAAATTTTACGAGGTATCGCCCAAGCTCAAGATGCTGTGAATAGTTCTGGAGGTATTAAAGGAGTACCTTTAAAGGTAGGGATAGCTAATGATAATGATAATCCCGAAATCTCTCAACAAATCGCTACCAGCTTAGTCAAAAATCCCGATGTCTTGGGCGTAGTTGGTCCCAATGCTAGCGATACGACTTTAGCCGCAGGTACTGTTTATAATACTGGCAAATTAGTGGCGATTTCTCCCACTAGCACTTCTGTGAAAATTACTAACTTTAGCCCCTACGTTTTCCGCACAGTCCCTAGTGATTTTATGGCGGCGAGAAGCTTGGCTAATTATATGGTGAAGGATTTGCAGAAAACCCAGGCTGCTGTTTTCTTTAATTCCCAGAGTAACTACAGTCAGTCTTTGAAAACTGAATTTGTTTCATCTTTGTCTCTAGAAGGAGGGGGAGTATTACGTGAATTTGATTTGTCACAACCTAATTTTAGTGCGGCGAAAAGTCTAGAACAAGCAATTCAGGAAGGCGCAGAAGTTGTCATGTTAGCAACTAATACTGCAACTTTAGACAAAGGCTTGCAGGTCGTTCAAGTTAACCAGAAACGCTTAAACCTGCTGGGTGGAGATGATGTTTACAATATCAAAACTTTAGAAGTTGGTAGAGAACAAGCATCGGGAATGGTAGTAGCAGTTCCCTGGCATATTTTAGGAGAAACCAATTCAGATTTTCCCCAAACATCTCGGCAGTTGTGGGGTGCGGATGTCAGTTGGCGAACTGCGATGGCTTATGATGCTACTGTCGCCTTGATTGCGGCTTTAGAAAAAAATCCTACTCGTTCGGGGGTACAACAAGCACTGTCTGCGTCTGATTTTTCCGCAACTGGAGTCGCTGGTGCAGTTAAATTTTTACCTTCAGGCGATCGCCGCGCTGCTGTACAGTTAGTGAAAATAGTCAAGGGTGAGCGATCGCGTACTGGCTATGATTTTGAACCAGTACCATAATCGCAAAGTAGAAACCAGAACAGTCGTTAGCCCTTGCCGTTGGAGCGGACGCAAGGGCCATAAACTGCTCTTTTACCAATAACATTTATTCTCCCTTTTCAATGTTTTGGTAAACCGAACAAATCGAGCATTGAGATTGTTTCATCCACATATCACCCAATTAAGCTAAATCTGTTTGTGGTGGTCAAACAGATTGCTTGAACCAAAAAGCAAGTAGGTGTTGCTGACTCTAACTTACTTTGGCTATTCGTTATCAGATATCAACTAGATTTTAGTTGACTCGATTAATCGAATCTGCTGGCAAACAAATGAGATTATCTCCTTGGGTGAGAATTAAGCCGCGTTGACGCAACTTACCCATCAAGCGAGTTACAGTTACACGAGTCGAACCGATAGCGCTGCCGATTTGGGCATGAGTCAAGGGGAATGGTAGAGCATAGCCGCGAATCACATCGGGATCGGTTTCGCTCATTGATGGTTCTCCATATTCCTCAATTAACAGTGTGAGGAATCCTAATAAACGGTCAATTGTGCGTCGTTGTCCTAAGGCACTCAACCACAGCAATTTACGCTGGTGCTGATACCTAAAGGCATCCATCACTTCACGCCGAAAATGAGGCCAGTTATCTAAGTCATGCCAGTACATCCACAGCACCGCAGTTTGATCTACGTGGGCGTATGATTGGAGCGTGAATGGTGACTGAGCGACAATTTCAAACGGCTGTCCCGCACCGACAAAACCCAAGAAGGCTTCTTCTGGAGTTCGGTTAATTCGTCGAGACGTTAGCTGACTGGCAGTAGCACTAACTTGTGCTGTTCCTACCATACGAATTGCACCCCTCTGTACCAAGTACAGCAAACCAGGCCGGGCTGGAATGCGTTCATCTTTGCTAAAGGTGCGGCAGCGATAGTGTTCTTGAGCCCAGTCAAGAATGCGTTGCCAAGTCAAAAAAGGCCGTGATGCCTCAGAAAAAGAAGATGGAGATTGCATAGGTAACAAAGAGCGTTCGGCTGAAGACAAAGACGTAATAAAAAGGTGCAAGGAGTGTCTTTGTGTTGGCGGAGTCGGCTTAACGCCTAACAGCGCCAGCCATTTAAAGAGTAGAAAAGCAGTTATTTTGCACTCTACTCTTTTGTTATACATCCTACTGTACAATGATTGTAGTAAAGTTTACTTACTATTCATCAAATATTCATCAAATTTTATGCTACTCTCATTTTTCTTCATCAAGTTTAGATTTATATCTTAAGATACCTAAAGAAAATATACAAATCACTAAAGGATACCTTTTTAGATCACTCCTATGATACAAATATCTACTAGTGGGCAAATATATAGCAATCAAAAGGTTAGTATACAGTTATCTAGTAGATGCACTGAGTTTTGAGGCTTTATCTACAGGACTAAACGACAGGGAATCGGGAAAATTTCCTCTATACCAAGGTAGCGACAATAGTCGAATTTTATATATTTCAGGTATAGCCCTACAATTGAGCAAATCTCATAATCAACCAACTCTGGAGATAGCTAATCATATTGTGTCTCACTTGTTAACCAAGGGTGAGGGCGCTTTTAGATTACAAATAGTTTCTCCTGGATGGATTCACCTGGAATTAACTCATGGATTTTTAGCGACTTGGTTACAAAGCTTGGTGGTGAGTAATGTCGCCACAGATAAGGAAATGGGAACCAGCAAAATTACCAGACAGAATCAATCTCGCTTATTTTCTATTCAATACGCTCATGCACGTTGCTACTCACTGCTGCTGCTAGCTCACCGCGAAGGATTAATTAAACTCACAGAAGCAATAGCAGAGATCAATGATAACTCTGGTTTTTATCAGACAAGTTTTGCTAGTTTGTTGTCAGCTGAGGAAATACCTTGGCTCAATGATGATCAAAAACTCCGCCTCATTCATCCAGCCGAGGGTTGTCTGATCAGTGAATTGGTAAAAGTGGTTGACTATTTAGAATTTGCTGATTTGACTGCTAGGGTCAATTGGGAAAAATTTGCACTGGATTTAAGTCAGGCCTTTGAGAGTTTTTGGTGTCAGTGTCGGATTTGGGGAAAGGTGAAGATTTCTACCCCAGAATTAGCTCAAGCGAGACTGGGATTGATGATTGTTACTCAGTCAGTTTTGAGGTGTTTATTAGTAGACAAATTGGGTGCTGTGGCTCCTATTTCCTTATGAATATGAGCCGTTTTGTCGTAACTCTTGACTGATGGCATTACCTCGACTATATTATCTGGTGTGTGAGGAGCGAACCAGCGAAGGCACCGAGACGAAACACGGCCAGTCGTCGGTGTCTTTTCTGATTTCATGGCATTAGGACAGTAAAAATTTTTCGATCGCAGTTGCAACTCCATCATTCTCTATAGATGGTGCTATCCATTGAGCGATCGCTTGCACTCCATCTGGTGCATTTCCCATAGCTACACCAATACCAGCGTATTGCAGCATTTCCACATCATTAAAGTTATCACCAATAGTCATGACATTACTGCTTTCTAAGCCTAGTAATTCTTCAGCTATATAACGTACAGCAGTTCCTTTATTAACTAGGGGATTAGCCGCTTCAAAAAAGGTCGCCACAGATGTTGTTAAATACAGTTCCGCAGGTGTGTATTGGCGGCGCAAATTCCCCAATAAATCGTTAATTGCTTCCGCATCGTCGCATAAAGCTAATATTTTTGTGGGTTGATTGGTGAGGACTTGGCGCAAATCACCCACGGGAATGGGAGTAATACCGGAACGTTGAGCATAAACTTGAGTTTCTTGGCTCAAATCCCGCACATAAAGCTGATCATTGATATAAAAGTGGACGGATAGGAGCGATCGCAAATGTGGTTGTTCAAAATAATCTAGTAGTTGGTGCGCCATATCTTTGGAAAGAGACCAATGGCGGTGAATTTTCTGATTAGCTGGGTCTTGAATCCAAGCGCCCTGATAGGCTGACAGTGGTAGCGTAGAGTTAACTTCCTCGTGGAAGCGTAAAGCCGAACAATACATCCGACCAGTAGCGATCGCCACCTGAATCCCCTTAGCCTGTACCGCCGCGATCGCCTCCTTCACAGCTGCGCTTACCGTATTAGACTCACCAGAAATCGTCCCATCTATATCTAAAACCAGTAATTTAATCTCATTTCCAGCCATATCCTGATTACCCAACCCAGATACTTCGTGCATAAATTTCCTAGATTTCAACTCCCAGTAAGAGGTTAGCAGTCTCTAGGGAGTCGTGGGGAGTACTTAGGCTAAAATAAATTTATGTCTAAAAATTCCCCTGCTGTCACACCCACACGTCCCACCTTCATCCTTGTCGATGGACACTCCTTAGCCTATCGTTCTTATTTCGCATTCGCCAAAGGAAGAGATGGTGGATTGCGGACTAAAGAGGGAATACCTACTAGTGTATGTTTTGGCTTTCTCAAATGTCTCTTAGAAGTCATAGCCACAGAACAACCCCAAGCAATGGCGATCGCCTTTGATTTAGGATTACCCACCTTTCGTCATGAAGCCGACGACACCTATAAAGCAGATCGTCCCGGAACACCAGAAGACTTTTTACCCGACCTAAAAAATCTCCAAGAATTGCTACAAGGTCTTAACCTACCCATTTTCACCGCTCCCGGTTATGAAGCCGATGATGTCTTAGGAACCCTAGCCCAAATAGCCACCACCGCCGGCTATAAAGTTAAAATTTTGTCAGGTGATAAAGACTTATTTCAACTCATCAACCCTGAACAACAAATCACCGTTTTAAACTTTAGTCCCGACGCTCTCAAACGCTCCACAAATAACATCACCGAATTTAGTACAGAAGAAGTTAAAGCCAAATTAGGCGTACTCCCCACACAAATAGTTGATTACAAAGCCCTCTGTGGTGACAAATCAGATAACATTCCCGGTGTCAAAGGAATCGGTGAAAAAACCGCCGTACAACTACTTAATACCTACAATTCTCTAACTGATATTTATGAATCTATAGATCAAATTAAAGGCGCAACTCAGAAAAAACTGCAAGCAGGAAAAGCCGACGCAGAAAAATCGCAATACTTAGCCAAAATCGTCTTAGACGTTCCCCTAGAAATTAACTTAGAAAATTGTCAATTAACTGGATTTGACACCAGCATTCTCACACCTATTTTAGAGAAATTAGAATTTAAAACTTTTTTAAATAAAATTAACCAACTTCAGCAACGTTTTGGCGGAGAAATTGCCGAAATATCCACAGCAAATTCCAGCAATAATGAAGATGAAGATATATCATTTTTCACTGCTGCTGAAACAGCCTCACAGCAAACCGCCTCACCAATTCAAACCAGAATTATTAACAACCCCGAAAAACTCACAGAATTAGTCAACCTATTAAAAACATTCACTAACCCAGCTTTCCCCGTCGCGTGGGACACAGAAACCACCGACTTAGAACCAAGAGACGCAACCTTAGTCGGAATTGGCTGCTGTTGGGGAACAAAACCAGATGAATCAGCCTATATTCCTCTGGCGCATAAAACCGGCGAAAATTTAAATCAAGATATCGTATTTGCAGAACTCAGTCCCATTCTCACCAGTACCGATTATCCCAAAACCTTCCAAAATGGCAAATTTGACCGCTTAGTTTTTCGCTGTCAAGGAATTAAACTGGCGGGAATTGTCTTCGACACCATGTTAGCCAGTTATGTTCTCAATCCAGATACTCCCCACAATCTAAATGATATATCACTGCGTTACTTAGAATTAATTCTCAAAAGTTATCAAGAATTAGTTCCCAAAGGACAAACCATTGCTGATATCAATATTGCATCTGTGGGATATTATTGCTGTTTGCAAGTACACGCCACATTTCAACTAGCGCAGACATTAACTCAGGAACTAGAAAAGTTTCCCCTTTTGCACAAATTATTATTAGAAGTAGAACAACCGCTAGAAAGAGTATTAGCGGAAATGGAATATACAGGTGTTTGCATTAATTCAGCATATTTGCACGAACTATCCCAGCAGTTAGAGATAGATTTAGCCAAATTGCAGGAAACAGCAACTACAATAGCTGGAGAAAACTTTAACTTAGGTTCTCCTAAACAATTGAGCGTTATCTTGTTTGAGAAATTGGGATTAAGTACCAAATATTCTCGCAAAATCAAAACAGGTTACTCTACAGATGTAGGAACATTAGAAAAACTCCAAGAAGTTGATGAAACTGGGTTTGTTGATGCCATGATGGAGTATCGTACTTTATCTAAATTAAAGTCTACTTATGTAGATGCGTTACCAGCATTAGTCCGTCCCGATACTCAGCGACTCCACACTAATTTTAATCAAACAGTCACAGCAACGGGTAGATTATCTTCCTCTAATCCCAACTTACAAAATATTCCCATTCGCACAGCTTTTAGTCGCCAGATTCGCAAAGCATTTTTACCAGAATCAGGATATTTAATGGTAGCGGCTGATTACTCACAAATAGAGTTACGAATATTGGCTCATTTAAGTCAAGAACCGATATTATTAAAAGCTTATCAGGAAAATGAAGACATTCACACCGTAACAGCGCGTTTAGTCTTTGAAAAATCAGATATTACCTCAGATGAACGCCGCATAGCTAAAACTATCAATTTTGGGGTAATTTATGGTATGGGTTCCCTGAAGTTTTCCCGTTCCACCGGGATAGATAAGACTGTAGCCAACGAATTTATTAAACGGTTTAATGAACGTTATCCCCAAGTTTTTGCATATTTGGAAGGGGTAAAAAAACAAGCAATTTCCCAAGGTTATGTGGAAACTATACTCGGTCGGCGGCGTTATGTTGACTTTAAAAATGATAGTTTAAGAAAATTAAGAAATAGCAACCCCGAAGATATTGACCTAAGTAAATTAAAAAATCTCGGTCCTGAAGATGCGGGATTATTACGTTCTGCGGCTAATGCGCCAATTCAAGGTTCCAGCGCTGATATTATCAAGATAGCCATGATTAAAATGCATGAAGTTTTGCAGAAATATCAAGCACGATTATTATTACAAGTTCATGACGAATTAGTGTTTGAAGTTCCTCCCCAGGAATGGGAAGAATTGCAACCACAGATTAAATCAGTTATGGAAAATGCTGTATCTTTGAGTGTTCCATTACTGGTAGATGTCCGCGCCGGTGATAATTGGATGGAGACAAAATAATTACATAGTTTGTGAGGGTTATAAAAGTGGACAAGATGTCAAACCATCAAGATTTGTAATATTAAAATGTCTACTTCATCTACTGGCAAAATGCTGTATATTAACTTTCATACTTTTATTGGTTGGGTTCCTGAGCGACTTGTACTGACCGCCGTCGAAGTAAGTCGAATAGCTATAAGTGAAATATTCAGATTCAGGTGAAGAGGAAATCAACAGCTATCAGTTATGGTTTGATTTCCCAAAGACATACAGCAGGGACAAGGAGTCGGGAAAATTTTATCCTTTAAGTTTTAACCATTCAGGAGCTAGAATTGTTACAATTCCTTCAGATTTGACATTGAAGCCTTGATCCAATCTGAGACGTTAGAACTACTCGAATGGCATCGCCTTTGCCAGCATCTTTCCACATTTGCGGCAACTAAGCTAGGGGCGATCGCATCACTTCACCTCAACATCCCTGCATCTCAAGCAGCAAGTACCCATTTGTTAGCTCAGACTAAGGAAGTTTACCAACTGGAAACTCAATTGACCACGGGACTGTCATTTGAGGGAATCCAAGATATTGGTGATGCTTTAGAACGGGCGGAACTTAGTGGTATTTTAGCAGGGGATGAACTCCTGGCGATCGCCACAACTTTGGCTGGGGCGAGAAATTTACGCCGTGTTATTGATAACCAAGAAAATTTAAAGGTGCTAACTGAGTTAGTCGCTGATTTGCGGACTTATCCTGAACTTGAGCAAGAAATACACCGATGTATTGATGAACGAGGTCGAGTTACCGACCGTTCTAGCCAAAAACTGGGAGAAATTCGTACTGAATTACGTAAAATCCGCAGTCAGATTACCCAAAAACTGCAAAATATTTTACAAGTTAAATCGAATGCAGTTCAAGAACAGTTAATTACTCAACGGGGCGATCGCTATGTCATCCCTGTAAAAGCACCCCAAAAAGATGCGATCCCTGGCATTGTCCATGATACTTCTACCAGTGGCGCGACTCTGTACGTAGAACCTAATTCTATCGTGCCTTGGGGTAATCAACTCCGGCAGACTCTGAGAAAAGAACAAGTAGAAGAGGAAGCGATTCGCCGGAAACTCACACAGCAAGTCGCAGAAGTCAAGCCAGATTTGGAACGGTTGTTAGCAATTGTCACGACTTTGGATTTAGCCACCGCCAGAGCTAGGTATAGTTTTTGGTTAGGAGCAAATCCGCCCAGATTTATCAACCGTGAAGACAATGAAATCATTACTCTGCGGAAATTACGCCATCCTCTGTTAGTTTGGCAAGAGCAGCATGAACATGGTCAACCCGTAGTACCGGTGGATTTATTAATCAGTCCCCATATTCGGGTAGTGACGATTACAGGGCCGAATACTGGGGGGAAAACGGTTAGCTTAAAAACCTTAGCTTTAGCAGCGTTAATGGCTAAGGTCGGGTTATTTATTCCCGCCCGTGAACCTGTGGAAATACCTTGGTTTGACCAGGTGTTGGCTGATATTGGGGATGAACAATCTTTACAGCAAAGTTTATCGACTTTTTCGGGACATATTCGCCGGATTAGTCGGATTTTAAATGCTTTGGATCAGGGTGAAGAGTCAGAAAATACTTCCTTATCTCCCGACTCCCCACTCCCCCGGTTACTGAGCGAAGTCGAAGTAACTCCCTCCTCAGCACTGGTATTACTTGATGAAGTGGGTGCGGGAACTGATCCAGTAGAAGGTAGTGCTTTGGCGATCGCCTTGCTGCAATATCTCGCTAATCATGCCCAACTAACCATTGCTACAACTCACTTTGGGGAATTAAAAGCCCTGAAATATGAAGATGAGCGATTTGAAAATGCTTCTGTAGAATTTGATGAAAGTACACTTTCGCCTACCTATCGTTTACTGTGGGGGATTCCTGGACGTTCTAACGCTTTGACAATTGCGCGGCGTTTGGGTTTAAAGCCAGAAGTGGTAGAACAAGCAAAAACTGAAGTGGGGGGAGCCACAGACGAAGTTAATCAGGTGATTGCTGGGTTAGAAGCACAACGCCGTCGCCAAGAAACTAAAGCTGCGGAAGCTCAAAGTTTGTTACAGCAAGCGGAACGGTTATATCAGGAAGTGTCGGCAAAATCTCAAGCTTTGCAGGAACGGGAAAAATCTTTGCGGGCTGATCAGGAAGTAGCAGTACAACAAGCGATCGCCGCCGCTAAAGGGGAAATTGCCCAAGTAATTCGGCGTTTACAAAAAGGTACACCGAAAGCCCAGGATGCCCAAACAGCCACGGAGTCGTTAAATAAAATTTCCCAAAAATATCAGCCGGTAGTAGCACCGAAGCCAAAAGTCGGGTTTATGCCCAAAGTAGGCGATCGCGTCCGGATTTCTCAGTTTGGGCAAACAGCAGAAGTTTTAACCGCCCCCGATCCTGATGGTGAATTTAGTGTCCGGTTTGGCATCATGAAAATGACAGTCAAGCTAGCAGACATCGAATCTTTGGATGGTCAAAAACCGGAACCAGTTGTCAAACAAAAGCCAGCCCCAGTAACTCCACCCGAACAAAGTGTCCCCGCTATTCGTACCTCTCGCAATACAATAGATTTGCGTGGTAAACGGGTAGCTGATTCCGAAATTATTTTAGATAAAGCCATTTCTGAAGCCACAGGGCCACTATGGATTATTCACGGACATGGAACCGGCAAGTTACGCCAAGGAGTCCACGAGTTTTTGCGCCACCACCCCAGAGTTAACAACCATGAACCAGCAGAACAAGCAGATGGAGGGACTGGTGTAACCATTGCCCATGTGAAATGATTTAGCAGGGACAAATATACCGAGAAAAGCAAAAATTTGATCAGAACTGCCGCAATTTTGTCAAGTAAATTGGTTGAAAATTTATTTTCATCTTGTAGAGTAAGACAAAGACTATTGCTGTTGACCAAAATAAGCAAAGCTTGCGGCAGCTTCTAGCTAATAGCGATGGGAAACCAACCTAAATTTTTCAGAGTCTGGTTTCAAAATGGGTAACAGCAACAGCCCCTACAGCCTGATCACCTATGCTAAAAGTTATGCACTCGGCCGCCGATTCAGCCACACCCAATCCCCAATGGGCGGATTTAATTAATCTTCCAGCCCCCAACACAGTTGAGTGGGAGAACATCAAAACCCAATTAGACTTGGTGCTGTTGGTGTTAGAAACTTTAACAGGTATTGGTTCCGAGGCCATGCTGTCTGCGGCAACTAATCTGAATTTAGAGTCAAGAGTGCCAGACCGGGTAGCTTTATGGCGATTGCGTCAGTCAAATCCCTTACGGAAAGGACAAGGTGGGCGAAAAAAGCTAGATGTAGAAGAAGCGCGATCGCTGGTTCTCATTACCTGTTACCTCGCCAAACAGCATCAGGAATTAATTCGCCGTGCTGTTGGTCTACTAGAACAAATGGCGGAAAAGAAGCGGGAACCTCATCAGTCTGCCTTACTTGGAGATTATATCGATGCTTTCTGCAATACCTACCAAGAACGGATGGAAGAAGACGACGAAATAACCACGGATCTACTCACTCACTTAGCACTAAAACTGCTTGTAGATTTGCTGTTTTACAGTGCGCCTGGTGGACATCGCCGCCTCTGGTTAGCACTTATCGACAGTTCTGCCAAATTTTAGATAATCGTCTCTTTCGCCGTTTCTGCTATGCCACCATTGAATTCTGTTATTAGACGCTACACACCTCCAACCTGTACTTTAGAAATCTGGGCGCAAAGTTCACCGTTATCTCATTTGATGGGAAAAACTGTGATCAAGCAGCTAACCTTTGAACTCTACTTTGACGCACCTCAGCTACCCGAAGACAGTAAAATCACTATTCGGGGCGATCGTGATCAACTAGAAATTCTGTGTGATGTTGTCAGCAGCTATGTGCAAGACTTTCTGCAACAACCACCTGATAACTTTTGGCTGACTCTTTCGGAACCCCAGGATTCTAGTAAAGTATCCCATGATTCCCAATTCACAGATTTTCAGCAAACTTCACTACCCAGCCCACACAACCTCCAATCTTTTAGCCCCCAAACATCACAGAGCAAAATATACCTACAACCAGGGAATTGTTTAACTCATAATCTCTTTCTTGGTCCCCTCGCTAACCCCACATCTGGTACTGTAATTCAACTCAGTCTGCTGCAAATATTCGATTTAGCAACTGCTTTAGATGAATACTCTACCGATGTCATGGCGTTACCAAATCTTCATCAAGAACATAAAGTTCTCCGATTTCCCACTTGGGCCCCCATTGCCGCAGTCATGGTTCTAGGTGTAGGTTTACTCCCAGCGACTTGGCATCTTGCTAAAAATAACCAAGAAAATCAATCACAAATAGCCACAACATCAGAACCAGAACAGGTGGAAACTGCTTTAAAACCTTCACCTTCCCTGGAAACTCCCTCATTGCAGCCCGGTACACCCCCGGATAATTTTACACCGCTACAACCTTTAGAATCTGGGTCTCAAACGCCCATTGCTACTTTCCCAGAACAGCCTATAGGAACATCTAATTCCAGCCTTTTGACTCGTTCCTCCTCGCCGCCGCCATCTCTGGAAGATCCATTGTTTATCTCGGAGTCTAAGATTCCAGAAATCCAAAATAATAGGCAAACTTCAGCCTCTACTAGAATTCCCCAAACATTTGCGATTCAGCCAGACTTGACAGCCTCAATTCCGGGGAGTGAAAGCATACCCCAAAGGCGCTCTTTACCACCGCGCCTATCTAGTAGCAAAGACTCATTATCTAATCTTTCATCAGATCCCTTGTCTGCGCCTACTAGTCCGAATAACAATCTTAATCAGAGTTCTTTCCCTTCTGAGTCATTCCTCAAACAGCCTCTCACTGAAGAAAGCAGGAATCCTTCTATAAATAATGCTACTGAGGCAGATAGTAATAATTCCTTAGTGGGTAGAACCACAGTGCAACCTGGAACTGCTACATCTGAAACCTTGGCGGCTGGTAGCAGCTTGTTTGATACACCCCAAGTAGCAGAAGCTAGAGAAATATTCAAAAAAAGCTGGCAACCACCTAGTGGACTTACACAAACATTAGAGTATAGTTTGATAGTTGCTGCTGATGGTACAATTGAGCGGATTTATCCCCTCAATCAAGCTGCGAGAATATTTTTCGATGGTGCTGGTATACCGGAAATTGGTCAACCCTTTGTTTCTGCCAATCAAAATGCAGAAAATGTCAGAATTAGGGTGGTTCTGAGTCCTGATGGCAAAGTTCAAACATTCCCGGAAAGTAAATAAGTAATGTTAATTTTGTATCAGGTAGGGATTCTGATCTCCACCTGATACGGGAGGACTTATCAAGGTTTTTTATTAACTGGTTTTTGGGTTTTTTAACTTTTGCTTTTTACGTCGCCGTCCAGCAGTCGAGACAGCTGGTTCAACTGGGTAGCCCACAACGGGTATTACCTGATATTTGCGTTCTTCTTCTAAGTTCTTCAGTTCAGTGTAATCAACCCAATGGATGCAATTGACTGGACAAGTATCAATCGCTTCTTGGATGATCTCTTCTCCATCACCATCTTGGCGAATCACGCGCGATCGCCCATAATCTGGTTCAATGTAGAAGGTGTTACGCGCCACATGAGCGCAGTGTAAGCAGCCAATACAGGTGATTTCATCTACATAAACACCATTTTGGCGTTCAATACCACCTAATTCCGGCTCTAAACCAGAGCGTTCTGGGTCATCTCGTAAGAAACCGCCTAACTCTGGTTCCACACCGGAACGATTATTTTCTTCTTCTGACGGCGACGGCAGAAAATCAGCCATTACGCACTCCAGCGTTGTACAACTAAGCGAATTGAACCATCGGAATTTTTTTCTTGTTCAGCAACTTCAAAACCTGCGCGAGCGGATTCTTTCACCACTGTTTGGAAAGCATAGCGTTGAGTTACTTGGCGTAAGAACCCGTCCACAGACAAGCCTTGTTGCCAATATTGTAAATCAGCGACCAACTCATATTCTTTGCCATTCCATCTAAAACCGATGTCATAGCCATTTTCCTGTTCAATGGTTACTTCGGCCGGATGAGTTTGACCGCGATAGCCGCGTACTTCGCGGGGGCCAGGTTTCCAGTCTATGCCCAATTCGCTGAGAGCATCTTTTAAAGAGTCAAGGTTACGGATTTGAGTCTTAATTTGGCTAAAGTGTGACATGGCGGTTGCTGATAAATGACATGAAACTGTTGAGAAAACTTACCAATCGCTGTATGTGGCTTGGGTATTCACCACGGAGGATTGTTCCACCTGATTAGCAAAAAATTCTGAGGTTGGCTCATGACTGAGTACTAGCCCTAGTTGTGCTTCTATTGCTGCTGTAACCTCAGCGCAAGAATTACCCACAATCCCAGTGACTGTTTCTTGTACCCGACCATCTGGATAGATGATAAACTCTAGTGTTTCCATGCTTTTGCCCAACCATGATAGTACTTTTGAACTTTACTGCCGGAGCAGCTGGCTAAATATATAGCCCAGGGAACATAGTGACTTAGATACAAACTTGCCATTTGTTAACTAATGTTCCATCTCTCAAAATATATATCTCAGAATCTTTACAAATTTTATTAATATTATAAGCACATACATCACTTATTAGTTAGTTTCTCTTAACCTAATAAATTAGTCAAGCTGATATTTTTTTTGGCAGAGGTAGCAATAAAAGCGTTGAAAACAAGGTATAGCAATAGTGTTATCAGTTCGGTGCTTCACAAAAATATACTTTTTATTGCATATCTCTATCATTACCATTGAATATCCACTATTATGGCTCTGGATAGTTTCAATGGCTTTCATGTCTGCGCTCAGTCATGCGATCGCGCTACTAGTTTTTTCAGAAAATAGCTAAATAGACTGCAACCACCCTAAAAAATCTTTTGTACTGGCGAAATATTTTTGTATTCCTGCTGCGCCCAATATTTGTTTAATCTCTTTTGTCCCAAAGTCCTTAGAGTTTCCAGTTAACAGAATTTTCTGAGCATCTGAATAGGTTTTAGCATGATTAAGAATAGAATGTAAAATTAAATTATCTGTGGGATCAGGAATAAATTTTTGATTAAGGCTGTCTATAAATATAGATGGTTCTAGATTTATTAAATCTACATTATTGGCAGCCCATGTTAACACTTCAAATAGGCGAATATTAATATCATTGATTCGTCGGTCACTTTGAAGTTTCGCTTGTTCTAGGTATCTTTGAATTTCTTTAGAATATTCAGAATGTACATCTCCTTTGACTCTACTGATTTCATCCACCATACGTACTTTAAAACTATTACTTCTTTGACGTTCATTTTCTAGTACAGAAAGAGCTTCCATAAAGCAAATTGTCGGAGACACAATTTTCATTGATGAAATTGTATCAGAACCGCTATCACTCAGCAATTGCTCAGATTCTTTGTCTTGATTTTTAGCAAAAGCAATAAAAAAATTAGTTTCAATATAAAGTGTAATCACTAAAATTTATCCCCGGTAGTCTGTGCATCAGCTAGCTTATCTACAAAACCTATTTGTGTTAATTCTTGTAATTTAGGGGGATTATCTGTTTTCCAATTGTCAGCTAAATCTCTTAACCAACTCTCGACTAATGTTTCTAGATAATATTCAAAAATTCTCTTGGTTGCAAATTCGGAATCGTATTCAGTCATCACTTCATGAGTTGGGAAGGTGTAGACAGTTGCTAGATTTTTACCATCCCATTGAAAAATATTAATGTATTCAGGAGTAGCGGTCATCCCATAAGGAACTATGAGATGATTATGTTCATACTCAAATTTGAGAATTTCTGCTACTTTTCCTTTAATATCTTCCTCAATGTCTCTGGCTCTAATTTTCGATACTAAAAGCTTTTGTCCGTTTTTATCCCAAGCTGTAATATCAGATACTTCTATTGTTGGGCTACTGAGTTTTTCAACGTCCATTTTTTTAGTCCTCGTGACATTGACGATTGCAACACCTTTATTGTAAAGGATGAGCGAATAAATCAGTTACAATAATAGTGATAAAGAGGATTGTAACTATGAGCGTCGTTATTCCTAACGAAATATTAACTACAACTCGCATGAATGAAGAGGAAATGAAGCGAGAAATTGCGGTGATGCTCTTTCAGAAAGAAAAGTTAACTCTTGCTCAAGCAAGTCGCTTTGCTGGTATGAATCGTATAGCATTTCAGCATTTACTCGCAAGTCGTGAAATCCCAGTTAATTATGGCGTTGAAGATTTTGAACAAGATATCAAGAATTTGCGGGAAATGGGTAGACTGTGATCATTATTAGCGATACTTCACCTATCAATAACGTAGCAGCAATTAATCAACTTGATCTATTAAAAATATTTACGCAAATGAAAATATAATAAATAACAGTTATGGTTATATTTATAAATATGCCAACAATTTTAAGAATAGGTGCTTACCGCTTCTATTTTTACAGTCATGAACCTAATGAACCACCACATATCCATATTGATAGGGATGACTCAACAGCTAAATTTTGGCTAAAGCCGATTAGTTTAGCAAGTAGTATTGGCTTTAGTGCAAAAGAACTGCGAAAATTAGAAGAGTTAGTACAAGAAAATCAAACAAAACTTTTGGAGGCTTGGGATGGGTATTTTGGCAGTCAGAGCGGATGAAAGAGTTAAGAATGTATCCTTTACTGAAGAAAGCATCAGTGTTGATTTAATGGATGGACGCACAATTACAGTACCATTGGTATGGTATCCCAAGCTGCTTAATGCTACTTCTGAACAGCGATTAAAATGGGAAACCTGCGGGGGTGGTTACGGTATTCATTGGGAAGAAATTGACGAAGACCTCAGCACAGAAGGTATGTTACGTGGCGCACCTGCACCAAGGGCTAAAATGGTCAGTCCATAGCAAGCTCTTATTTATTTAGAAAGCTTTTCTTATATTCCTCAACTACCTCCTGGGAAAAAACACAACAGTGAGACAAGTCTATAACTATATTGAAAGCTACAGCTTGAAGAAAATAAGCATCTGTTTCATATCTATTATGATCTTCTGGATGCCAAATATCTTTTCTTTTTAAGGTGTGGTGATGGAGAAAACCTCTCAGTTCAACAATTCTTTTAAGAATCTCTCGCATACTTTTTCCTTGATAATTTTTATTAAATTCTAGAACTTGCTGTTTTTCAGTAATAAACATCTGCTCAGGATTATCAATAACTTTCTGTATAGCTTCTATTAGATCGTTAGAACTTTCAAATTTCTTAAGAACTCCTGATGTATCATACTTACCATCTGCGTAAAGTGTTTCTATCAAAAAATAAAAGTCGTAAATTGCTTCAATATATCTATGTTCACAGAAATCAATTCTACCCTTTCTAAAGAAGCTGAGTGGTATTTCAATATCAAAACCATTGACAGCACCTATAAAAGATCGAGCAATTAGATCAAAAGGTATATGAGGTATTTGAGCATCATCTATCTTAGATATACTCTCTTTAAATTTGAATATCTTAAGATGTTGGTGATCTTCCTCAGTTTCTGCTATCCACTGGGTTTTGGGATATGTTAGTTCAATTGATTCAAGTCCATAAATTGAAAGCAATCCTTCTATAACTTTCAATTCTTTTTGAATAAGTGAGAGTGGAAGGGAAGATATTTGCAGAGAAAGCTTCACTCCTGGTACTGGATTTTGTGTTACTTGTGGATACAAATTTGGACTATCTATTTTTTGGCTTACAACAATATAGGTCACTATACCGTTTTCATTAGTTTCTAACTCATAGGTATTACCTCTGATACGAATTGGATAAACAGCAGAAGGCTTTAACTTTCCTGTAACCCGGAACTTATATTTAACTTTCATGAACCTATAGATATAATGTGAAACCCTGAAATTGTTTAAAGAATCTATTTAAGTTTAAGATTGCAATAAACGAGTAAACCCTTCTTGATCGAAATGTTTATCAGTCGTCAAAGCTTCTGTAATCCCTTTTTTACGCATTAGCACAAAACTAACAGAGTCACATAAAGAATAAGTTTTATCTTGTCGAGTCAACAATAAATCCATTGCTTCCCGATGTAAAACCTCATCAACCCAAACCATGTCTACATTCGGATTTTCCATTAATTCTAACGTATACATTAACACCGTTGAACGTGGAAAACGTCGAACTAATGCCAAAGCTATCAACTCAGCTAGAACATAGTTATGTGTGAGAAAACGACCATTACAATTAGAAATTAACTCAACAGCCGTTTTGTGTTGAGCTTCATCTTGATGGAGAAAACAGAGCAACCCTGATGTGTCAAGTAACACGATTATAATTTATACCTTATAAGTCATTATCATAAGCTTTAGCCAGATCAGCATCAATGCTTTCATTATCCGTACCTGTCGCATAACCCATACTAATTACACCAGCAAAACCAAGCAAACGCTGACGTGCTTCCTCTGCATCGGATTTAGGACTAACTGACAAGCTATACTGACGATTTAGGGACGTAGCAACTAATTCTGCGACTGAAAGTCCAACAGCACTAGCTTGTTGATGCAAAGCTGTATAAACTTCATCGCTTAGTTCCAGGGTCAATATTTGGCTCACGATTTTTAAGCTACCTTAAATAACGTTATAACAATTATATCTTTTATATTATAAAACTACTCTTTCGCCTACTTTCATAGAATACTTTGAGCTTGTATTGCACTATCGCCCAAATACGAACTTATCCTTTTTCCAGAAAATGATTTAAAAGAGAAGAGGGAAATTTTAGCAACATTAGCCGATGAACAAAACCGCGAACTTTTGCACTAATTTCTGAGTAGAACATCAGACAATTTACAGACTTTTTGACAGTCCGAACATCTGAAAGGTTTGATAAAAAAATCAGGTTTTCAAACCTGAGCAACCTATCCATATTTAGTATTTTCTGTCAAGTCATAAGTTCCATAATAATTAGAATCTAAACATCACTGGCTTTGTAGTCAAGTTCAAATTGGAAAAATATTCTGGTAAAAAAAATCATCACTCAGCTAACGAACCAAGGATAATGGAGCATAATTAACCTTTATAACGATCAGCCAACACGGTAAATTTACTATGAATACACAACCAACAAACCAACCTATCCGCGTCGGAGTCCTGGGTTTCGGTGGACTGGGACAAGCAGCCGCTAAACTCCTCTCCAGCAAAAGGGAAATGATCTTAGTCGCAGCCGCAGACCAAAAAGGCTACGCTTACTCTACTGAAGGTTTAAATACTCAACAATGCATTAAAACCTATCAATCTCAAGGTTCCGTGGGTTATTTGGAACCAGTCGGCAGATTAAGCAATAACAGCATTCCAGATTTAATCGCTACTAATCAGCCTGTAGATGGGTATTTCCTCGCCTTACCCAACCTCCCCAATGACTTTATCCCCTCCGTCGCCCAACAATTCATTAAATCGGGTTGGCGGGGTGTGCTAGTGGATGCGATTAAACGCACCAGTGCTGTAGAACAACTTTTGGCGATGAAAGACGAACTGCAAGCCGCCGGAATTACCTATATGTCTGGATGTGGTGCGACACCAGGACTATTAACAGCCGCCGCCGCTTTAGCCGCCCAAAGCTACGCGGAAATTCACAAGGTAGAAATTACCTTTGGTGTCGGTATTGCTAATTGGGAAGCTTACCGCGCCACTGTTCGGGAAGATATTGGACATATGCCCGGTTATAGTGTAGAAACTGCGAGGGCGATGACTGATGCAGAAGTGGAAGCCTTACTAGATAAAACCAATGGCGTGCTGACTTTAGAGAACATGGAACACGCTGATGATGTGATGTTAGAATTTGCCGGCATTTGTTCACGCGATCGCGTTACAGTTGGTGGAGTAGTGGATACTCGCAATCCGAAAAAACCCCTCAGCACCAACGTTAAAGTCACAGGACGCACCTTTGAAGGTAAAATTTCTACCCATACCTTTACTTTAGGAGATGAAACCAGCATGGCAGCCAATGTTTGTGGACCTGCTTTTGGCTATCTCAAAGCTGGTAAACAGTTACACCAGCGCGGTATTTATGGCATCTTCACTGCTGCTGAAATTATGCCTCAATTTGTCAAATAAGTAACTATGGGCTAGCCTCTAGCCCCTTCTCAATCTCCTCTTCTAGCGGAAAAGAAGGTGTTTGTATAATAAATGGGAGTTCTGCCCCTATCAGACCCCTCTGAATGCGTTCTGAGGTTTCACTAAAAACCACAAATAGCGGATATATGGTATTTGCACCATCACTTAAAATATGACTGTGACGCAAAGGCATTAGCCACTCATAATCTTTATCCAGTAAGACTTGAGTGTTTCGCCAGCGCCTCAATAAATCAGAAAAGTCTTCATGGGGACGATGAATAAACAGTACAATTTCGACTCCTGTTTTAATTTTCCACTCTGGGTCACACATAATAATTGCTATGTCACAGGGTAAGCAAGTTATCTGTGTATCTGTTGTTTCAACGCCACGGAAGCGCACAATAGGCAGAGGGATAGTAATTACGCTTTCATCGGGACGACGCAGACTGGGAATCATTTCTAAATATGGTCGATGTTCCTTGAGTAATGCGATCGCCGCTAAATTATTGCTATACTCTGCCAAACTAGCTTCATAATGAGATTTTTTGACAACCATAATTTATTTACTAATTCGTCATATTTCCTCTGGTTAAACCACGCCAGCTACGGGAAACGCTACGCAAACATAATTCGTAACTCAATATTCCAGTTGATATTTTCAGCAAAACCCCACATTTTGTAGAGTTAGGAATAAAAATTTTAACTCCTAACTCATCAAGTCTCATCACTACTTACCCCAAGGTTTCAAAGACTCTCAAAGACCTTAAACATCGGCAAATACATCGCCAGCAAAATTGTTCCCACCATACCCCCTAAAACCACAATCATCACTGGTTCTAAAACACTGGTTAGTGCTTTAACTGCTTGTTCCACTTCATCTTCATAGAAATCGGCAACTTTCATCAACATCGAATCTAATTCACCTGTTTCTTCACCAATGCTCATCATCTGAATTGCCATAATCGGAAATACGCCATCTTTTTGTAAAGCCAAGCTAATCACACCGCCTTGTTGAATGTCTAGACGGGCTGCATCAATAGCATTAGCAATCACTTGGTTTCCTGATGTATCCCGGACAATTTCCAAGCAAGTGAGAATGGGTACACCTGAACGAGTCAGAGCGCCGAAAGTCCGACTAAAGCGAGCCACTGCTGATTTTTGAATCAAATCACCAAACAAAGGCATTTTTAGAGAAAGGCGGTCAATGGTAATCCGACCAACAGGTGTTTTGTAGTATTGCTGAAAAGCAATACGCAATGCGATCAAAAAACCAATAAGAGCTAAAGACCACCAACTTCTCAAGATTTTACTACACAGCATCAGAAATTTAGTTAGGGCTGGTAATTCCACCCCGATATCTTCAAAAATGTCAGCAAAAATGGGAATCAGAAAAACAGTCATACCCACAAAGATAGCGGTTGCTAAAATACCCACAACTACTGGATAAGAAAGTGCCGATTTAATTTGGTTTTGTAATCGGGCGACATCTTCTAACAACTTAGCCAAACGATTCAGCACATCATCCAAAACACCACCAATTTCACCAGCTTGGACCATACTGACGTACAAACCATCAAAGCATTCAGGATGTTTCTCCATTGACTCGGAAAGATTCACCCCAGTTTGTACATCATCACTGATTTCTATAAGTGCTTGTTTTAATTTAGGATTGCTACACTGTTCAGCTAGCACACCTAAACTTCTGACAATAGCGACACCAGCATTCATCAAAACAGCAAATTGACGGGAAAAGACAGCTTTATCTTTAACACTGACTTTCGTCATTGCCATCTCAATTTTCTTAAAATCAAAGCTGAAATTCTGAGACTGCTTTAAGTCTTGGACAACAAAACCTTGCTGTCTGAGATTAGTGCGAGCATCGGACAAGGATTCGGCAACGATTTTTTCCTTTCGGGATTGTCCTTGAGCATCCCGAATACTGGCTACATAAGTTGGCATGGATTCAGTAATTTAAAATAGGATGATGGAAAACGTAAAAACTTAACGCGCTCTAACAGCACCAGGTCTTGCACCTGCTTGGGGTGTAGCACTACCGATAAGACGTTGAACTTCATCAGGTTTGGAAGTTTTAGACATTGCTGCCTCAAAAGAAATAGTTCCAGCTTTATATAAATCAGCTAAAACCTTTTCTAAAGTTTGCATTCCCAATTTACCACCAGTTTGGATAGTCGAGTAAATTTGGGCTGTTTTTCCTTCTCGAATCAAGTTAGAAATAGCAGGAGTAACCACGAGAATTTCTTGCGCCATGACCCGACCAAATTCACCTGGTTTAGGGTTTTTCTTTGTTACTAAAGTTTGGCTAAATATCGCTACTAAAGAGTTAGATAATTGCACCCGCACTTGAGTTTGTTTTTCATGGGGAAACACGTCAATAATCCGGTCAACAGTCTGTGCAGCCGAACTGGTGTGTAGAGTTCCAAATACTAGGTGTCCTGTTTCCGCCGCCGAAATAGCCAAAGAAATGGTTTCCAAATCACGCATTTCCCCCACCAGAATAATATCTGGATCTTCCCGTAAAGCAGCTCTCAAGGCATTAGAAAAACTCTTAGTATCTTCGTTGAGTTGTCGTTGGTGGACTAGGCTTTTAATGGGTTCGTAAACAAATTCAATGGGATCTTCTACTGTGAGAATGTGTTCGGCTTTGGTGCGGTTAATTAAGTCAATCATGGCCGCTAGGGTGGTTGTCTTTCCGGAACCTGTGGGGCCTGTCACCAGAATTAATCCTCTGGGCTTATCGGACATTTCCCGCACGATATCTGGCAGACCTAATTTTTCAAAGTTAGGAATTTTGGAACTGAGCGCCCGTAAACAAGCAGCATAAGCACCACGTTCTTTATATACATTCACCCGGAAACGAGCTAAACCCTTGACACCATAAGAACAATCCAACTCCCAAGTTTGTTCTAAGGTTTTACGCTGGGTATTATTGAGCATACTGAAAATCAGTCTTTGACACTGGTCTGCAGTTAATACCTCGTCACCGATAGGAGTCAGTTTGCCACTGATGCGAAAATAGGGAGGTAGACCTGCTGATAAATGCATATCCGAGCCACCCATTTCAATCATTTGTTCCATCAAGTCTTCAATCATCATTTCCATAGTTCTGATTCCTTGTTTATTTATTGAATTTGTGAGTTGAGAGCAATTACGAATGACTAATACCTAATCTGGGAAACGAGGTGTCATGCAGTAGGGACAATCTAACCATTCCGGCTGTAATATTGCGCTACAAGTTACACAAGTCAGACCACTCTTACGTTTGGCTTTTAACTCTGCTTCCAAGCCTGTATCAGTAAAGGTTACCCGTTCTACTTCTTCTAGAGTTGTAGCACCTTCACGCACTAAGTCTAGACTGTAAGCTAGTAAGGTTTTCATGCCTTCTTCCACAGCGACTTCCTTAATGCGTTCTGTTGGGGCTGCTTGGTTAATCAGGGTTTGTAGGTTTTCCGTGACTCGCATCACTTCATAAACACCACAACGTCCTTTGTAGCCAGAGCCGTTACACTTGGGACAAACTTCCTGATTTTTGGCTTTTGCTTCAGTAATTTCGTCTAAGGTTAAGGTATTAGCTTTGTAAAAAGTTACACTTGCATCTTGGGATGCTGATAAGCCGTAGCGAGCGAGTTCCTCAGTGGTAGGAGTATAGGAAATACGGCAATTAGAACAGACACGGCGCACTAAACGTTGGGCTAATACACCAATCAGGGAACTAGAAACCATAAAAGGCTCAATCTCCATTTCTCCCAGACGAGCGATCGCACCAGGAGCATCGTTAGTGTGTAAAGTAGTTAATACTAAGTGACCAGTTAAAGCCGCCTCAATCGCTGTTTTTGCTGTTTCTTTGTCCCGTGTTTCACCCACTAGCAGCACATCCGGGTCTTGGCGTAAAAATGCCCGTAAAGCAGTAGAAAAGTCTAACCCTTTTTCTCGAATTACTTGTACTTGAGTAATCCCTGGCAAGCTGTACTCAATGGGGTCTTCTACTGTACTGATATTGATGCCAGGAGAGTTCTTTTCTGCTAATGCTGAATATAACGATGTAGTTTTACCAGAACCAGTCGGACCAGTGACCAGAATCAATCCAAAAGGACGACTGACCATATCCTGAACAATATGCAAAGTTTCCGGATCAGTAATTAACTTATCCAATCCTAATTGGGTGGAAGAGTTATCTAAAATCCGCAGTACTACCTTTTCCCCATAGCGACTAGGCAACGTATTAACACGGAAATCCACCTTACGTCCCTCAAACAATCGGCGGATACGTCCATCTTGAGGTAAGCGTCGCTCTGCAATGTCTAGATTAGAGATAATTTTAAATCGCGCTGTCACCGCCATCACGATTTTTTTGGGTAGAGGATCAAAAGCTTCACTCAATACCCCATCCTTACGAAAGCGTATCCGTAAATTTTCCTCCTGTGGTTCAATATGAATATCAGAAACCCCTTCATGGAGAGCTTTAGCTAGGACTCTATTGACAAGGTTAATCACTGGGGCATCTTCTGCACCCTTCATGACAACCCCTAAATCATCCTCGCTCTCTTCTGAATTATCATCAATGTCGATATCACTCAGATTTTCTAAATCTTGATTAATATCCGTAAACTTTTCTTTTGCCTGCTGCTTTTGGCGCACAGCTAAATCATCCAAATATTGGTGAATTAGCTGTTGGTAATCTTCTTGGGTAATTACCATACGCTGTAATGCTAAACCTTGGGGGCGCAGGATGCGGTTAAGGTCATCGCAAGCTTCGAGATTATCTGGATCAACCATTGCCACCAAGACACTGGGAGGGGTGTCTGTGTCATTTCTGGATAATGGCACCAAGCGATGACGACGACAAATATCCGCAGGTATGAGAGTGTGAATCAGGTTGACTGTCTTGGGGTTGCCAATTTGGTTGACTTCTGGATCTAGGAACTCAACACCGTATAGTATTTTTAGTTCAAATAGCTGTTGTTTTTTATATTGTCTGAGAAACTCAGGCGATAGTTCTTTTCCAGTAATAGACTCTAAGACTTCCGTTAAGGGTCTGCCAGATTTGCGGCTTTCAATCAGCGCTAGCCTCATCTGTTCGCTGTTGACATAGCCAGATTGTACTAGCTTGTTGCCAAAGGGCGAAAACTCTGTTCTTGTCGTTAGAGCGGTACTGCGCCGTTGTGGTGAGGAGTAAGTCATAGATCAGGAATGAGTAGGGAAAACCTCTATTTACATTATTCCCAGCCTGGAGTCAATAATTTTCATTTATACTGAGTAAATTTAGGTCAAAGTTTTTCCTAGTTCTTTTTTGTGGGGGAAAGAAGAGGTCAAAACCCAGGATTAACGGGCTATCTGGACTACTCTGGACTGGGATATTGTGTGGAAATTCCCTTACACACAGGCAATAAAAAATAAAGTATTAACCTCCTCGTTCGGGATACCGTCCCCAGGGTCTCTACGCTAAGGTGTTCACTATTTGTCACAATAAAGGGACGGTGGCATCATTATCTAGGAAAATGAGGACAAGAAAATTAACCTCAGTTGTAAGCTGTGGTGACTTACTGCCATAAAAACAAGCTGAGACGGGTAAAGTAATGATGGATGAAAATAAACAGGTAAACAATACCAGCCAGCAATTGGGTGAACCAACAGAGGTAAAGCAATCAATGAAGAGCGACTCTCCAGCCGAAACTAACTCTCATGAATCTGGCAGCGAGGTTACAGAGCAAGTGATCACACCAGAAAATGTATCTGAAGATACAACATTTTCACCGGAAAATGGTGCTGCTGCCACTGATAATAATGAAAAAGCAACGGCTGCTTTAGCAGAATTGACTCAAGAAATTGAGTCTCTCAAAGTACAACTAGAAGAACGCAATACTCAATATATGAGGATTGGGGCGGATTTTGAGAACTACCGCAAACGCACCAGTAAAGAAAAAGAAGAACTGGATTTGCAAGTTAAACGTAACACTATTTTGGAATTGTTACCTATAGTCGATAATTTTGAGCGGGCGCGATCGCTCCTGAAGCCACAAAGTGATGGCGAGATGACAATTCACAAAAGTTATCAAGGTGTTTACAAACAACTTGTGGATTGCCTCAAACGCATAGGAGTATCACCAATGCGTCCTGAAGGTCAAGAATTTGATCCCAATCTCCATGAAGCAGTCATGCGCGAACCGACGGACGAACATCCCGAAGGAACAGTGTTAGAAGAGTTAGTCCGGGGATATTATTTGGGCGATCGCATCCTACGCCATTCCATGGTTAAAGTAGCCGCTCCTCCAGCAGATACATCACCATCTGTACCCGAAGATCAGTCGAGTTCATCTGACAGCTAAACTATAGTTGCTCGTCTTATTGACTACAATGGCTGCATCCTATCAAGCATAGGCATCACATATCTCACAAAGGATAGGGCTGTTAATAGTTTTCCCGACTTTCTCAGCCCGTCTTTTGATAGCATTTTGCATAAGCGGAGAGACTTGAACACCACAAGGCTACCCTCAAAAAATGTCAGTGTTTCAACTACTTAACAGAGAAGTTTCACGGACGTTACCTTAAGCTTTAGCCGATAAAAACAATAATGCGCGGAAAAGCACAGTAGAAACACGCAATAAAAATACTTTAATTATGGGAAAAGTTATTGGCATCGATCTAGGCACTACTAATAGTTGCGTCGCAGTTTTAGAAGGTGGTAAACCACTTGTCATTTCCAACACTGAAGGGGGACGTACTACACCAAGCATTGTGGGATTTGGAAAGGGTGGTGTTCGCTTAGTCGGTCAGATGGCAAAGCGCCAAGCCGTAACTAACGCTGAAAACACAATCTATAGCATTAAACGCTTTATCGGTCGTCGTTGGGAAGATACTCAAACTGAACGTAGTCGCGTACCTTATAACTGTATCAAAGGTCGAGATGATACAGTTGATGTTGAAATTCGTGGTGATAACTACACACCCCAAGAAATCTCTGCTATGGTTTTGCAAAAACTCAAGCAGGATGCAGAAGTTTTTTTAGGTGAAGAAGTAACTAAGGCAGTAATTACCGTACCAGCATATTTCACAGATGCCCAAAGACAAGCAACTAAAGATGCCGGTACTATTGCTGGATTGGAAGTTCTGCGGATTATCAACGAGCCAACTGCTGCGGCTTTAGCCTTTGGTCTAGAAAAGCAAGACCAAGAACAGTTGATTTTAGTGTTTGACTTAGGGGGCGGAACTTTCGATGTCTCCATTCTCCAACTTGGAGATGGCGTTTTTGAAGTCAAGGCAACTTGTGGTAACAACCACCTGGGCGGAGATGACTTTGATAACACTATAGTCACCTGGATGGTTGAACGTTTTCAGGAACAAGAAAATATCGACCTGTCCCTCGATAATATGGCTCTACAACGTCTAAGGGAAGCAGCAGAAAAAGCAAAAATTGAACTTTCTCATCTGGCCAGTACCTCCATTAACCTACCCTTCATAACTGCCGATGAGACTGGTCCAAAACATCTGGAGATGGAACTGAATCGCGCTCAATTTGAAGAAATGGCAAAGCTTTTAATTCAAGGTACCATCGATCCAATGAGTCAGGCTCTTAAAGATGCAAATCTCCAAACCAAAGACATAGACAGAATTATTTTGGTAGGTGGTTCCACCCGCATTCCAGCAGTGCAGAATGCCCTAATCAAGTTTTTTGAGGGTAAAACTCCCGACCGTTCTATCAACCCTGATGAAGCAGTCGGACTGGGTGCAGCTATTCAAGCTGGGGTAATGAGTGGTGAGGTTGATAATCTTCTGCTCTTGGATGTAACTTCCTTATCTTTGGGAATTGAAACTTTGGGAGAAGTATTTACCAAAATTATTGAACGTAATACTACAATTCCTACCAGTAAATTCCAAGTCTTTTCTACAGCTGTGGATGGACAAACCTCTGTGGAAATTCACATCCTCCAAGGGGAAAGGGCAATGGCGAGGGATAACAAAAGTCTGGGGAAATTTCTGCTGACAGGGATTCCGCCATCTCCCCGTGGAGTCCCACAAATAGAAGTATCTTTTGAAATTGATGTTAACGGTATCCTTAAGGTTGCAGCCCAAGATAAAGGTACTGGTCGAGAGCAGAGTATTCGGATTACCAACACTGGTGGTTTGGATAGCGGCGAAGTAGCAAGGATGCAGCAAGAAGCCGAAGCATTTGCTGAAGAAGATAAAAAACGCAAAGAACTGGTTAATCTCAAAAACCAAGCAGATAATTTGTTGTTTAGTTATGAATCAAGTCTCAAAGAGAATAGTGAGTTTATTGGTCAGGAGATGAAAGCTTTAGCTCAAGAAAAAGTTATGCAACTCAAAGCTGTCATGACTAATCCTGGGATTTCGCTGACAGAATTTCAACAGTATTTAGATGACTTCCAACAAACTGTGTTTGCTATTGGTGCTGATGTGTACAGTCGAGCTAATGACTCAACAGATAGTGATTCAGTGGAAGAAGTCGAAGTCTCAGATCAAACTCTGACATCAGAAGAATTAGAGGAACCTGTAAGTGGAACACTAGAACCACAATTCAACTTTGATTTTGATGATGAAAGTACCGTACCGGCTGATTATGAAGCCATAGATTAACGATTGGGGACTGCACTTCGGCTTTGCTCATTATCCGGCGCAGAGTCTTGCCATCAGCTTAGTCTAAGGAACAGTGGAGAGGGGAATACATGGATTATGACAAAATTATTATCCTTGCTCCCCTGCTTTTACGAAACTTCCTGGTAATTTTTGTGAAAGATAAAAGGTAAAATCGATATATTCATAAAAATTAACTTTTTCTTTCTGTCTAGTTTCCTGCAAGTCGCCTTCTAAAGACGCTGCATTACTGAAAGAAGTCATCTGAGGCAGTTTTCGCCCTTGGGCGAACCACAGGAGTAGATTTTATAGTCCTGACTGGCATACTTGAATGAGTAGCCGCTCCTCAAGGATATGACTTACCGTAAGATAGCAAGTGTTTATGGCGTGTATTGCCTTCTGATTTCTTCCTCCTAACTTTTACCTTTGCTATATGGCCCGCGACTATTATGAAATTCTGGGTGTCTCTCGTGACGCCGACAAAGAAGACATCAAACAAGCCTACCGCCGTTTAGCCCGGAAGTATCACCCAGATGTGAACAAAGAACCGGGAGCGGAAGATCGGTTTAAGGAAATTAACCGCGCGTATGAAGTGCTTTCGGAGCCAGACGTTCGAGAGCGTTATAACCGTTTTGGTGAAGCTGGTGTTTCTGGTGCTGCTGCTGGCGGAGGCTTCCAAGACATGAGCGATATGAGCGGCTTTGCCGATATCTTTGAAAGCATTTTCAGTGGCTTCGCTGGTGGTGGTATGGGCGGTCAAACGCAACAACGCCGGCGCAGTGGCCCGGTGCGCGGTGACGACTTACGGCTCGACCTGAAGTTAGATTTTCGAGAGGCGGTATTTGGCGGCGAAAAAGAAATTCGCATTTCCCATTTAGAAGTTTGTGATGTTTGTGGTGGTTCTGGTGCGAAAGCTGGTACTCGCCCTCGTACTTGTGCAACTTGTGGTGGTTCTGGTCAAGTACGTCGCGTGACTAGAACGCCTTTTGGTAGCTTTACTCAAGTTTCCAGTTGTCCTACCTGTAATGGTACAGGGATGGTGATTGAGGATAAATGTGATGCTTGTGATGGTAAGGGGACAAATCAAGTACCTAAGAAGCTGAAAATTACGATTCCGGCTGGTGTGGATAATGGTACGCGGTTGCGGATTTCCCAAGAGGGGGATGCTGGTCAACGTGGTGGACCTCCGGGTGATTTATATGTCTATTTATTTGTCAATGAAGACGAAGAATTCCAACGGGATGGGATTAATGTTCTTTCGGAAATTAAAGTTAGCTACTTGCAAGCTATTTTAGGTTGCCGTTTGGAAGTAGAAACGGTAGACGGTCCTGTAGAATTGATTATCCCTGCTGGTACTCAGCCGAATACGGTGATGAAACTGGAAAATCGCGGTGTACCTCGTTTGGGAAATCCTGTGAGTCGCGGGGACCATTTGCTGACAATATTAATTGATATTCCGACGAAGGTGACTGTTGAGGAAAGAGAGTTGCTGGAGAAGTTGGCTAAAATTAAGGGCGATCGCACTGGTAAAGGTGGTCTAGAAGGATTCTTGGGAAATCTGTTTAAGTAATGAAGTCTTCTCACCTTTCGACTCCTGATGCTCAACTTGATTTACGCGGTACTCCTTGCCCGATTAATTTTGTGCGGACAAAGTTATATTTGGAGAAAATGCTGCCCGGTGGTTTGTTGGAAGTATGGCTAGATGCTGGAGAACCTATTGAGCAAGTCCCTGATAGTCTGACAATGGCAGGTTATCAGGTTGAGCAAATTACAGATTGCATGGGCTATTTTTCTTTGCTGGTACGCCGTCCGGCTACTTCTCAATGAAAATAGTGGAAACGATTTCTATGACTGGACAGTTACTCGGTACGGTGCTGGCTGTGCAGGCAAATTTTTATCGCGTACAGCTGGATGTAGATGATCAGGAAGGTTTTGATCCAATCCCTACTCCTTGTATTCTTCTCTGTACCCGGAGAACTCGGTTGAAAAAAATCGGTCAACAGGTGATGGTGGGCGATCGCGTCGTTGTTTCTGAGCCGGATTGGTCTGGTGGTAGGGGGGCAATTTCTGATGTTCTCCCCCGGAAAAGTGTCTTAGACAGACCCGCGATCGCCAATGTTGACCAAATACTCTTAGCATTTGCTGTCACAGATCCACCCCTGGAACCTTATCAATTAAGTCGATTTCTGGTAAAAGCTGAGTCTGCTGATGTGGATGTGCTTCTGTGTCTGAATAAAAGTGATTTAGTCTCACCACAGGTACAACAAGAAATTAGCGATCGCCTGTGGGGATGGGGCTATAAACCTCTATTTATCAGCGTCCAAAACGGCATCAATATTGACGCATTAACAACCCATCTGAATAATAAAATTACTGTAATTGCTGGGCCTTCCGGCGTGGGAAAATCTAGCCTAATTAATGTGCTGATTCCCACTGTCAATCTGCGAGTGGGGGAAGTTTCCGGCAAATTAGCTCGAGGTCGTCATACAACGCGCCATACAGAATTATTTGACTTACCTGGGGGTGGTTTACTGGCAGATACTCCCGGCTTTAATCAACCTGATTTAGATTGTAGCCCCGAACAACTAATCTATTATTTCCCAGAGGGTAGAGAACGGTTAGCAGTGGGTAGCTGTCGTTTTAGTGATTGTGTGCATCGAGACGAGCCTGATTGTGTAGTCCAAGGCGACTGGGAAAGGTATGAACATTACTTGGAATTTTTAGATCAGGCGATCGCCCGTCAAACTCAGCTACATCAACAAGCAGATCCCGAATCCACCATGAAAATCAAAAGCAAAGGTAAGGGAAAGCAGCAGTACGAACCCAAGTTAGAGAGTAAAAAATATCGTCGCGTCTCCAGGAAAACACAGTTGCAAGAGTTAGAACAACTGTATAAAGAAGCAGAAGAATAAATCAGGGAACAGTGAACAGTGAACAGTAAACAGGCCGATTGAGTCAGGGATTTCTGCCCAATTATGTCTCTGGACTGATAACTGATAACTGATAACTGATAACTGATAAATATCTTAATAACAGAGCAGATCATAAAACTGCCCTCACGATCCCCATAAAGTCTTAAAATATTTTTAATTTCTCTCAACTTTCCTGCTTAAATTTACGATTACCCTTAAATTACTATGGCTATAGGCTACGTCGCGCTGGTACTTCACGCACATCTACCCTTTGTTCGTCACCCAGAAAGTGACTATGTGTTGGAAGAAGAATGGCTTTATGAAGCCATCACCGAAACCTACATTCCCTTATTAAAAGTATTTGAGGGCTTAAAGCGAGACGGCATCGACTTTAAAATTACTATGAGTATGACACCGCCCCTAGTGTCGATGCTCCGTGATCCTCTACTACAAGAACGCTATGACGCGCACCTCACTCAACTAGAAGAACTGATAGAACTGGAAATTGAGCGTAATGCCAAAGATGGACATCTTCGTTATTTAGCCGAACATTATGCTAGTGAGTTTAATGAAGCGCGTCAGGTCTGGGAACACTACAAAGGTGACTTGATCACAGGTTTTAAGAAATTTCAAGATAGCAACAACTTAGAAATTATTACCTGTGGTGCTACTCACGGCTATCTACCACTAATGAAAATGTATCCCCAAGCTGTGTGGGCGCAAATTCAGGTAGCTTGCGAACATTACGAGCAAACCTTTGGTCAAGCTCCCAGAGGTATTTGGTTGCCGGAATGCGCTTATTATGAAGGTGTGGAGCGAATGCTAGCTGATGCTGGTTTACGCTATTTTCTCACTGATGGACATGGGATTTTATACGCTCGTCCTCGCCCCCGCTTTGGTACTTATGCACCGATTTTTACAGAACCTGGTGTTGCGGCTTTTGGTAGAGACCATGAATCTTCGCAGCAGGTGTGGTCTTCTGAAGTAGGCTATCCCGGTGCAGCAGAATATCGGGAATTTTACAAAGATTTGGGCTGGGAAGCCGAATATGAGTACATTAAGCCCTACATTATGCCCAATGGTCAAAGAAAAAATACGGGCATTAAATATCATAAAATTACTGGACGTGGTTTAGGGCTTTCCGATAAAGCACTGTATGACCCCTATTGGGCGCGGGAAAAAGCAGCAGAACACGCTGCTAACTTTATGTATAACCGTGAACGCCAAACCGAGCATTTACACGGTATTATGGGTCGCCCGCCTATTATTGTTTCGCCCTACGATGCAGAGTTATTTGGTCACTGGTGGTATGAAGGCCCTTGGTTTATTGATTACCTGTTCCGGAAATCATGGCATGACCAAGGCACATATCAAATGGCTCATTTGGCTGATTATTTGCGGTCTGAACCTAACCAACAAGTTTGTCGCCCTTCCCAGTCAAGTTGGGGCTATAAAGGTTTCCATGAGTATTGGTTGAATGAAACAAATGCTTGGATTTATCCACATTTACACAAAGCAACCGAACGGATGATTGAAATATCCCACCTGGAAGCGGAAGACCAATTGCAAGAAAAAGCACTTAACCAAGCAGCGCGGGAACTGTTACTCGCCCAATCTTCTGACTGGGCTTTTATTATGCGGACGGGAACAATGGTTCCTTATGCTGTGAGAAGAACGCGATCGCACCTCATGCGGTTTAATAAACTCTATGAAGATGTTAAAATCGGCAAAGTCGATAGTGGTTGGCTAGAAAAAGTGGAATTAATGGATAATATTTTCCCGGAAATTAACTATCGGGTTTACCGTCCTTTATCCTAGTCTTTTTGGAAAGTTGGCTATAAATCAACTTCGATATCAGGTATATGATAGCCCCTTCCTGTTTGGTGTTTCCGGGGAGGGGTTTTGGGGTAGATTTCTGGTATCTTACTCAACTCAGAAAAGCCATAAATAATCTATATTACTTTTGCTAGGTCGCCACAGAAATGTTAACAGAATTTGCTTTCTTTAAATTACCATAGTCAGAAACTTCAATTATTTATTCTCTACGTTAAATTTGAAGTAAGTTGGGGATTTAATCCCAGGAGCGATGACGATGGATATACTGATTGAATCTACAAAAGATTTTGAGCAAGATTTAGAGCAATTTAGTAATACAGAAAAGTTTAAGATTATTAAAAAACTTAATAGATATGTGGAGTTGCTGGGAATAGATACAAAACTTTTTTACAAAAACAGCACACAGTTAAGAAATATTAGACTTAATGAAAACTATGATTCTTCGATATATTCCCTGAGAATTAATCAACAAATTAGAATAATTCTCACAATAGATGATGATCCCATTTTTGACCGAACAGTAATCACTTTATTTAGAGCTGTCAAGCCTGAAGATGCAGCGAAAGCATATAATTCAGTTGCGGAAACTATTTACCAAGATTTTACTGTTGAAAATCAAGAATGCGAGGTTCATTCCAAATAATGGCACAAATCAAACCTCTTTTGGATGAATATGGTGTCATCCATGAAGCTATTCAGATTTTACCAGAAGAGTTAAAAGTTGATTTTCTGCAAGCTTTAGCCGAATTAGAAGATAATGAGTGTCATAGAACCAGAAGTTTTCCTAAAACCAGACTGCATAAAGTCACAGGGATTAAACAAGCAATATACAGAGCGGATATTGATAAAATATCAGGATGGCGGATTCATATTCAATATATTGAAGGCAAAATACATTTAAAAGATATCATCGAAGGTCAACAACATGATGATGTGATTAAAGTGATTAAATCTAAGAAAGATAGGTATGAGTGATAATTCGTAATTCGTAGTTCGTAGTTCGTAATTCGTAGTTCGTAATTCGTAATTCGTAGTTCGTAATTCGTAATTCGTAATTCGTAGTTTGTAATTCGTAGTTCGTAATTCGTAGTTCGTAGTTCGTAATATTTACTAAGTTACTGGGTTGGGAATTTACAAGTAGACTAAAAATGCTTCAGGGACTAATTTTAACTTCCCTGATTTAAAGTCAGCAATATCTAACCATATTGCTTTATGCTGGTGTTTTTTTGACTCTGAAAATATTAAGCTTTCCAATTCATAAAATTTGGAATCCACAAAATCACATTCATAAGTTTGAATAATTTCGTGTCCTTGCTGACCATTAAATGTAAAAATATTTTCTATGGAACCTAGATACTTAATATTGGTTAATTCTGCTTGGATTTCTTCCTGAAATTCTCTTTGTAAAGCAGCTTGGCTAGTTTCACCAAAGTCAACTCCACCACCTAAAGCCCGATAATAAGTTTCTTCCTTGACAGAATCGTAACCTTCAGAAACAAAAATACGTCCGTCATCCCGGATCAATCCTAAAGCTAATACCCAAATTTTTCCTAGTTTGCTCATTTCAAAATCTCCGGGACTGTGGAAAGTCTCTGTTTTTAAGTTCGAGTAATCTAGTTAATTATCGTACATGGAATGATTTGGATTGTCACTATCTTCTACAGGCCAATCTTCGTTTTCACCACCAATATATAATTCTTCAATGGTGACGTATTCCTGATTTAATTGTTTTAAGGCGTTGATGAGAATGTCAAGTGCGATCGCATCAGCAGTTCCCGTATCTAACCAACAACGCGCCCACTGTCCTTCATACTCAAACTCGCCCATGTTATGCATGAGTGCTAATAAGCTTTTATCATAACCTTCTGGGTCATAACTCATATAGCTGATTTCTAGTCCGGTTTCTTGAACTTGCAGATTTTCAGCATTAAATGCACCCAATTTTCCTAAATAAAACCAGGAATTAAAGACTTCTTCTACATATTGTTTTTCCCGTCCAGAAGGAATTGTAGTGAATTTCAGCCAAATCCACAAATCAAAAGGGTTAATTTCACGGAACTGAATTTGCATTGGGTGAAAATATCTTAATTACTATCTATAGAAATAAGCATACTAGCATAGTTAATGGAGAGACGAGATAAACTCTAGATCAGAGAAATATCTCCGACTCAGTAGAGACGTTACATGGAACGCCTCTAGAAAAATTAATCTGAATTAACGACCTAAATTATTCAGGTTATTAACGGTGCTGTTGCGTTCCTTTTCAATTTGTCTGACTAAATCGCTGGGAAGTTGGGATCTTTTAGTTAAGGCTTTATCGAAATGCGCGATCGCCTCTTCAATCATTGACCGACTTTTGGCTTTTTGTCCTTGTTCTCTGAGAATTTGAGCCTTGAGATAATATAACTCTGGGTGTTCGGATGTGGATTTTAACGCACTGTTGACATATTCTAAAGCTTGAGAATACTGTTTTAAATCCCGATAAGCGAGGGCTATACCTCTATCTGCTAAGTATTGGGGACCAGCATTGGCTTTTAATCTGGCGATCGCATCATTAGGATTTGCAAAGGGTAAATTCACAGATAGCATTAAATCCATATAACCCTTGAGTAAATTTAATTCTGGATCTCGAGGTGCGATCGCTTCCGCCTTGTCTAAATGTTGATAAACTTGACGCAGCCGAGTTAAAGCTTGGGGCGCTCCTTTCAGTGTTCCTTCACGGGTGAGAATGGTTGCACCTTCAAAAAAATGACCTACTGCCGTGTATATATTACCACGTAATTCGTCTGTAGCAATTAGTTTTTCTCCCATTGCGAGAGTTTTTTTGCTGTAAGTATCAAGTTTAGCCACATCCTTATTCACATAAGCTAAAGAAGCCTTCAATGCATAAGCTAAAGGCTCATTAGGTTCATTAGAGACGGCTTTTTCTAGGTAACTGGCGGCGGTGGGATAATCACCTTGTTGGAAAATCGCCTTAAAAGCCGCTTCTGTATTATCCCCAATATTACGCAGTTCATTAGTCCGGAAGGGATCGCCAGCGAGAGAGGGATTTACCCAACAAGTCAGTGCAATTACAGATGCAAAACTAGTCTGAGTCAGCTTAGAAAATTGACCCAACCCGATAGATTTCAAACTGGAAAACCGTTTATTCATTGTCACCCTTATAAAAGTTGTGGTTAAAATTGTTGTATCTGTTACTCAGAATGGCAAAAACAGTTAACTATAATTTGTCCTAGTTTCCGCCCAAATATTTTACAGGGGTTAACTAGGTTTATGTAGACAGGTTCCCATTTCTGCACCTTGTGTTCAAGGTAAAATAAAATCCCCTAAAATCTAACAACAGGTATATACTCAGCAAATTTTTTCCCAACAAACTTGTAATTTGAGAAACTTCATTTTCTAGTTAATCTAAGTTAACAAATTATCCGCCAACTTTTCAGTAGTCCCTAAAAATGCTCACTCTCCGAAATTTAACTTATCATCCCACAGCCAGCCCAACAGCGATTCTCAAATCAATTAATCTGGAATTAGTACCCCAGCAGCTAGGTATGATTATTGGTCCTAGTGGTTCCGGTAAAAGTACCCTACTAGAACTGTTGTCTGGATTAGCCGAACCTACTTCCGGCGCACTCTTTTGGCGGGAACAGCAACTGATAGCGGAACAACTACAACAATTGGCTGGGTTAGTATTTCAGTTCCCAGAACGGCACTTTTGCGGTGGTAGTGTTTTAGAAGAATTGCGCTTAGGACATCCGGAATTAGGGTCAGAACGAGTTTGGGGAGCATTAAACGAAGTAGGATTAGAGCATTTATCACTTTCGGCTGCACCTAATGCTTTGAGTGGTGGACAGCAGAGGCGTTTGGCTTTGGCTGTACAATTGATTCGTCAGCCAAATTTATTGTTATTAGATGAACCGACGGCGGGATTAGATTGGTCAATGCGTCGGCAACTGGTAAATTTATTAGCGAAGCTGAAAAAAGATTGGACACTGTTGGTAGTGACACATGATGCTGGAGATATGCTAGCGATCGCAGACCAATGTTGGACACTTAACCACGGTGAACTACAATCAGTAGACCCAGCCATACTGAAAGCGAAAATTCAAGAACCTGTGTCAGAGCGATAACAGATAAATAATCAATTACCCCAAAAACGTAGGGTGGGTTAGCGACAGCGTAACCCACCATCACCAATAACTAATGACAAACTCCACAATTCCCATATTGCCAGAAATGACAGAAATTTGGCAAGAAACCCTAAATTGGCAACCCAACCAACAACAGCAGCAACAATTTCAGCAGTTGTATGAATTAATTTTGCTAGGTAATCAACAGTTAAACTTAACTCGCATTACCGAACCCCAAGAATTTTGGGAAAAACATCTGTGGGACTCACTGAGAGGAATAGCACCACAAGGAAAATTTATCCCATCTCTCTCAGAAAATGCTGCTATAATTGATATTGGCACAGGTGCGGGTTTTCCCGGTTTACCCGTAGGAATAGCCATCCCTAATTCTACAATTACTCTCGTAGATTCAACTCGTAAAAAAATTAATTTTATTAACGAAAGCTTGAAGGAATTAACTCTGATTAATGCTAAAACTTGCATTGATAGAGCCGAAGAAATCGGACATCATCCCCAGCACCGCAAAACCTACGATATCGCCTTAATTCGCGCTGTTGGTAATGCTGCTGTCTGCGCCGAATATACTTTACCATTACTAAAAACTGGTGGTTTAGCCATAATTTATCGTGGTAATTGGACACAGGAAGAAACTAAATCTTTGCAAAATCCTGTAAACCAACTAGGTGGTGTAATTGAATTAATTGATGAATTTACCACACCTTTAACTCAAAGCATTCGTCATTGTATTCAGTTACGTAAAGTCGTCAATACCCCACCTAATTTTCCTCGTGCTATTGGTATACCCACTCAAAATCCTTTGTAAAAACCTTCTCCAATAACTGTTACGGAGTCATTTTTGTAAAGTTTCCGTAAATATAACTACACCAGCTTTTTGGTATTTATACTGTTACAAAATTACCCCAGGTTGATTAAGCTACTATCTGTATATATCATCTTACGTTTATTCTTTAATATCCGTGCATTATACCGATATCAGATCGAACTTTTGGCAGCTATGGCAAGAGTATCAGAGCTATCTGTCCCATTGTTGTGTCAAATGGATGTATAATGCCATTGATGCAGAAGATGCCCTTAGTCGAGCCATGCTCAAAGCCTGGGATAAAATACGTAATTCTACGGTACAAATTCAAAACTTTAAAAGTTGGGTGAGCCGATTAACTTATAATCTCTGCATGGATATCCATAGAGAACGTCACCGAGCTAGAAAAAACATTCAGAGTTGGGAAGTAATACAACTTGAGCAAGAATTAGTGAGTCAGGAAGAAAACCCAGTTCTTTATGCTACACAAAAAGAACTGAAACAAATGTTTTCCCTTGCTATTGATGAATTACCACCCAGACTGCGAGAAACTTTTACTCTGCACTTTCAGGAAGAATTTTCATATCAAGAAATTGCGGAAAAACTGAATATTTCTTATGCTAATGTCCGTAAGCGTATTTCCCAAACACGGGCGATTTTAAAACAGCAATATCATCAAGATTTTATTGGTGGAGAGGATGGATACTCAACAGATTTAAACCAGTGTCAATCTCAGACTTCTTCCCAGTCTCTAGAAATTAGTAAACCTCAAAATACTTTGCTAGCAGAAGCCCCTATTAGTGAGACTTTGGCGTTATCTGATGAGTTAAAACCAGAACAAATTTTGCATCAGGAAGAAACGGTTATTGTATTGCCGCTTGTTGTGGTGGATAATCAATGTGATGGCGAAGTTGAAGAGGTTGGTAAAATCTCTGATGCCAATGATCAGTATCTGTCTTTACCGGATGTTTTCGAGTTTTGTAAAATAGCAAAAAATCAATTATCTACCCACGCCACAAGAATTAATTACATATTATTAAAAATAATGAATCCTCTTCCTCTTGCTTTAGTTAGCAGTTTTGCTGTTCTCAGTGGTTTTGCTTACACTTCCACAGCCCAAGCCCAGAATGCTAACGTTGACTTCTCTGGCAATATAGAACCTGTTATCACCATTGAAAGCAATAGAAGTTCCAATAACCCCACTAGCTTAGATATTGTCAGTGAGCGTCAGATTCGTTTATCTGAAATCCTGACCGTAACTGCTAACACCAGTATAGTTTTCAGCATCACCAATATTATTGACAACGGTACTATCTTATCAGGCAATCAAACATACAACGATCTGGATTTTGTCGGGGCTGAAATTAAGGATAGTAATAATATAGTTGTTCAGGCTGATACTTCACCTAGTGGAACAGCAGATGTAGTTTCTCCCTTGGGGACACCAAGTGAAGTTCAAACACCAGTAGTTAATCAAGATTATCAGGTTGATCTGACCATTGCCAACTTGAATAGTGTATTACCTGCGGGAACTTACAAAGTTCGTCTTAGACTTAACTTAACACCTCAGTGATATAACTTAGAATACAGCACTTACGTCTGTAATGAGGTACACTAGATTAAAATATAAATATTTTTAAATGAAGTCATACTCTGTCGATCTTAGAGAAAAAATAGTTGCAGCACATCTTGAGAAAAACATCTCAATTAGGAAAGTAGCTAA